>JAWOJA010000063.1:0-66241 GCA_046484345.1 Kiritimatiellia bacterium
TTCAACAACGATGCCACACTCGCCTCTGCCGTGCTCGACCGCCTCTTGCATCATGCCGAAACCGTCGTCATCGAAGGCAAGAGCTACCGCATGAAGGACCGGATCGAAGAACCCTGAACGAAACGGGCGCCGGTTCACACCGGCGCCCTTTCTGTTCCTGCATTTTCAAACCGCCAGAAAAACTACATTTTCACGCCGGCGTTCACGGCGGCCCCTCCTTCCAGCCAAAGCCTCTATGAGAGAGGTTTCCTTTTCAAGGGAAGGAAGAATTTACAGAAAGAGTGTTACACCATCGATTAAGATTACGATTACGATTAGGAGAGGGAGATTAAGGAAGCTACGGATTGCGCGGATTGACGCGGATTGAACCGAGGTGATTTGTTATAGACCTCCTATCTCGGCAATCGACAAGTGATTTGTACCCGAATCATTAAAGTCGGAAGTCATTGTCGTAATTGACATAAGTTCTATATTTTAGTACTTTAACATCATGCGAATACAACTGGATAACGTGAAGCAACTCTGCCGGGAGCGTCGGATTCACCTGCGGGAGCTTCTGTCCGAAGCGGGAGTCAGTCGCACGGCTTATTATTCGCTGACGCGCAAAGTATCCGTTCTGCCGAAGTCCGTATGCAGAATCGCCAAAAGCCTGAACGTCAGTCCGTTGCGATTTCTGGAGGACTCCTCCGGACCGGTCCGGCGCATCCGAGAGTTGCGGGAACGCACGGATGCGATTTGCCGGCAAAACCCCTCGGCGGACCGCGATGTCGTGTTCCGCACCCTGATGAATTTGGACCTGCCGCCCGTTAAGCGGCTTCGAAAGGCGCTGACCCGTGGAAGACAAGCTCATCTTCACCGCTAAAGAATTGGCGTTCCTGCGCGAACTGACCCGGAACAAGGTTCCGTTCATAGTCGTCGGTCTATCGGCCGCCGCGCTTCAGGGCGCTCCCATGGTCACGCAGGATGTGGATCTCTGGTTTTTGGACATCAATCACCCGGGAATCCGCAAAGCATTGATGAAGCTGGGCGGAACGCTGGTCCCGCCGATCGGGCTGAACCCACCGGTGTTTTCAGGCAAGCATGTCGATTGTTTCGATATTGTGCTGACCGTCCACGGAGTGGGCAAGTTCGAGCGGGAAATGAAAACCGCCATCGATGTGTCCCTGGGGAGCTTTTTTGTGAAAGTGTTGCCCTTGGATCGGATTATTGCCAGCAAGAAATTCCTGAACCGCGAAAAGGACAGGATGGTTCTTCCGGCTTTGAAAGCGGCGGCGAAAGCGGTCGCCCGCTGAAGTTGCTATTCCGGGAGTCAGACGGGGGGTCCTAGCGCGGATGGCGGGTGAGCCGTTTTTAGGATGATGATGCTACGGATTGCGCGGATTTACGCGGATTGAGCCGAGGGAATTCGTGGGGACGCTACGGAAGCACGGAGACGAGAGAGCACAGAGATTCGAAAACGGCGGCATGTCCGTCAAGGCCCGGACAGCCCGCCGTTTTCTCGACCTCTACTTGGAGAAAGAGAGCCTCCTCTTCCTTAAAAGAATAGTCGAGCGAATGGCGCCAGGACGCGAGCGCGGCGTGGTGGTATTCGCGAGTCTCCGTGGATTTTCCGTCTCCGTGCCTCCGCGCCTCCGTGGTGAATCCGAATCATCGGAACCGTGGTAAGCGCGCGCTTTTCCAGGATAGGCGGCGCCGACAGCGCGGCGCCCTCCAATGCATCGTGCAAAAATTCATGGTCAACCGTCAATTGCGCCGGTGGTGCGGTTGATGCGCATTTTGCCGGCGGCAATGAGGGCTTCCTTGGCCGCTTTGGGGAGCTGTTTAAAGCGGTATTCCACCTTCAGGGCCAGAGAATGGGAGCCGATGCGGCGTTTGAACACGAGGGCGTGTGGCGGGTTTGCGCGCAGGAATTTGGCGGCTCGGGGACTGGCGGATAGATGCTCCTCGTAGCGGCGCTGGACATCCGTGGCAATTCCGGCATACAAGGCGCCCGAGATGGTGCGAATGACGTAGAAGTGCCAGAATGGGGTCACAGCTAATTTTTCAGAGAATGAGCTGGTAGAAGTGGTCGGGCTCGAACCGACGACCCGCTGATTAAGAGTCAGCTGCTCTACCAACTGAGCTACACTTCCACATTCCGAAAAAATTGGAGCGAGCGAAGGGATTTGAACCCTCGACAACCACCTTGGCAAGGTGGAGCTCTACCACTGAGCTACGCTCGCTTTTGTTGATCAAAAAGCGGACCAGTAACTTATAACAGACGGACGCATGGCGCAAGATTTTTTTGTAACAAACATCCACTAAATTTTACACGAGGAGGCGCGGATGGCGAGGGAAGGGGTGCTGAAAAGGTGCCGGAAGGTCTGGCGCGTCGGATTTTCAAGCCGCGCCATCAGGGTCTTGAACGCCTGTTCGCCGATCCACATGTCGTTGACGCCGACGCTGGTCAGCGGCAGAATGCCGAAAGCGGCGAGGGGCGTGTCGCCCGTTCCCACGATGGCGACATCCTCGGGCACCCGGATGTTCAGCTCCGCCAGCAGCCGCATGGAGAGCGACATGGCGTAATCGCTGCCAATCAGGCAATCGAATTGCCCCTTGTTTTCCGCGAAAAAGGCGCGCAGGGAGGCTTCCAGCGGCGCCAACGGCGGCAGTTCGCTGTCGCCGGGGGCAAAGGGCAGGTCCATGAGCAGGGGCGGGGGGAGTTTTTCTTTCTCCAGCTCCTGGCGGATGGCATCCTCCCGCACCGCATCCATGTAGATGGCGGGGACGTGGTTCACGAGCGCCACGCGTTTGCGGCCGAGGGCCAGCAGGTGGGCGATCTGCAGGCGGCCGACTTCCGTGTAATCGGCGCTGACATCGTCGCAATCGAAGGGGATCGAGCAGGAGCCGTCGAGGGTGACGACGGGAAAGCCCGTGCCGGCCAAGCGCCGCAGCTCCTCATGGGGGCCGGCATCCGTGGGTTGCACGATGAGCCCGTCCACGCCCTTGTCCAGAAGCAGTTGGATGAGGCCTTCCTCCTGTTCGGGCTGGTTGCCGTGGGCGCTGTAGACGACGGCGTAGAGGCGATGGCGGGCGGCGGCGAAAATGCCGGTGGCCCGGTTGTGGTGGGTGCCCACGTAGAACATGGGGGAAATGGCCCCGATGGATTGGGTTCGGCCCTCGCGGAGCGAACGGGCGGTGAGATTGGGGCGGTAGCCCAGTTCGCGGGCGGCGGTGAGAATGCGGCTGCGTGTGTTCAGCGAGGCCCAGCAATTCGGACGATTGTTCAGCACCTGGCTGGCGGTGGCGGAACTGACCCCTGCTTTATGCGCCACGTCAGCCAACGTGATGCGATACCTTTTCCGTGAAGGATCCAGATCAGCCATTGAATTCTCCTACAATTTGGAAACTGTAGGCTCTTCTAGCGACAAAGGCAAATGTTTTATATAAATCGGT
Organism: Kiritimatiellia bacterium; assembly: GCA_046484345.1. GTDB lineage: Bacteria > Verrucomicrobiota > Kiritimatiellia > CAIKKV01 > CAIKKV01 > CAIKKV01. The sequence goes on from JAWOJA010000063.1 coordinate 3,436, forward strand.
TTACTGATCTTTTGTAGCGTCCGGCCAAATGGTGGCCCACATGGAGGCTTGAGGCCCTTCGATTTTGGTCAGGCGCAGGCGGATTTTGGCCACCGGCACCTCCGCATCCATGCTAAGGAGCATGCAGGGCGCCCCTTTGCTGAGCTTCAGGTCAATTTTCCCTTTGCGCACGAAGAGTCCCTCGAACTGGGCCTCGGGGATGACCCGGACGGCTGGAATCGAGTCATACTCCGCGGCGGCGACGCCTTTTTTTTCGGGTAAAACACGAAGGATCAGCTTGTAGATTTTATCGTCGGCCAGCAACTCGTATTCGTTCGTCGTGCCGGCGAGAAAACCGTCCTTGCGCAGCCAATAGGAGAGGCTGGGGATATCGCGGGTATCGGATGCGATGGGGAGTTCATAATCCTGGTAATTCTTGACCAGGCGGCGCCAGTGGGCGGTTTTGGCGGCGTGGTTGAAGTCGATCATGGCCTTTTCCCGGCGGGAGCCTTCGTTCATGTTTTTGATGAACCGGACCGGTAAAAATGTGACCGGATCGATGTAGCTCTCGATGAGATCGTTGACCGGATAGAGTTTGTCGAGGATGTGGAGGCTTTTTGTGCGGTAGCGGATGCGCAGCAGGAGACGTCCGTCGAGCCAGGTGACCCAGTCCGTGGTGATGACGCTGGTGGCGACTTCGAAAATGCCCCAATGCACGCTGTAGGTGAGTTTCTCGCCGACGGGGAACCAGAGCTTGACGGCATTCGGGGGATTGGTGACGACCGCCGGTTCCCATTTCATGTCTTCCAGGAGATTGGATTGCGCGGGTGAGGCGCAGCAAAACAGGGAAAAGAGCAACAAGGTTGCCGGCCATTGGAAATACGAGTTGCGCATGTCACCCTTCCAGACAATGGCGATAGTGTAGGATGTTTGCGGAAAATGAAAAGGTTATTACTGCGCAAAGATTTGAATTTCCAAAGGCAATGCACTAAGGTGGCGTCCGTTTTTGGGGCTCGTTTTGGGAAGGGCTGAACGGAATGGATACGGCGGGAATCGTGTGCGGGTTTCTGGCGGCCCTGCTCCAATCGCTTTCCTACATATCCTCCCGCTGGTTTTTGAAGCGATCGGGCGGCACGCCCTTTCAGTTGCTGGGTGTTTCGCACCTCCAGATGGGGCTGGCGGCGCTTGTCCTGTTTTCCATTTTCGCGCGCGACATGCCGCCCCTGCGGGTCTACCTCTATCCCGCCCTGGGCGCGATTGCCGGGTTGCCCCTGGTGGCGCGCGCCCGCACGCGCACGCCCCGCCTGTGGGCCATGGCCGTGCCCTAAGCCCTGTTCTGGTTCACCAGCATATTTTTCCTGTACATCCGCTTCGACCGCATCGGCGTGGTGTTCGGCAACATCATCCAGTCCACCCGGTGGCCGCGATTTTGTTATATTTGAAGGCGTAGAACCGGGCGGTTACTTGATGGCGTTGTTGATGAACACCAGCGTGAAAATGGCCACGGTTTCGATGATGCCGAGGGCGATCAGGTAATTGGCCGTGCCCTGGCCGGTTTCACCCAGCGCGTCGGAGGCTGCCGCGGCCGCTTTGCCCTGCATGAACGCCGACAGGCCGACCGCCAGGCCGCCGAGGATGCCGGCTCCCACGAGGCCCTGCCAGGGCGAGCCAGCCACGGCCGCATCGCGGATGGAGTTCATCATGATGAAGCCATAGAGCGTTTGCGTGAGCGGCGCGCCGACGAACGAGATCAGCATGAACGGCGCCAGCTTGTTCTGCGCGTAGCATTTTTTCCACGACCCGATGGCGGCCATGCCGGCGACGCCGGCGCCGAGGGCGGAGCCGATGGCGGAAAGGCCCAGGGCGGCGGCGGATCCGATTTTTCCAATGGAGGTGATTTCTTCCGGTGTCATGAGTATCCTTTCATTCGTAACGTCTAGGGGGTTGGGGCGGATTCCTTGCGAAACGGGTTGAAATGGCGGCCGAGCCATTGAATTCCCAGGTGGGAGGAAAATTCAAGGGCATTCAGCCGCACGCCGTGCACCAGCACCGACAGGGCGCTTAGCAGAATGTTCAACAGGTGAACCAGGAAAATAATGACCGCCCCGGCCAGGCCGCGGCCCAGGGTCATGGGCGCATCGCCCCCGAAGGCGATTTCATTGAAGGCCTTTATCAGGACGACCGACGAGCTGGCCACCAGGTAGAGCCGCAGGTAGGAGATGGTGTCGCCAAAATGGCCGATAATGCTGAACGGCACGTTCAGGAGCGACTGGTAATCGGTTTTAAATTTTTTGAACGGGACCGTGAATGCAAAAATAAGGAACACGCTGACCCCGAAGATCCAGAATATGCCGGGCAGGTGGGGTTTGCCCAGGATCAGGTTTTCGGCGAGCGAATACATCATCCAGCACGAGCCGATCCAGCCCAACTGGGCGAGCGCGGTGATGGAGCGGGGATTGCGGACGATGCACCAGGCATGGGCCAGCGACATCTGCGAGGCGCCGAGCAGGAAACAGATATGCTCGATCCGGGTGGTATCGGTCAGCATGTCGAGTTTCAACTTGCGGAGGGGCCCCGGCAGAGCCTCGATTCCGAGATAGGAGCCCGACAGCACGCCCCAGACCATGGTCGAGAGGGACAAAATGGTCAGAAGCGGAACGAGGCTGGGCGGGGCGGCCTTCCACTTTTTGCGGATCAGGAACGTCAGCCCCAGGAAAAGGAGGCCATAGACGGCATCGCCGACCAGCATGGCGAAAAACAAACTGAAAAAGATGAGGAAAACGGGGCTGACATCCAGTTCCCAGTAACCCGGCACGATGCCCAGCATATCCATCAGGCTTTGGATGGGCCGCGTCCAGCGCGAATAGCGGATGAGGGTCGGCACGGCGTCGGCTTCCGTCGGATCTTCCGCCAGCCAGCCCCAGCCCTGGCGCTTGGCCTCGGCCTGGAGCGTGGGCAGATCCGGGGCCGGCATGAACCCCTGGATCAGAAGAACGGCCCCATCCTGGCCCATGCCGTTGCGCGCTTCCAGCCAACGCACGCGGTCGAGGGCATCGGCCGCGGCCTTTTCGGCGAGGTTCAGGCGGCTGGCCAGTTGTGCCAAGGCTTTTCCATCGGCGGCCTGATCGGCCTCCACCTGCGTCCGTTCGCGGCGCACATCCCCGAGCGCGCGTTCGGGAACCGGCATCTCCACCGCGTTCCCGGTCCAGCCGGGCGCGTTGAGCAGGGCGAAGAAAACGGCGGTGTTGTCGCGATGCAGGTCAACGCGGACCGCCCCCTCGGGTAGTTGGATATCCGCCCGCGATTCGGCCCGGAAGAGGCGGATGGAGATTCCGCGGGCGATCAGCTCGCGCAGTTCGGCGGGATCAAAATCCCCGTACGGCGCCAGGTGCTTGACCCGGTCGTTCAACCGCAGGAGGGTTTCGGCCCGTTCCCGTATGGCTGCGGTCAAACGCAGGGCTTCGGCCAGCACCTCGGCCGGGGAGATCGGGCCGGCGGGGGAGGGGGCGCCCGGGTTTTCGGCGGCCAGCCGCCGCAGGACGACGAGAACGGCCTGCGCCTCCTCGAGGTGGCGCCGGGCGGTTTCCAGGTCGCCCGCTGGCGCGCTCCGCAGGGGGCTGACATGCAGGACCCCCAGCTCGCGCAGCGCGTTCAGAGATTCGTCGCGATGATCGGCGAGGCTGAGAATGGTCACTTTTTTCATCGGCACGATCATGCCGCATCCTCCCGCTTGCCGACCTTTTTGGCCGCCTTGCCGCGGGCCACTTCGGCCGTCATCAGGTCGCCCATGAAAATCTTGATGACCCGGATCTTCTCTTTCGACTCCGGGATTTTCACCTTTTCGAACAGGTTGACCCGCTGCGAGGTGACCCGCAGCTCCTCCTCGAGCAGGGCGTTCTGGCGCTCCAGGATGCGGCGCTTGATCAGGAGGGCCGCCAGGGCCTTGATCAAATCACGCGCCTCTTCAAGCCAGGGGGGCGTTTCAAAGAGGTCGAGTTCCTCACTTTGAAACACGGCCGACTTGAACACCGGAATGATCACGCCCGCGATATTGTCCTCGGACGTTTCGACGGATTCCAGGGCCGTCAGGCTTGTCAGCCGGGCGGGATCTTCGGCCATCAGGGCCGACCACGTCCGCGAGGCGCTGACCAGCGAATTGGCTTCAGCCCGGTTTTTCTCGACCGCCAGATGCACGGACTGGATCTCCGCCTGGAGCTGCTGTTTCTTCAGCTGCAGCATGGGCAGAAAACGTTCGAACCGCTGCAGCGCATCGCGCTGGGCCTTGAGTTCGATTTTGGTTTTCTTTATCTGCGGCATGGCGGCAACGGATTATTTCTTGGGCCAGAATTGTTCGATCATCTTGGAGGGGGCGCCGGTCTCGACCGGCTCGAAGCAGTCGGCCAGAATTTCCCATCCCAGGTCCAGCGCTTTTTCCAGCGGGATGTTGACCGTCAGGTCCATCATCTCGCGCTCGAAGCGCTCGCCGTATTTCAGCAGCTTGCGGTCCCAGGGGCTGAGGCGGAAGCCCATGGTCTGTTTTTCGAGGGTTTCGCGGAACGAGGCGTACAGCTGGATCATGGTGTTCATGATCGTGCGGTGGTCGGCCCGGGTGCTGCCGTTGACCTGCTGCTTGAGACGGCTGAGCGAGCCGAAGGGCTCGATGCGGCCGCCGCGCAGGTAGAACTGGCCCTCGGTGATGTAGCCGGTGTTGTCGGGCACGGGATGGGTCACATCGTCGCCGGGCATGGAGGTGACCGCCAGGATGGTGATGGAGCCGGCGGTATCGAAGTCAACGGCCTTCTCATAGCGGGCGGCCAGCTGGCTGTAGAGGTCGCCCGGGTAGCCGCGGTTGGAGGGAATCTGTTCCATCGTGATGGCGATTTCCTTGAGCGCGTCGGCGTAATTGGTCATGTCCGAGAGCAGCACGAGCACGCGCTTTCCGGCCAGTGCGAACTGTTCGGCGACGGCCAGGCTCAGGTCGGGGATCAGCAGGCATTCCACGATCGGATCGGCGGCGGTATGGACGAAGAGGACGGAGCGCGAGAGCGCGCCGCTGGCGTCGAGGGTGTCGCGGAAAAACAGGTAATCGTCGAACTTCAACCCCATGCCGCCCAGGATGATGATATCGACCTCGGCCTGCAGGGCCAGGCGGGCCAGCAGGGCGTTGTAGGGCTCGCCGGCGCGCGCGAAGATGGGCAGCTTCTGGGATTCCACCAAAGAGTTGAAGACATCGATCATGGGAATGCCGGTGCGGACCATGTGGCGCGGGATGATGCGTTTGGTGGGGTTGACCGAAGGGCCCGCGAGATCGGTCAGGTTTTCCTGGAGGGCGGGCCCCTTGTCGCGCGGGATCATGCTGCCGTTGAAGACGCGGCCGAGCAGGGCGTCCGAAAAGGGCACCTGCATGGGATGGCCGAGGAAGCGGACTTCCGCATCGGTGGCGATGCCGCGGGAGCCGGAAAAGACCTGCAGGGCCACGTGGCGGCCTTTCAGGCTGATGACCTGGGCGAGGGAGGTGCCCTGGCGGGAGGTGATTTCGGCGAGCTCCCGGTAGCTGACCCCGTCGGCTTCGACGTGGATCACGCTGCCGGTGATATTTTCGATCCGGTTATACGTCTTACGCATGGGGGGTGACCTCTTGGACGAGGGATTCGAGCGCGGCCCGGGTCGCCATGAATTCGGGCGTCTCGCGGCCCTGGCGGTTCCAGTCGCGGGTCAACTGGGTGAGTTTGTGAAAAAATCCGCGCGCTGTCTCGTAATCGGGAAAATGCATGGCCGCCCGCAGCACCCCGTCGAGCACGCCGAAGACGAAGCGCTGGCGTTCCGCCCCGGTGGCGGCGTCGACCTCATGGAAGGCATCCTGCTGCAGGTAGGTGCTGTCGAGGTATTCGCCCTTCAGGTAGGTGATGAACTCGTCCTGCGTCACGCCTTCCTCGCCGACGACCTTCATCATCTGGTTGATTTCGGCGCTTTTCTTCAGGACCTTGCGGGCCGTTGCGAGGGCGGCCTCGGGGGCGACGCTGGGATACTTGCTCCAGCTGTCCAGCGGATCGATGGCCGGGTAGCGTCGCGCGTCCGACCGGGCGCGGGAGAGGCCGTGAAAGGCCCCGACCACCTTGAGGGTCGCCTGCGTCACGGGTTCGTCGAAGTTGCCGCCGGCGGGGCTGACCGTGCCGCCGATGGTGATGGAGCCGATGGAACCGTCCTTGAGCCGCACGATGCCGCCGCGTTCGTAGAAGGCGGCGATCACGGATTCGAGGTAGGCGGGGAAGGCTTCCTCGCCGGGGATTTCCTCGAGGCGGCCCGACATCTCGCGCAGCGCCTGGGCCCAGCGCGAGGTGGAGTCGGCCAGCAGCAGCACGTTGAGTCCCATCTGGCGGTAATATTCGGCCAGTGTGGCGCCGGTGTAGACGGAAGCCTCGCGGGCGGCCACCGGCATGGAGCTGGTGTTACAGATAATGATGGTCCGCTCCATGAGGCTGCGGCCGGTGCGCGGGTCCACGAGTTCGGGGAATTCCCGCAGCGTCTCGACCACTTCGCCGGCCCGCTCGCCGCAGGCGGCGATGACGACGACGTCCACCTCGGCGTGGCGGCTGGTGAGCTGCTGGAGGACGGTCTTGCCGGCGCCGAAGGGGCCCGGAATGCAGTAGGTGCCGCCGCGGGCGACCGGGAAAAAGGTGTCGATGCTGCGGATCTTGGTGATGAGCGTTTCGGCGGGGCGCAGGCGTTCCGAATAGGCCTTGATCGGGATCTTCACCGGCCAGGTTTGGATCATGGAGACGTCCACCGCCGCTCCGCGCTCGGGCCGCAGTTTGGCCACGGGCTGGCCGGCGGGATAGGAGCCGGCCGGCTGGATGGATTCCACAGTTGCGACGCCCTGGAAATCGAACGGCACCATGATGCGGTGCTGGAAGAGGCCTTCCGGCACGGTGCCCAGCGTTTCGCCCGCGGTGAGACGGTCGCCCGGTTTGGCAACGGGCGTGAAGGCCCAGACCGCTTCCTTGCTAAGCGCTTCCAGGTAGGTGCCGCGCTGGAGGAAAAATCCGCATTTTTCGGCCAGGCGGGGCAGGGGGTTCTGCAGGCCGTCGTAAATCTGCCCCAGCAGGCCCGGGCCCAGCTGGACGGAGAGCAGCTTGCCGGTGAAGGTGACGGTGTTGCCGATCATCAGGCCCACCGTGTCCTCGAAGACCTGGAGGTCGGCCTTGCGGCCATAAACCCGAACGACCTCGGCCAGGAGTGCCGTTTCGCCAACGTGGACGAGGGCCACTTCGTTTTGACCCACGGCGCCTTCAAAATCAACCCGGACCAGGTTGCCGTTGACGCCCGATACTTTGCCGGTTGCCGCCTCGTTCATAATTCTGCCTTTTGTCGTTCTGCCGCTCCGGCGGCGGCCGTTTCCAGAAGCGCCGCGCCTTTTTCAGGATCAAAGGATGCCCAGCGCCAGGCCAGGCGCAATTTCAGGACGTAGCTGTAAATTGTCTCCAGGCCGAAGGGGTTCAGCCCCGCCAGCTCGTCCAGCATCCGCCAGCGGATCTGGTCCAGCGCCTTTTCCCGATCCAGCGGGTTGGGGGCCTGGAAAGCGTCGGCAACGGCGGTTTGGAGGTAGACGCGGTTGCCCTTCTGCGGGCGGAGAAAACCGTCCGGACTAATCCCCCGGTGCCGGGCGCGAATGCGCACGGAGAGGTTGCGCAGTTCGGTCTCGCGATCGAACCATTCGCGGGCAAAGGGATCGGGACTGTGGCGGCCGTCGGCTTCCAGCAGATCGCGCAAAACGGCCATATTCCCGGGCGGCAAGTGCTCCCCGGCGGTCTGGAGAAAGGCGGGAAGACTGATCGGCGGACGCTGGCCGAGGTGGAGCAGGGGAAGGCTGGCAATCAGGAAATAGGGGTTCATGATGCGCGGGGGGCATCCTTTGGCGCGGCGGCGGCATTCCGCAACAGCGCGGCCAGATCGGGCCGTACGAACCGCGCCATGGTTTCGGCCACGGCTTCGGCCGTGAAGTCGTGCTCCACGTGATTGTCCTTCAGCATGACCTTGAAACCCTGGGCCACGTCGTTGGAGGACTGGATAATCAGGCCCTCCACGGCCGAATCACGAAGGGCCTTGAGGATGTAGGCCCGCAACGAGTCGGCCTCATGGGCGGGAACGGTTACCAGCAGGTTGCCGGCCTTGTGGCCCAGGGCCAGGTAGGCGCGGATGACATCCTGCAGGAAGCCGCGGAAGGATTCGGGGGAAAAGGCCTCTTCGACCTTGGCCAGGAGAATCCGCTCAAAGAGGGTTTCAATGGAATGCTGGAGCGTGAGAATCGTGTCGCGTGAGGCCTGCTCGATCGCCTTGCGGCCGCGTTCCGCATAGGTTAGGGAATCCGCTTCGGCTTTCTTTATAAGCTGGGCAGCCTTATCGGCGGCCTCCCGCTCCAGGCGCGCCGCCTCGGTCCGGGCCCGCTCCAGGATGGTTTTGGCTTCCGCGTCGGCTTTGGTGACGCCCTCGGTCCGAATTTTCTCGATCAAATGTTGAAGTTGCTCGCTCATGGACCGTGCCTTCCGAATAATGATCAATTCGACCGACTAATTTAGCCACATCGGCGCGGGGGTGCAAGGAGAAATGAAAAAAGTCATCCTTCTCTTGGTTCGGTTCGAAAAATGCGTATAATAGGCGGCGCAGAGCGAATGAAATCACGCAACGGGAAGCGCATATGGGTGTCACAATCTGTGTCTTGGGCAGCGGCAGCTCGGGCAACAGCACATTTATCGGCACGGAAACGGCCGGCCTGCTGGTGGATGCGGGGCTGAGCGCCCGTGAGACGCTGCGCCGGGTGGAAGTCGCCGGCCTGCCCCCGGCCCGGGTGAACGCCGTGTTGCTGACCCACGAGCATGGCGACCACACCGCCGGAATCAGCGTGCTGCACCGCCGGCACAAGCTGACGCTCTATGCCAATTCTGGAACGATCGACCGCTACACCGGCGAGGAGGACGACGGCTCTTTACAGTGGAATGTTTTCCAGACCGGCGCTCCGTTTGACATTGGCGACATCCGTGTAGAGCCCTTTTCCGTGCCGCACGACGCCATGGACCCGGTCGGCTATATTTTCACGGTTCAATCGCTCAAGATCGGTGTGGCGACGGACATGGGCATGGCCACCACCCTGATCCGGGAGCGGCTGCGGCATTGCCACGTCCTGGTGGTCGAGGCGAATCACGACCTGCATATGCTGAAAAATTCCGGCCGGCCCTGGCCGCTGATCCAGCGCATTTTGGGCCGGCAGGGTCATTTGTCGAACGAAGCCCTGGCCGAGATGCTGGGGGAGATCGGGCATATGGGAATGACCGATGTTTTCCTGGCGCATCTCAGTCGGGATTGCAACGAACCGGACCTGGCTGAAAAACATGTGCGCCGGGCCCTGGACCAGAAGGGGCATGGCCATATCCGGCTTCACCTGACCTATCCCGACAAACCCAGCCATGTGGTGCGGATGGGCTGAGGTCCTTTGCAGCCTGCCGGACTTTATCCTCGCGCGAAGCGTGGCGCTGTCGGCGCCGCACAGTGGATTTGTGGTGGACGGTTGTGTTGGTGGTTGCGCTGGGTGCGGCGTTTCGGGCGTTCCCTGCCGCGCGCTTTTGCGCGCTGCCGGTTTCCGGCTGGAGGCTCGCGGGCACGAGCCCAGCTCACCTCGCCGTCAACCGCCAGCATCGCAAAATCGCATCGCCAGGGTCCGCCTGATCGAAACGCCACACCCGAGTAACCATCGCGCGCCCCAGCCCTCCCGGGCATGGCGGGCGGCGCGCGATTTCGGTTCCCATGATACGCCCGATCTGTATTTCACCGAAACAGCCTCTTCGGGCTTATGTCGGAAACCAAATCGCGCGCCGCCCGAGGTGCTCGATAGAGCCCAGGGCGCGCGATGGCCACACGGGTGCGGCGTTTCGAAAGCGGCCGGGCATTAACGCCGAAACGCCGCGCCCAGCGCAACCGCGACAGGCTGCTAGGCCCGACGGCGGAAGCGCGCGGCGAACAGGCAAGAGCCGGGGCCTTCCCACGGCCAGAAACAGGCCCAGCCGGGCGTTTCGGCGCCGGTCAGGGGGTTGGCGAAGGGCGCCAATTCAAAATCGGGACGTACCTTCATGAACTGTTTCGTAACGTCGGCGTTTTCATCGGTCAACAGCGAGCAGGTGGCGTAGAGCAACGATCCTCCCGGTTTGACCGCATCGGCCGCGCGAAGGAGGAGGGTCAGCTGGGTTTCGGCTAGTGCCGGGATGGCGGCCGCATCGAACCGCCAGCGGGCGTCCGGATTGCGCGCCCACGTTCCCGAACCGGAGCAGGGGGCGTCCACCAGCACGCCGTCGAAAAGGGTTTTCGGAAGCGGATCGCGCGCCGCATCCAGGCGCGCGAAGCGGACCGCGCGATCCAGGCCGGCCAGGCGCGCGCGGCGGCCGGCTTCCGTCAGGGTAGACTCGCGCACATCGGAGGCCAGGATGCGGACTTTCCCCCCGGCCAGGTCGGCCAGGTGGAGGCTTTTCCCGCCGGCGCCCGCACAGGCGTCCCACCAGGCGCTGCCGGGCTGCGGATCGGCCACATGCCCCACGGCCTGCGAGGCGACGTCCTGGATTTCCAACTGCCCCTTGCAGCGGGAAAGCAGGTCGGCCAGCCGCGCGGTATTCTCCACCCGCCAGGCGTTGGGCATCCGCTCGTGCGGCGTTACCTCAATTCCAAATTGGGAACAGCAGTCGCGGACGCCCGATGCCTGGCCGCGCCGCACGCGGATCCAGGTCGGGGGGCGCAACTGCAGCGATTCCAGCAGGCGCAGTCGGCCGGCGGCTTCGTCCGCCTTCCCGGGCCAGGCCAGGTGCGGAAGAACGGCTTCGGGAACGAGGCGTTCGGGCGGGGGCGGGGCGTCCAGGTTCAGCCACCGGGCCGCTTGCCGGGCTTGGGCGGCCCATGATTCCAGCGGTTCGGCGGGATTATCCAAGGGCGCGAGCGCGTCCACGGCCGGGTGCGAGTCGGGCGCGTCGAGGCGGAAAGCGGCCGCGGCGCGGGTGGCGAGGGGGAGGGCGGGGGCGAGGTCGGTCCAGCCTTTCCACCGGAAATGGGAATGAACAAAGGCGGCGAACAGCCGGCGGTCCCGGGAGCCATATTCGTGATGAGAGCGGAAAACATCCTGAAGGGCGATGTCGGCGGGGCGGCCTTCGCCGACCCGTTCCAGGATGACGGCGAGCAAGTCGATGACCGTTTTCGCCTGGCGCGCGATGACATGGGGAGGCGGGGTGTGATTCATGACACCGGGGACTTTACCCGTTGCGCCCACCGTTTTCAAGGATGGGCTCACAAATGAAGGAATTGTATTTGATTTGCGTTTTACGACAACGGCTGGCAGGGCCCGGACCGCGGCCACGGCCACTGCATCTATGCCCAGAACGCGAGGGACAGCCGGAAAATTATCCGGCCGTGCATCATGAGCTGCAAATATGACGGCACCTACACGCTTCACGCGTACGGCTCGGCTCGGCGAATGTCGACAATTTCCTGATCGAGGAAAATATTGCCTACGGATGGGGGCCGGTTCTGGTCGGAGGGGGCAAGCCGAGCCACGGAATCCAGCAGGTTTCTAACGTTTTGTACAAGGTCGACATGCGGGTGGGTTACAACGCGCCCCACAACGAGGATTGCGAGATTTATGACAATTGGATATTCCGGGGGCGCCTGACCGTCAACCGCTGCAAGAAAGCGGATCAGCGGAACAACCGGGTTCTGCCGGACGGCCCCCCCGGTCGACACTCCGTTTGAGGCGCGCCTTTTCGTCAAGCGGTATGACACGAACCGCGCCCATTTGGCGGTGTTCAACTGGTCCAAAGAGCCCTTTGTCGACATTGACACGCGAGGATAATTAAAAGAAGGCGAGGGGTGCGAGCTTCGATCGCCGAAAGCGTTCTACGGCCCGCCCTTGCACCGGGTGATTTGCCGGGACAATAAAATCCGCGTCCCTGTTACCGACGAGTTTGCCGTGTACGTCCTGATGAAGGCGGCAAAACCCTGATTTTTTCATATTGACACTTCCGGTCAGAATTCGGTATGGTTACAAAAATCTCCCACATGATCGTTTCGATCACATGAATTCCCCTGTAAACGATCCGTCTTCCGTTTCATCCGGCAGACGTGGGAAAGGCGCATGCAATTCCGTCGCACGGCATTTCCGGAGCACCCATGAAAAAAATCGCCCTGACGGGCGGCATCGCCTGTGGAAAAAGTCTGGTCGGCCAGTATCTGGCCGAAGAAGGTTTTCCGGTTTGCGATGCGGATGGGGTGGCGCATGAACTGATGAGGCCCGGCAGTCCCGTGTGCGAAAGCATCCTGCGGGAGTTTGGCCGGGCGATCGCGGCGCCGGATGGCGGCATCGACCGGGGCCGATTGGGTCGGGTTGTGTTCGACGACCCGGCGCAACTGGCCCGGCTGAACAGGCTGGTCCATCCCGCGGTGGCGCAGGCCATCGACGGGTGGCTGGCGGCTCGGTCGCCCGAAACGCGGGCCGCCGTGGTCATCATTCCGCTGTTGTTCGAAGCGGGAATGGATGAGGGTTGGGACGGGATCATCAGTGTGATCAGTCCGGCCACCGTGCAATGGGCGCGGTTGCTGGAGCGCGGGTTGACGCCGGGGGAGGCCCGGCAGCGTTTGGCCGCCCAGTGGGCGCCGGCGAAAAAGATGGAACGCGCGGACTGGGTTATTTTCAACGGCGGAACACGAGAGATGCTCAAGGAACAGGCACAAGCCGTCCTGCGGCGCATGGTGGAGAGTTAGCATATGGACGATACAGACAAGACCGAATCCAAACCCCGGCCCCGGCCTCGCGGGCGCAAGCCGCGTGTGAGCGCCCCGGACCCCGCCACAACCGCCAAACCTGTCGCGCCCGAAGCGCCGGCCCCCGCGCCTTCGGCGCCGGTCGCGCCGCCGCCGGCCCCGGCTGCCCCGCCGCCCCCTCCGCCCGTCGCGGTTGCGCCGGCGGCGCCCGTTGCCACCCCAACTCCCGTTGCCCCGCCAGCTCCCGTTGCTCCGCCAGCCGCCCCGGCTCCGGCGACGCCCGCGTACGCGGCGCCCCAACGGCCCCCCCAGGCCCGACCCGAGGGGCAGCCCGGTCCGGGTAATCGTCCCCATCCAAGGGACATGGGACGGCCCGGCATGCGGCCGCCGATGATGCGGCGCCCGTCGCCGCTGCCGCCGCCGCCCCCGGCGGTGCCGGTGCTGCCCATCAGCGGGCTGCGCGCCCGGGACGATGGGGCCACCTGGACGCCCAACGGAACGCCCTCGCAGCCGCCGCCGCGCCGGGGCAAGAACCTGGACCTCACGGAACTGCAGCAGCAGTCGGTGCCCGAGCTCGTGAAGCTGGCCGAGGAGCTGGGGATGGTGGAGATGGGCGCCCTGCGCAAGCATGAGATGATCTTTGAAATCCTCAAGGCCAACGCCCGGTACAACGGCACCATGTTCAGCCGCGGTGTGCTGGAAGTCATGGATGACGGCTTCGGCTTCCTGCGCTCCCCGCAGAACAACTACCTGGCCTGCCAGGACGATATTTTCCTGTCGCCCGCGCAGATCCGGCGCTTTGCGATCCGTACCGGCGACCAGATCGAGGGCGAGCTGCGGCCGCCGAAGGAGAAGGAGCGCTTTTTCGCGATGGCAAAGGTGGAGAAGATCAACGGCGTGGCGCCCGAGCAGTCGCGGATCCAGATCCCGTTCGAAAACCTGACCCCGCTGTTCCCGAATCGGCGCTTCATCCTGGAGACCAAGCCCGAGGAGGTTTCCATGCGGGTGATGGACCTCTTCACGCCCATCGGCATGGGCCAGCGCGGCCTGATCGTGGCGCCGCCGCGCACGGGCAAGACGGTGCTGCTCCAGAAGATCGCCAACAGCATATCGGCCAACCATCCCGACTGCTACCTGATCGTGCTGCTCATCGACGAGCGGCCCGAAGAGGTGACGGACATGGAGCGCAACACCAAGGCGCACGTCATCAGCTCCACTTTCGACGAGCCGCCCGAGCGGCACGTGCAGGTGGCCGAGATGGTCGTGGAAATGGCCAAGCGCATGGTGGAAAACGGCAAGGATGTCTGCATCCTGCTGGACAGCATCACCCGCCTCGCCCGCGCCTACAACACCGTGCAGCCCCACAGCGGCAAGATCCTCTCGGGCGGCGTGGACGCCAACGCCCTGCACAAGCCCCGGCGCTTCTTCGCCGCGGCCCGCAACACGGAGGACGGCGGCAGCCTGACCATTATCGCCACGGCCCTCGTGGACACGGGCAGCCGCATGGACGAGGTGATCTTCGAGGAGTTCAAGGGCACGGGCAACATGGAATTGTGCCTCGACCGGACGCTCGTCGACAAGCGGATTTTCCCCGCCATCAACGTTGAAAAATCGGGCACGCGCAAGGAAGAACTCTTGCTTCACCCCGACGAGCTTAATAAGATATGGATTCTGCGAAAAGCCATCAGCGGAATTCCGGCCGTGGAAGCCATGGAATTGATTGTGGGTCGGCTGAAGAAGACGAAGAACAACGTCGAGTTCCTGATGGCCATGAAGGAGTAATTAGTGAGCGATATCCAGGTGAAGAGCGAAAACGCGGGACCATGCCGCAAGGCGTTGACAATTGTGGTGCCGGCCTCCGATGTGGACACCCAGTACCGGAAATTGCTGGACCTCTACTCCAAGAGCGCCCGTATTCCCGGCTTCCGGCCCGGCAAGGCGCCCGGGACGCTGGTGGAGAAGCATTACGGAAAAGAGATCCGCAGCGAGATGAAGGATTACCTGCTTGCTCACGGCTACCGTTCGGCAATGGACCAGGAAAAAATCCGACCCGTGGCGGCCGTGGATGTGACGGACGAAAGTCCCGTGCTGGCCGGCGCGCCCTTTTCCTTCAAGGTGACGGTGGACCTGCCTCCCACCTTCGAGCTGCCGGTCTACAAGGGCATCGCCATCGCCCCGCAGGCGGTCGAAGTCACGGACGCCCAGGTCGAGGAGTCGATCCAGCAGTTGCGCGACCGCATGGCCCGCTATAATGAGGTCAGGGAGCGCCCGGTCCAGGCCGGTGACATCGTCAAGATCGACTACCAGGGCGTGTGCGAGGGCAAGCCGGTCGGGGAGCTCGCGCCCGGGTGCGCGGGCATTGGAGATGGCAAGGACTTCTGGCTGCGCACGGACGCGGCCGGAGACGCCGACTTCCTGCCCGGCGCCGCCCAGGCGGTTGCCGGCATGGAGAACGGATCCACCCGCGAGACGCCGATCGCCTTTCCGGCCGAGTATCACGTGAAGGAGCTGGCCGGCAAAACCGCGACCTACACGATCACGGTCAAGGAAGTCCGCGAAAAACTCATGCCGGAAATGGATGAGGATTTCTACAAGATGACGGGTGCGGCGAACCGGGACGATCTTGTGACCAAGATCCGCGAAAACCTGATGCGCGGCGCCCAGCGCGCCGAGGATTCGCGCCGGCTGGAGGCGGCCTCTCGCTTTCTGCTGGAGAATACGAAGATTGACGAGCTGCCCCAGACCGAGGTGCAAAACGAGACGCAGCAGATTGTCATGAACATTGTTCGTGAAAACACGTTGCGCGGCGTCACCAGCGACATCATCAAGGATCAGCGCGACAGCATCATGAACGCGGCCACGCGGTCATCCGAGGAGCGGGTGAAGCTCTCCCACATCCTGGACCGCATCGCCGAGGCGGAGAAGATCGAGGTGCAGGAAGCCGACGTGAAGTCCGCCGTGGCCATGTTGGCGGCCCGGCAGCGGCAGTCGCCCGAAAAGCTCCGCGAAGAACTCGAAAAAGACGGCCGCATCAACCACCTGGTTCGCGACATGCGCAACGAGAAGGCGCTCGCCTTCGTCGTCAAGAACGCCGCCGGAACCGATGTTGCAACGGCTTGAAAAAGGAGGCCCCATGAAGGCTCATAACCAGATACTCATTCCGATGGTTGTCGAACAGACGGGCCGCGGCGAGCGGGCGTACGACATTTATTCCCGCCTGCTGAAGGACCGCATCATCTTTGTCGGCACGGCCATCGACGACGATGTCAGCAACCTGATCATCGCCCAGATGCTGTTCCTGCAGAGCGAGGATGCCGAGAAGGACATCAGCCTGTACGTCAATTCGCCGGGCGGTTCGGTGACGGCCGGGCTGGCGATCTACGACACGATCCAGTTCCTGAAATGCGACGTGGCCACCTACTGCGTGGGCCAGGCCGCCAGCATGGGGGCGCTCCTGCTCGCGGCCGGTGCGGCCGGCAAGCGGTTCGCGCTTCCCAACGCCCGGATCATGATCCACCAGCCCTGGGGTGGGGCGCAGGGCCAGGCCTCGGACGTGAGCATCCAGGCGCGCGAAATCCTGCGCCTGCGCGAGCGGCTCAATGCCATCCTGGCCTCCCACACGGGCAAGCCGGTGGAAACGATCGAAAAAGATACGGATCGCGATAATTTCATGTCCGCCGATGAAGCCAAAAAATACGGCATCGTGGACGAAGTGGTGGCCAGTCGCAAGACAGTCACCAAGAAGTAACGGATGGATATGGCCAAGGAAGATAGCGGCGCCAAGTGTTCGTTCTGCGCGCGGCCTCGCCGGGAAGCCGGCAAGCTGATCGCGGGTCCGGGCGTGTATATTTGCGACCGGTGCGTGGGGTTGTGCAACGAGATTCTCCAGGTTGAGGAGAAGCCCGCCTCCGCGCCCGTTGTTCCGGCCGAAGGGATCAAGGTCCCCAAGCCCCACAAGATCAAGGAATTCCTGGATCAATACGTGATTGGCCAGGATTTTGCCAAGAAGGTCCTCTCCGTGGCTGTGCACAACCACTACAAGCGCCTGCACCAGGAGACCTATTTCGAGAAAGACGACCCTTACAGCGGCGTCGAAATCGAAAAAAGCAACATCCTCATGATGGGTCCC
This sequence comes from Kiritimatiellia bacterium, assembly GCA_046484345.1. Taxonomy (GTDB): domain Bacteria; phylum Verrucomicrobiota; class Kiritimatiellia; order CAIKKV01; family CAIKKV01; genus CAIKKV01. The sequence continues at coordinate 20,333 of JAWOJA010000063.1, forward strand.
ACGGGAAGCGGCAAGACTCTGCTGGCCCGCACCCTGGCCCGCTGCCTGGATGTGCCCTTCAGCATTTCCGATGCCACCACCCTGACCGAAGCGGGCTATGTGGGCGAGGATGTTGAAAACATCCTGCTCCGGCTCATCCAGTCGGCCAACGGCGACGTCAAGAAAGCCGAACGGGGCATTGTCTATATCGACGAGATCGACAAGATCGCGCGCCGCATGGAAAACGTGTCGATCACGCGAGATGTTTCCGGCGAAGGCGTGCAACAGGCCCTGCTTAAAATCCTGGAAGGCACCACGGCCAACGTGCCGCCCCAGGGCGGGCGCAAGCATCCGCAGCAGGAATACATCAAGATCAACACCGAGCACATCCTGTTCATTTGCGGTGGCGCCTTTGTGGGCCTCGAGGAGATTATCAAGCGCCGGGTTGAAAAACAGGCGCTGGGGTTTGGCTCCGAGGAGGCTTCCATCCGGCAGGTGTCCGCTGGACTGAGCGTGGCCTCGGAGGATCTGCTGAAGTTCGGGATGATCCCGGAGTTCATCGGACGCCTTCCGGTCATGGCTTCGCTCGAACCGCTGGCAATCGAAGATCTTGTGAAAATACTGACGGAACCGAAAAACTGCATGGTCAAGCAGTATCAGAAACTGCTCGCCATGGAAGGCGTGTCGCTTTCCTTCAATGAGAGCGCGCTTCAGGAATTGGCCCGGGTGGCGTTCCGTAAGAAGACCGGCGCCCGCGGACTCCGCTCCATCCTGGAGCAACTGATGCTGGACATCATGTTCGAGGCCCCGCGCGGGGGGAACAACAAGGTGATCAAAGTGACCCGCGCGATGATCGAACGGGAATTCGCTTCCCGCGGCCGCAACCAGGCGGCCTGAGGGGCGGCCTGACCCGGATCAGAAAAATTCCACACCCTTGTTCGCGGCATCCAGACAGAGGACGATCGGCTTGTAGGTTTTGGCCTCTTCCGGGGTCATGACCGCGAACGAGAAGATGATGACCCGATCGCCCTTGACCCCCTTGTGCGCCGTGGCTCCGTTCAGGCAGATCATGCCCGAGCCGCGGGCGCCGGGGATGGCGTAGGTCTCAAAGCGTTTGCCGTTTTCGACATTGGCCACAAGGATTTTTTCGTGGTTCAACAGCCCCACGGCATCCATGAGGTCTTCGTCAATGGTCAGACTGCCATGGTACTCCAGATGGGCATCCGTTACCCGGGCCATGTGCAGCTTGGATTTCAACATGATCAACTGCATGAAATTTCCGCTCCGTTTCCCATTGAATATATCTTTTTGCGCGGTTCCATGCAATCCCGAATCAGGCTTTTAATGAAAACGCATGGGGTAGCAGGGCGTCCAGCCTGAAGCGCCGGACCTGGCCGGGCTGGTCCAGGGTCACCAGCAGGCAATCCATGTCCGGGTCCGCAAATTCGGACAAAATCTGGCGGCATGCTCCGCAGGGCGTGGCGGGCTCTCCGCCGGTGCCGGCCGCGATGGCGATGTGGATGAAGCAGCGGCAGCCGGCTGTAACGGCGGCGGCCACCGCCGCGCGTTCGGCGCAGATGGTGAGCCCGTAGGAAGCGTTTTCGACATTGCAGCCGGTGAAGATGCGGCCGTTGTCCGCCACCAGGGCCGCGCCAACCGGAAACTGGGAGTAGGGGGCATAGGCGCGCGAGGCCGCCTCGACGGCCGCCCGGATCAGTTTTTCTTCGACGGAGTTCATCGCTTTTCTCCGAGTAGGGCCGGTGTTTGAGACAGGCGGTTCCAGGCCGCATCCAGAATGACGCCTAACCGTCCGCCGGCCTGCCGGCTGACGGCTAGGACATGGTCATGGGAAAGATCGGGGGCGCGACCGGCCGCCAGGTTGGTGATGCAGGATAGGGCTGCCACCCTCAAGCCGCAGGAGCGCGCGGCGATGGCCTCGGGAACGGTGGACATGCCGACCAGGTCGGCTCCGGCCTGGGCCAGCATGAGGACTTCCGCCGGTGTTTCATACGACGGGCCGGAGAGGGCGGCGTAAACCCCTTCCGTTAGGAATTCCCCGGCATCGCAGGCGGCGGCCGAAAAAAGGCTGATCCATTCCGGACTATAGACGTGGCTGAGATCGGGAAAACGGGGCCCCCACAAAGGTTGATGGGGCCCCCGAAACGGATGATCGCCCATCAGGTTGAGATGATCGCGCACCATGCAGAGCGACCCGGGTTGCAAATCGGGGCGTATGCCGCCGGCGGCATTGGTGAGCAGCACCGACCGCACGCCCAGTCTTTTCATGAGAAAAAGCGGCAGGACAACCGGAAGCCAGCCTTCGCCTTCGTACCAATGGCGGCGGCCCTGAAAGATGAGCGTCTGCACGCCATGGCACTCGCCGAGGACGATTCGCCCGTCATGGCCGGCCACGGAGGGCCGGCCGAGGCCGGGAATGGCCGACGAGGGGCACGCCTTCAATTCCCGGAAGACGTGAAGGGCCTGACTCCAGCCCGACCCCATGATCAAGCCGACAACCGGAGCGGATCCAGGAAACAGCTCCCGGCAAGCGTCCGCCGCGCGTGTCAGATTCTCTTCCTGCAGATGGGCGAATGCGTTCATAGGCCGTTGTCCCCCAGATCCATCAGCAGCACCGGCAGGGGCGTTACGGGATTTTCGACAACCATGAAGGCTTTTTCGACCGCCGCCCGGGCGGACTCTAGCCGGCCGGGGTCGGAGGAATGGAGCCGCGCCACTCGCTGGCCCTGCCGCACGGGTTCGCCAATTTTGGGCAGGCCTGAAACGCCGGCGAAAGGATCGACCGGGTCACCGGCCTTGAGGCGCCCCGCGCCCAGAAGGATGCAGGCCCGGCCGATCTCTTCGGCATCGACCCGGGCCATCCAACCGGAAGCCGGGCTCGTGACGTCTGCGGTGAAAGGCGCGGCATTTTCAATGGCGTCGGGATTTTCCAGGAACGCGGGATCTCCGCCATGCCGGCGAACCATGTCGGCAAACCGTTTTTCCGCCGCGCCCGATGCGATCTGCCGCTGGAGCAGGGGTATGGCCGCTTCATCGGATGGCGCCAGTCCGGCCAGGCGGAGCATGCGGGCCGAAAGCGCCAGTGTGACGGTCATGAGATCGGCGGGACCCTGGCCGCGAAGGGCGCGCACGACCTCGGCCAGTTCCGGCCGGTTTCCGGCCGAGCGGCCGAGGGGCTCCTCCATGGCGGTAATCCAGGCGGAAACCGGCAGGCCCATCTCGCGGCCCACGGCCAGGAGCGAGTGGCCGAGCGCTTCGGCTTCCTTGCGGGTTCGCATAAAGGCCCCGCAACCGCACTTGATGTCGAGGACCAGGCCGGTGAGGGATTCGGCCAGTTTTTTGCTCATGATGCTGGCGGTGATGAGAGGAATGGACGGCACGGTGCCGGTAACATCGCGCAGGGCGTAGAGTTTGCGGTCGGCCGGGCACAAGCGGGCGGTTTGTCCCATGATGGAGCAGCCGCCGTCGCGGACGATACGGACAAACTGTTCCGCGGTCAGGTCGGTGCGGTAGCCCGGGATGCATTCCAATTTGTCGATAGTTCCGCCGGTGATGCCCAGTCCCCGGCCGGCGACCATGGGAACGGCCAGGCCGCAGCAGGCGGCGAGGGGGGCGAGTACGAGGGAAACCTTGTCACCGACGCCCCCGGTGGAATGCTTGTCGAGGCGGGGCAGGGCGAGGCCGGACAGGTCGAGCGTGTCGCCCGAATCCAGCATGGCACGCGTGAGGGCGGAGGTTTCAACGGGTGTCATGCCTTTGAAATAGACGGCCATGGCCAGCGCGGCCACCTGGTAATCGGGGATGGTTCCGTCAGTAAATCCCGCGATCATCCGGCGGATTTCATCGGGGGACAACTCCAGTCCGTCCCTTTTTTTCTCAATCAGCCACTGCGGTATCATCAGAGCATGATAGTCCCGTTAACGGAACATGTCAATGTGGCGAAAAGGAAAGGCCGGAACCTGACGGTTCCGGCCTTTCCGATTTTGTCTATGTTTCCGTTATGCCTTGGGCGCCGCGGGGGCCTTGTTTTCGGTGTCACAAGGCGTCAGGGCGGCCAGCTTGGTGAGCAGGTCGTACTTGGCCGCAAAGAGCTTGTCGGCCTGGCCCATCAGGTTTGCGGCGGTTTCGGGATTCATCTGTTGAAGCACGCGGAACCGGTTTTCCTTCATGGCCGATTCGCTGAACTTCATGGTCGGCGCCTTGCTGTCGAGGATCAGCGGATTCTTGCCCTGATCCTTCAGCGACGGATTGTAGCGGAACAGCGGGAAGTGGCCGGAGGCGACCGCGTCCTTCTGGTTGTTCACGCCGGTCACCATGTTGATGCCGTGGTTGATGCAGTGGCTGTAGGCGATGATCAGCGAGGGCCCGTCATACGCTTCGGCTTCCGCAAACGCCTTGACGGCCTGGTTCGGATCGGCCCCGTAAGCGACCGTGGCCACGTAAATGTGGCCGTAGGTCATGCTGATCATGGCCAGATCCTTCTTGTTCATCGTCTTGCCGCCCGCGGCAAAACGCGCGACCGCGCCCATGGGGGTCGACTTGGACGCCTGACCGCCGGTGTTCGAGTAGACCTCGGTGTCGAGCACCAGGATCTTCACGTTCTTGCCGGACGCCAGCACATGGTCCAGGCCGCCGTAGCCGATGTCATAGGCCCAGCCGTCGCCGCCAACGACCCAGACGGATTTGCGGACCATGTAGTCCGCCAGTTGCCCGAGCCGCTGGCAGTCGCCGCACTCGCAGCCGGCCAGCAGGGTTTTGACGGACGCCACGCGCGAGCGTTGCGCCTCGATCCCGGCCTGGTTGGACTGGTCGGCCGTCATGCAGTCGGCGAGGAGCTTCTTGAGCGGATCCTTGCATTTGTCGGAGGCGCCGATCCGGGTGGCCAGTTCGCGGGCTTCCTCGTTGAACTTGTCGACGGCGAGGCGCATGCCGAACCCGAACTCCGCGTTGTCCTCGAAGAGCGAGTTGGACCAGCTCGGGCCCCGTCCGTCGGCGCGCGTGCAGTACGGCGTCGTGGGGAGGTTGCCGCCGTAGATGGACGAGCAACCCGTCGCATTGGCGATCATGAGACGATCCCCGACGAGCTGGGTGAGCAGCTTGACGTAGGGGGTTTCGCCGCAGCCCGCGCAGGCGCCGGAGAACTCGAACAAGGGGCGCAGAAGCTGGCTGCCCTTGAGCGACGAGCGGTTAATCTTCTCTTCGGCCACCTCGGGGAGATCGAGGAAGAACTTGAAGTTTTCGGCCTCGTGTTCGCGCACTTCGATCTGGGGGCCCATATTGATGGCGCGCTTGCCGGTTTCCTGCTTCGTGACGGGGTCTTTCTCCCGGGCGGGGCAGGAATGGACGCAGGCGCCGCAGCCGGTGCAATCCTCGGGCGCGACCTGGACCGTGAACTTCATGCCCGCGAATTCCTTGCCCTTGGCGTCGGCCGACTTGAAGGTCTCGGGCGCGTTCGCCAGGCACTTCGGATCGTAGGCCTTCAGGCGGATCGTGGCGTGGGGGCAGACGAACGAGCAGCGTCCGCACTGGATGCAGAGATCGGGCTTCCAGTAGGGGATCTCAACGGCGATGTTCCGTTTTTCGTACTGCGTCGTGGCCGTCGGCCAGGTGCCGTCGTCCGGCATCTGGCTCACCGGAATTTCGTCGCCGTGCTGGGACATGATTTTGCCCGTGACGGTCTTGACGAAGGCGGGGGCGTCGGAGGGAACGGGGGCGGGCATCTTCTTGATGCCGGCCGGAGCGGCGGGAATCGTGACCGGCTCGATCGCGGCCACGGCGGAGTCCACCGCTTCCCAGTTCTTCTTGACCACGTCCTCGCCCTTCTTGCCGTAGGACTTCTTGATGGCCTTTTTGAGGCCGTCAATCGCCACATCGGGGGGCAGCACGCCGGAGATCTTGAAGAAGGCGGTCTGCATGATGGTGTTGATGCGGGCGCCGAGACCCAGCTTGTGGGCCAGGGCGTTCGCATCGAGCACGAAGAACCGGATTTTCTTGTCGATGATCTGCTGGGCCACCTCATCGGGGATGTGGTGCCAGACCTGGTCGGCCGGATACGGACTCGAGAGCAGGAACACGGCGCCTTCCTTGGCGTTCGCCAGCATGTCGTATTTCTCGAGGAACGAGAAATTGTGACAGGCCACGAAGTCCGCCTTGGTGCACAGGTAGGGGCTGCGGATCAGTCCGGGTCCGAACCGGAGGTGGGACACCGTGATGGAGCCGGCCTTCTTCGAATCGTAGACGAAGTAGCCCTGCGCGTAGTTCGGGGTGTCGTCGCCGATGATTTTGATCGAGTTCTTGTTGGCGCCGACGGTGCCGTCCGAGCCGAGGCCGAAGAACATGCACTCCACGCGGCCCTTGTGGTCCAGGTGGAAGTTCGGGTCGAAGCTCAGGCTGGTCTGGCCGACGTCGTCGTTGATGCCGATGGTGAAGTGGTTCTTCCGGACCGCGGAGAGGTTGTCGAACACGGCTTTGACCATGGCCGGCGTGAACTCCTTGGAACCCAGGCCGTAGCGGCCGCCGACGACGACCGGATAACCCTTGAAGGGGCACCAGCCCTCGGACTGCGCCTCGCCGATGGCCGTACGGATGTCCTGATAGAGGGGCTCTCCGATGGAACCGGGTTCCTTGGTGCGGTCCAGCACGGCGATGGACTTGACCGTGGAGGGGAGGGTGGCGATGAAGCCGCGGATATCGAAGGGGCGGAAGAGGCGGATCTTGACGACACCCACCTTTTCGCCTTTGGCGACGAGGGTCTCGACCGTCTCGTGAGCGGTTTCGGCTCCCGAGCCCATGATGACGATGACCCGCTCCGCGTCCTTGGCGCCGACGTAGTCGAACAGCTTGTAGGCGCGGCCGGAGAGGGTGGCGAACTTGTCCATTTCCGCCTGCACGATGGCGGGGGTCTTGGCGTAGAAGCTGTTGACCGTTTCGCGGCCCTGGAAATAGACGTCGGGATTCTGGGCCGTGCCGCGCAGGCGGGGGTTGTCGGGGGTGAGGCCGCGGCGGCGGTGCTCATCGACGAGCTTGTCGTCAATCATGGCGCGCATCATCTCCTCCGACACGGCCTCGATCTTCTGAACCTCGTGGGAGGTCCGGAAGCCGTCGAAGAAGTGGACGAAGGGAATGCGGCTGCGAAGGGTGGCGGCCTGGGCGATCAGCGCGAAGTCCATGGCTTCCTGCACGCTGTTGGAGGCGAGCATGGCGAAGCCGGTCTGGCGCACGGACATGACGTCCGAGTGGTCGCCGAAGATCGACAGGCCCTGGGCGGCCAGCGCGCGGGCTGTCACATGGAAGACGGTCGGGGAGAGTTCCCCGGCGATCTTGTACATGTTCGGGATCATGAGCAGCAGGCCCTGGGAGGCGGTGAAGGTGGTTGTCAGGGCGCCCGAGGTGAGGGCGCCGTGAAGGGCGCCGGCGGCGCCGCCTTCGGACTGCAGTTCCACGACCACGGGAATGGTGCCCCAGAGGTTCTTCTTGTTGGCCGCGGTGAGATCGTCGGCCTTTTCGCCCATGGGCGAGGAGGGGGTGATGGGATAAATCGCGCACACTTCATTGGTCGCGTGCGCCACAATGCCGACCGCCTCGTTGGCGTCGACCACAATCATTTTGCCTGCCATATATCGATATCCTTATGGATGGTTTTTTACTTGGATTTCTGGATGAGTTCGCGCACGGAATCGACCTGGCCGGCGCTGGCGAGTTTCTTGTTCTTGTTGGCGATGAACTTGGCGTATTCGGCCATGAACACCTTGCCGACCGGGCGGAGATCGAAGTTTTCGGGATAGAGGGTGAAATGCTCGCGGTGAACGCGGTTCCAGACCAGGCGGCCGTCGGTGTCGATGTTGATCTTGGTCACGCCCTTCTTGGCGGCTTCGGCGAAGCAGTTCTCATCGACCCCCTTGGCCCCGCTCAGCGCGCCGCCGAAGTGGTTGATGCGGCGAACTTCGTCTTCCGGAACCGAGGAGGAGCCGTGCATAACCAGCGGGAAGCCCGGCATGCGCTTCTGGACGTCCACCAGGATGTCGAACCGGAGCTTCTGGGCGCCCTTGAACTTGAAGGCCCCATGGCTGGTTCCGATCGCGCAGGCGAGGCTGTCGCAGCCGGACTTCTTCACGAACTCTTCGGCTTCGGCCGGTTCCGTGAACACGTGCTCATTGGCCTCGACGTGCTCCTCGATGCCCTTCAACACGCCGAGCTCGGCTTCCACCACCAACCCCTTGGCATGGGCGGCGTCGACGACCCGCTTGGTGATGGCGATGTTGTTCTCGAACGATTCGCTGGAGGCGTCGATCATCACGGAGCTATAGACGCCGCTCTTGATGCAGTCCATGCAGGTGGCTTCGTCGCCATGATCGAGGTGAATGGCGAACACGGCATCCGGGAAAATCTCGTCGGCCGTCTTGAGCATGGATTCGAGCATTTTCTTGTGCGTGTAGGAACGGGCGCCCTTGGATATCTGGATGATGAAGGGAGCCTTGCTGGCGATGTTGCCCTGGAACAAGCCCATGCACTGCTCGAGATTGTTGATGTTGTAGGCGCCGATGGCGTACTTCCCGTAGGCGTGCTGGAAGAGCTGCTTGGTGGTGACGATCATGATCTTATTCCCCTGTTGTTTCGACCGATAAAGCCATTTTCCGAGGTCAATATAAACAAATCGAATATATAAAATGCGGGGGGCTTTGTCAACAAAACGGATAACTAAATCCCAAAAAAAGGAGTCAGGCGCCGACCGGGAAACGGTCCGGAAAATGCGGACGCAGCAGGCGTTCGATCTCCGGTTCCAACTTCCAGAACGCCTTCAGAGCCCGGTATTCCTCCGCCGCCGGGCCGGGGGGCTGGTCCGTGCGGACGGCCCGGATCAACAGGTTTCGGGCGGTGTCGGCGGGGGAGGCAAATTCGATCACCTGGACCGTGTATCCGCACAAGCGCAGGGCGGCGGCGCGGAAGGCATCGGTGACGAGGTCCGCGAGCCGTTCCCGCAGGATGCCGTGGCGCAGGAGGGCCTGAAGGGAATCGGACTTCAGCTGCCGGTGCAGCTCATGCTGACAGCAGGGCGCGGCGATGATGACTCCGGCTTTCCATTCGACGGCCCGGGCGAGGGCGAGGTCGGTGGCGGTGTCGCACGCATGGAGGCTCAGCACCAGGCCGGGCGGCTCGGCGGGATGAAAATCCGCCAGGTCGCTTTTTTCGAACTGGAGTCCCTGCCAGCCCAGCCGGTCGCGCCAGGCCAGGTTCTTTTCGATTAGCTCGCCATTGCGGTCGACCCCCGTCAACGCGGCCGGGCGCCCCTGGACGTGCGACAGGTAATGATAGACGGCAAAGCTCAGGTGGGCGCTGCCGCAGCCGCAATCGCAAATCCGGAACGGGGCGGCGGACGGTTCCGGAAGAACCGGCTCAAGAAGGGCGAGGAAGCCGTTGATCTGCCGGTACTTCGCCTGCATGGAGGGGCGGATCCGGCCGTGCTCGTCGAGCGCGTCGAGGCTCCGGAGAAACTCCCCGGCGTTGGCGGGGCTCAGCGCGTATTCTTTTTTGCGGTCATGTTCCGAGGGCGGGACAGCGGCGGCCGCCGGCTTGCCGTGCGACAACAGCACATGGCCTTTGCGGGTGATGCGCACATGCCAGTCGCCGTCATCGCGCCGCACATGGAAGAATGTGTGGCCCTGGTCCAGAAGATCGCGGACCTGCAGCGGCCATTCCTCGAGCGAGAAAGTCCGGGCCGTTTCCCGGTTGTTCCGCGCGGTCGTCAGGCTGACGGCCGGCTTTCCCCGCAAGAGGATGACGCGCGCCGTGACCTTGGCGCCGTCCCGGCCGCCGGAGAGGGTGAGTCCGCGAAAATGAGCCGCATCCGAGGCGGCCCGGGCCAATACGTCCTGGTAGTTTTCGTTCATGAGCAGAAGAACCGGTAGAGGGTTGTCTGGCGGTAGGCCTCGCCGGGCAGCAGAAGGGCGCCCGCGACGGCGGGCCGTTCGGGCCAGTTGGGGGCGCGCTGGGCTTCGAGGCAGAGGCCGTGCCGTGTTCCGTAAATCGCGCCGTTCTTGCCCGCTTCGCCGCCGGGCAGGCCGTTGCCCGTATAGAACTGGAAGCCCGGCTCGGTGGTCCACATTTCGAGCGTGCGTCCCGATTTCGGATCGCGCACCCGGGCCGCTTTGCGCAGGGCCGCCGGGGCGCGCGGGAGCAGGAAGTTGTGGTCGTACCCCTGGCCGAAGCGGATCTGCTCATGGTCCCCGCCGATGCCGTCCTTCACGGGGCGGGGGCGGGTGAAATCGAACGGCGTGCCGGTCACCGAAGCCACGGGGCCGGGGGCGATGATATCGGCGTCGTTCAGGTTGTAGGTGTCGGCCTCGAACTGGACCTCGTGGTCCACAATGGGACCGGAGTCATGCCCGCCCAGGTTGAAGTAGGAGTGATTGGTCAGGTTGCATAGCGTGGTCTTGTCGGTCGAGGCCTCATAGTCCAGCTTCAGTTCGCCGGCGTGCGTGAGGGTGTAGGTGACGCTCACCGGCAGATTGCCCGGATAGCCCTCCTCGCCGTCCGGACTGAGGCGGGAGAAGCGGACGGAGGGCCCCTCGGGGGTCTCGGCCGGTTCGGCGCGCCAGAGCCGTTTGGCGAACCCAACGGCGCCCCCGTGAATGTGGTAGGTTCCACCGTTCAGGGCGAGGGGGAGGGGGGTGCCGTCGATCACGCAGCGGCCCGCGGCGATGGGGCCCGCAAAGCGTCCCACGGTGGCGCCGACATGGTGTTTGTAATCCGCGGCCCGGTCATAACCCAGCACCACATCGGCCAGGTTGCCGCGGGAATCCGGCACGCGGAGCGCGACGAGCACGGCGCCGTAATCGCACAGTTCGGCTTCCCAGCCGTTTCGGTTGACCAGTTTGTGGACAACGGCGCGCGAGCCGTCCGGAAGCGGGCCAAAATCGCGGGGTGGGAGAATCATGGTTTTTTTTCCGGCCGCACGATGGCGGTCAGCGTCTTGTCGTCGGACAGTTTCGCCGCCACGGCCTTTCGGATGGACTCGGGCGTGACGGCCTTCAACCGGGCTTCCGTGGAAAAGATATGGTTGCAGCCGAGGCCGATCAGTTCATCCATGGAGCAGGAGAAGGCGAGGCCGAGGTTGTCCTGCAGGCCCATCTGGTATTCCGAGATCATCTGGTTGCGCGCGCGGTCCACTTCCTCGGCGTCGATGCCCTTTTCGCGGATGCGGACCATTTCCGCCCGCATCAGTTTTTCGACCTCGTCCAGCGCGTCGTCCCGCGTGCCGGCATAAAAGACGAAGGCCCCGATATCGGGTCCCACGCGTTCGAAGGCCCCGGCGAAGTAGGCCAGACCGCGCTTTTCGCGGATTTCATCCAAAAGCCGGGACGACAGGCCGCTCAGCGCGTCCTGCAGCACGGAAAAGGCGTCGCGGTCGGGATCCAGCGCCGAGACGCCGGGCACGCCGATGAGGATAATGGTCTGCTCGCGCGGCAGGCGCACCTCGATCCGGTCGGGCAGGGCGGGCGTGGCCAGCGCCGCGGGGCGGGCGGGGGGCGGGTCGGCCCGCAGGCGCTTGAGCTCCTTCTCGGCAATGGCCTTCGCCTCTTCCGCCGTCAGGTCGCCGAACAGGGCCAGGACCATGTTGCCCGCCACGCTCGACTTCTTGAAAGCCGTGCGGCAGTCCTCCGGCTTCAGGCGCTCCACGCTTTGAAGGGAGCCCATGGGGTCGAGCCGGTAGGGATGGCCGGCAAAGAGCTTTTCAAGCAGGGTCCGGGAGGCGTGGTACATCGGGCGCTCCAGCTGCTGCTGAATGGCCGCCGTCTGCAACATCTTCTGCTTGACGACCTCCTCCTCCGGAAAACGCGAATCGGTGAGGCAATCGGCCGCCACTTCCAACAGGACGGGCAGATCGGCTTTCAGGCTGCGGCCTTTCAGCCCGAAACTGTTGTACCCCGAAAAAGGGGACAACTCGGCGCCGAGGGCCTCGAGCTCATCGGCGATCTTCTCGCTGGAGCGCGCGCCCGTTCCGCGGGTCAGCAGTTCCGACATCAGCCGGTAGACCCCGTTCTGCTCTTCGGACTCATCGAGCACGCCGCCGCGCAGAGCGGCGCACAGGTAGACGAACGGCAGGCGGTGGTCCTCCCGGACGAGCAGGGTGGCGCCGTTGGAGAGGACGATCTTCCGGACCGCGCCGCCCGAAAGGGCCGCCTCGGCAGGGGCGGTTGCGGCGGGACGGGCGGGGCACAAAATAGCCGTGGTGCGGTGGATGTCGGTCAGGTAGCGGGCGGCCACCTGGCGAAGCGTTTCCGGGGTCAGCGCTTCGAGCCGGGCCAGATACGCTTCCGAGAAAGCGTAATCCGATGTGTAATATTCGTTGGCCGCCAGGGAGGTGGCCTGCCCGTTGGCGGTCTGCAGCGGGGAAATGGCCTGCTGGATCATTCCGCGGCGGGCCTTCTCCAGTTCGGCGGCGGTAAAGGGCGTCTGGATCCAGGAGCGCACTTCCGCCTCGATGGCCGCCAGGACCTCGGCCTCCTGTTCGGGCTGGAAGGTGGCATCAATCCCGAACAGGCCGGCCTCCTTGGGCGAATAGGCGAACGCCGAAATGCCGTCCACCAATTGGCGCCGCTCGAGGATGTTGCGGACGAGCCGGGAGCTGCGCCCGTTGCCGACAATGGCCGCCATCATGTCCAGCGCCGCCGTATCGGGGTGGGAGAGCGGCACGGTGTGCCAGGTCATCATCAGCCGGGTGACGCCGTAGGCCCCCTCTTTGCGCACGAGGCGCGGACTGACCTGGGCCGGCTCGGCGGGCAGCACGATGGGCGCGTTGGGCTTCCGGTGGAATGCCGCAAATTGGTTGCGGATGAGGGCTTCGGCCTCATCGGCGTTGAAATCGCCGGCCATCACCACGATCATTTTGTCGGGCACATAGTTGCGCTTGAAAAAGGCCAGCAGGTCATCGCGCGTCACCTGCTTCAGCAGTTCGGGAAGGCCGATGACGGGAAAACGGTAGGGATGGACCGAGTAGGCGGCGCGCCAGAGCAGTTCACCGATGACGCGGTCGGGATCGTCCTTCCCCATGGAGACTTCGCGCAGGACCACGTCGCGTTCGCGTTCCCATTCGGCCTCCGGGAAGTCCGCGTGCATGACGGCATCCGACAGAACGTCGAAACCGGTTTTCCAGGTGGCGGCGGGCATGTCGGCGAAGAACACGGTGCGGTCGAAGCTGGTATAGGCGTTGACGTGGCCGCCCGCGTCGTTGATTTCGCGGGTGATCTTGCCGACCGGCCGGGTCGGCGTGCCCTTGAAGATCATATGCTCCATGTAGTGGGAAAGCCCGGCGCCGAGGAATTCCTGTTCATGGATGGACCCGGCGCCGACCCATATTTGGACGGAGACCACGGGCGCGGAGGCGTCCGGCCGGAGCAGGACTTTCATCCCGTTATCGAGGGAGAGCCGGCGGACTCCGGCGTGGAAGCGGTGCAGGGCTTGGCGTGTTTCTTTCATGGGCGTGGGGGCCTTTCCGAAAACCGCAACAGCCAGCAGGGAAGCCAGCGCCACGGCAAAGGGTTTAATTCGTGCCGCTGGCGGGATCCGACGTGCGGCGTTTTGTCCGGCGGCCGCTCGTCCGGGAACGCTCGGTCTTGGGCAGGTACGGTTTTTCGAATGCATCGGCAAATTCATAGCAACCTCGGAAATCTTCTTTTTTATCTTCTTCCGTTTTCCCCAGAATTCCCCGTTCGACCATGTTGAACACAATCTCCCCGAAATCCTCGGTTCGGCGCACGCCCCAGGAGTTGAGCACGCGCAGGGCGAGCGGGCCGTATTCCTGAAGCGCATGCTGGCGGATGGCCTCCAGCAGTTCCTGGCCCGAGACGTGGCGCGCGGGCCCTTCGGACGGCTTGTTGAACAGGCGGGCGGCCAAGTCCAGCGTTTCCCGCAAAAAGAGATAGGCGTCGAGCTCGAAGCGGGGATCGTCCCGGACGAGCTGTCTCAGCGCCCCGATCAGGTCGTGTCGCATGTCAGGCTTTCTCCAGATGGGCGATGATCTTGGCCGCGAACTGGTTCATTTCCGCGGCGTTGTCGTATTGCTTGGCGTCCCAGTTCCAGTGGTGGCCATCCCGCAGGAAGCGCGGGATGACATGGAAATGGATGTGGGGCACGACTTGGCCGGCGCTTTTGCCGTTGGCCTGCGTGATGTTGATGCCGTCGGCGTCCAGCCCCGCCACCTGGGCCCGGGCGATCCGGCGGCACCCGGCGCTCAACGAGGCGAGCACCGCGTCGGGGGTCTCCATCAGGTTGTCGTAATGGGTTTTGGGAATGACCAGCACATGGCCCTTGATGATGGGGCCGATGTCCAGGAAGGCGAGGATGCGGTCGTCTTCGTAAATTTTCGCGGCGGGGATCGATCCGGCGATGATCCGGCAGAAAATGCAATCGGGACGATTCACGTGTTCCGGCTCCTTTCCGCGGCAACCGGGCCAGTTTCACGTTCAATCACGCGGGACGTTTCGCGCCGCAGGTGATAGAACCGGACGGACAGCCCCAGCAGCAGCAGGCCCATGATCAAGACCAGCAGCCGGGCTTCCTGTACCGTGAGCTGACCGGCGAGTTCCGCGATCCGTTTTTTCAAAGTTGTCCGGGTTGTCGACATTCGCGCATACTATACCTAAGAAGGTTATTATGGAAACCATAAAAGCGGCCGGCCGGCGCTTCACGCTGGTGATTTATGTTGGGATTCCGGGCTCATTAATGGTACCGTAAGAGGATGAAACCGCTTTTTAGGATGCTCCTGGTTTTGAACGCGTGCGCGGCTTTGGCGGGCGGGGATGGCCCGGTTTCCGATTCCACGCTCAGCAACTTGCTTCAACGCGCCAAAGCGGGCGATGCGCTGGCCCGCCACCAGTTGGCCGAATGTTATGAGCAAGGACGCGGTGCGCCGCTCAACCAGAGGGAGGCCCTTCGCTGGTTTCAGGCGGCGGCGTATCAGGGGGTGGACCTTTCGCAACACCGCCTGGCGGGATTGTATGCGCGGGGGGAAGGCGCCGCGCCCAACCCGAAACGGGCGGTAAAATGGTATCGCCGTGCGGCGGAACAAGGGTACGCGGCTTCGCAGCGGGAATTGGCTTTTTGTTATCTGGACGGAATTGGAACCCGGCCCGATCCGGCGGAAGCGGCCGCCTGGTTTCTGAAGGCGGCGGGTCAGGGCGATGTTGAGTCGCAATATCAGATGGCCGGGCTGCTTGAAAAAGGCCTGGGCGTGAGAACCAATTTCACGGAAGCCGTCTACTGGTATTCCGAAGCGGCGAAGCAGGGGCTGGCAGGCGCCCAGCTCGCTTTGGGATATCTGTATTCGCGTGGCGTTGGCGTGGCGGCCAATCCGGAGGAATCGATCCGCTGGTACACGCGCGCCGCCGACCAGGGAATGGCCCAGGCGCAATTCATTCTCGGCATGAAAGTCAGCCGCGGCGAAGGGGTCCCCAAGGATGATGTCAAGGCCTCCGCCTGGTACCGCCTGGCGGCCGACAAGGGGCACGCCGGCGCGCAATACAACCTGGGCGTGCGTTACGAAAAAGGGCTGGGCGTGGCGTCCAACACGACCGAGGCGATAAGCTGGTACCGCAAGGCGGCCGACCGCATGGACCCCGACGCCCTTTACGCGCTGGGCGTCTTTTATTACACGGGGCGGAGTGTCGAACGCGATCCCATTCAGGGGACAATATGCTTCATGCTGGCGCAGACGGCCGGCAACCCGGCGGCCGCCCAGGCGGTTTCGGTCGCCAAGACGGAGCTGCCGGACGCGGCCTTCAATTTGGCCGTGAAGGAAGCCCGCGGAAAATTGGAACGGCTGCGCCGTTAGGCGCCGCCGGCTTTTTCACACGCCCTTTTTTGCCGCTTTTCCGTTCAGCGCGGCCTTTGCCTGCGCGCGGTTCATCAGGCGCACGAGCGCCATCTGTTCGAAGGTCGAGCGGCGAAGCCGGATTTTGCCCTTCTTGCGCTCCCACATGACAACCGACTGAGGCGAGACGTGGGCGAGGCGGGCCAGTTCAACCTGCGTGAGTTTAAGTTTGCGGCGAAGGGACTTGATGCTCTTGCCGGTAAAGGCGCGCGCGGATTTGGCTTCCGCACCCTCGGCGTTTTCGGAGACCGCAACGGCCGGCATTCGCTGGGCGGCGGATCGAACGGCCTTCAATTCAAGGGCCATGCCGGCCAGTTGGCGCTTGAGGGATCGCAGTTCGGCCTTCATGGGCTTGGCAAACGCAAGCGCATTTTTCCGGCTGATCCGGACAATTTCATCTTTCAAAACTTTTCCCAGGTTGGCCATAAACGAGATTCCTTGTGTCTGTATTCAACGGGTCAATTTCTTTTCAACATTCGATTGTAAGAGGATTTAGTCAAGAACAATCGGTAAAGTTACGTCTTGTAAACAGGCAGTATGCGCCGACGGGCGCTGATCAGATTCCAAAGGCGAATCCGACGGGGGCGGGGATGCCGGCCAGGGTGCCGCGTTTCTCCAGCAGGCCGTTGAGCGGGTCGACCGCAAACCAATCGATCCGGTCGCCGTGCTGGGAGCCCGCGTAGAGAAATCGGCCGTCCGGCGAGAGGATCATGCCCCGGGGGTAGGGGCCCGTTGCCGCGCGGCCCAAAACCGCGGCGCTTCCGTCTGGCTGGACGGCCAGCACGGTCACATCATCCGCCCCCCGGTTGGTGGCGTAGAGCCAGCGGCCGTTGGGATGAAGCCGGATTTCAGCCGCCAAGCTTTCGCCCTTGAAATCGGCCGGCAACAGGGATTCGTGATGGACCAAACGATAGGTTTGCACTTCATTCCGAAAGGTCATGAGGGTCGAATCCAGTTCGCCAACCGCCCAGAGAAACCGGCCGTCCGGCGAATGGACCATATGGCGGGGCCCGGAGCCGGGGGGGCAGCCCAACGCATCAATCGGTGTGACCTTTTTCCGGGAAACCGCAAAGCGGTAGATGCGGTCCACGCCCAGATCCGCCGAAAAGAGGGTGGTCCCATCCGGTGATTCGCAAGCGGAATGGACATGGGGTCCTTCCTGGCGTCCCGTCACAGGGCCTTTGCCTTCGGTGCGGAAGACCGCCTCCATGCCGGTCGGCAGACCGGCCGTGTCGAGACCGATCACATACAGCTCGCCTGTTTTGTATTGGGAAACGGCCAGCCGCCGGCCGCCGTCAAACACTTGGACATGACACGGCGAGCCCCTGCCGCAGGCGATGCTTTTGACAAACCGAAGGCCGCCGGCCGGTCCCCGTTTAAAGGCAACCATGGCTCCCGGGCGCGGGAGATTGTCCCCAATTTCGCTTACCGCATACAGCCAGTCACCCTGGACGGCGGCAAAGGTCGGATTGAAAACAGGCTCTTCGAGACAGGGTTCGTCGAGAGGAGCCAGTGCCCCGGTTTCGGAATCCGCCGTGCAGGCGTAGAGTCCCTTGGAGCCCCGGACGGTGTAGGTGCCGATATAGAGAATCCGCTTCACAGGCCGGCTTCTTTCAGGACGCGCTCCACAAACAGCGCGTCCAGCCGCGCATTGGCGAGTACGGGCTGGAGGTCGAACGACGGGTTGTCCTGGACGCACTCCTTGACGAACTCCAGGGTCATGGTGGCCGTGGGATTCCGGCGCAGGATGTGGGGGATCAGCGTGCGGTAATCCAGGCGGGCCTCTTCGAGAAGGGCGTAGCGGCCGCCCTCCTCCTTGGGGCGCGGCGCCAGAAGGTGCATGTGGCTGATGCGGCCCGCGAACCGATCGGCCAAGGCGAGCGCGTTGGCCGTGTCCGCGAAATCATAGGGTTGGTAGCAGATCGAAAAATCCAGTTCCGGAAACTGGTTCATGAACGCGATTCCGCACTCCACCGGATCGAACAGGGTGTTGCTGTGCAGTTCGGCGGCCAGGGAAATGTCGCGCGCCCGCGCCGCGCGATACCAGTTCCCGAATCGTTCGGCGGTCAGAGCCACTTGGTCGGCTGTGGCGGCCGACCCTTTCAAACCGGAGCCCAGCATGATTTTCAAGGCGGACGTGCCGAGGATTTCGGCCTTGTCCAGAATGTCCGCCCGGAGCCTTTCCTCCTCGCGGCCCTCGGGCCCTTCGAGAACGAACGAGGGGTAGACGCCGATGTAGGGGAAGGTGACGCCCAGGTCATCGGCCCTGGTCCGCGCCTCCCGCATGTCCCGCACATAGCCTCCCGAGACATGCCATTGCCAGACTTCGAGCTTGTCGAAACCGGCCTCCTTGACGAGAGGCAGGAGTTCGAGCAGCGAAAAGCGCGGATTTCGTTTGCCGGTCCAGCGGTTGGGTTCGAGGGCTATTGTTCCCAAAATTACACGCATACGGGTTCTCCTTGTCAGAATTTCATACTATTTCATATTTCGATCAAAATGGCGAGTTTTTGGATTGTCTTAAACGTCTTCTTGAATCCGGGTCCCCCGTAGGATAGTATTCCCTTCTATTTACGAGGTCTTATGGGTTCCATGCACTATATCAGCACACGGGGGGGCGGCGAACCGCTGGGTTTCCAGCAGGCCGTCATGACGGGACTGGCCCGCGACGGCGGACTGCTCCTGCCGGCCGTTATTCCGGATGTCCGCGACAAGCTCGCCGCTTGGCGGGGCCTTTCCTATACGGACCTGGCCTTTGAGGTCATGCGCCTTTTCACGGACATTCCCGAAGAAGACCTGCGGGCTATCATCACCGACAGCTATTCCAGCTTCCGCCATCCCGACGTGGCGCCGGTCGTAAAGGTCGGCAACCTGCATGTGCTGGAGCTTTTCCACGGCCCGACGCTGGCCTTCAAGGACATCGCCCTTCAGTTCCTCGGCAGCCTGTTCGAATACATCCTGGCCCGTTCGGGCGGGGAGCTGAACATCGTGGCCGCCACAAGCGGGGACACCGGTTCCGCCGCCATTTACGGCGTGCGCGGGCGCGAGCATATCCGCATCTTCGTGCTGTTCCCCAAGGGCCGGGTCAGCCCCGCCCAGGAGCGGCAGATGACCTCCGTGCTCGACGACAACGTCTTCTGCCTGGCGGTGGAGGGCACGTTCGACGATTGCCAGGGCATAGTCAAAAGCCTGTTCAATGATCTCGATTTCAGGGACACTCACGCCCTCGGCGCGGTCAACTCGATCAACTGGGCGCGCATCCTCGCCCAGATCGTCTACTATTTCTACGCGGCGTTCCGCGTGCAGGAGACCACGGGCGCCGACCGCGTGCGATTCACCGTTCCGACCGGCAATTTTGGCGACATCTTCGCCGGCTACATGGCGGCGCGCATGGGCCTGCCGATTGGCAAGCTGGTCGTGGCGGCCAACGCCAACGACATTCTGTCCCGCTTTTTCTATTCCGGTATCTACGAGTCGGGCGACGTTCACATCACACCAAGCCCTTCGATGGACATCCAGGTGGCCAGCAACTTCGAGCGCTACCTGTTTTACCGGGCCGGCGGCGATCCTGCCGCCGTCCGCGCCTGGATGGGAGATTTCAGCAAGACCGGCCGCCTGGCGGTGGACGACTGGCAGTCGCGTCCGGAGCCCCTGTTCGACGCCTACTCGGCCGGCACGCCGGAGACCCTGGCGGCGATCCGCCAGACCTGGGCTGATCACGCCTACCTGGCGGATCCCCATACGGCCGTCGGCCTCGCCTGCGCGGAACGCGCGCTGAACCCGGACGAGCCGATGATCTGCCTCGCCACCGCGCATCCGGCCAAGTTCAGCCAGGCCATCCAGGATGCGACGGGCCAGGATTTGGCGAAACATCCCGAGCTGGACGCCCTCAGCGGGTTGCCGGTCCGGTGCACCACGGTAGCCAATTCCGAAGAATCGGTCCGGGAATTCATCAGCGACCTCATCGAAAAGCCATAGCCTTCAACAAGGATCATCCCCATGCTGCAGCCTTTGCCAAAAACGTCCTATCCCGCCCCCAAGGGTCCGGTTGTGCTTGCCATTCTAGACGGCATTGGTCTTTCCGAGCATACCGAAGGCAACGCCGTCCGCTCAGGCAACATGCCGAATCTCAACTGGCTCATGAAGAACGCCCTGTTCACCAGTCTGCAAGCCCACGGCCTGGCCGTGGGGCTTCCCTCCGACGAGGATATGGGCAACAGCGAGGTGGGGCATAACGCCATCGGATGCGGCCGGGTCTTCGCCCAGGGCGCCAAGCTCGTTACCGAGGCGCTGGCCACCGGCGCCCTGTTCCAGGGCCATTCCTGGAAAGAGATCACCGGGAACTGCCTGGCGAACTCGTCCACCCTGCACTTTATCGGGCTTTTCTCCGACGGCAACGTGCATAGCCATCTCGACCACCTGCGGGCCATGCTGGAGCAGGCCAAGCGCGAGGGCGTCCGCACCGCGCGCATTCACATCCTGCTCGACGGCCGGGATGTGGGCGAAACCAGCGCCCTGGACTACGTCGATCCGTTTGAAGCCTTCCTGGCGAAGTTGAATGCCGACGGCACGGTCGATTACCGCATTGCCTCCGGCGGCGGGCGCATGAAAATCACCATGGACCGTTATAACGCGGACTGGAACATGGTCCAGCTCGGCTGGGACACGCATGTGCGCGGGAAGGGGGCCGCCTTCGCGTCGGCCCGCGAGGCGATCCAGGCCCTGCGCGCGAGCCATCCCGGCGTCATCGACCAGGACCTGCCCCCGTTTGTGATCGCCCGCGACGGCAAGCCGGTCGGGCCGATCCGCGACGGCGACAGCGTGGTCTATTTCAATTTCCGCGGCGACCGCGCCATTGAGATCACGAAGGCTTTCGAGTACGACGAGGTGCCCCAGATCGACCGCACGCCGCGGCCCAAGGTCGTCTATGCCGGCATGATGCAGTATGACGGCGACCTGAAGATTCCCAAACGCTACCTGGTCACGCCGCCCGCCATCGACCGCACGATGGGCGAATTCCTGGCCCGCACGGGCGTTTCCCAATACGCCATCAGCGAGACGCAGAAATACGGCCATGTGACCTACTTCTTCAACGGCAACCGGTCGGGCAAATTCAGCGATACCCTGGAAGTCTATGCCGAGGTCCCCTCCGACAACGTGCCTTTCGAGCAGCGCCCCTGGATGAAGTGCGCGGAAATTACCGACATGCTGCTGGATGCCATCGCGCAAAATCGCTGGCGCTTCCTGCGGGTCAACTTTCCCAATGGCGACATGGTCGGCCACACGGGTGTCTTTCCGGCCGTGCGAATTTCGGTGGAAGCCGTTGACCTCTGCCTGGGCCGGCTCATGAAGGCCGTGGAGGCGGCGCAGGGCGTTCTCATCGTGTCGGCCGACCACGGGAACGCGGAGGATATGATCGAGCGCAACAAGAAGACCGGCAAGCTCGTCACGGATCCCGAAACCGGGGCCTTCAAAATGAAAACGGCCCATTCGCTGAATCCGGTCCCGTGCCTGGTGTACGACACGGCGCGCAGCGGCCGGATCACGCTGTCGAAGCACACGGGCCTGGGCATTTCCAGCCTGGCCGCAACCTGCATCCGGCTGCTCGGCTACGAGCCGCCCGCCGATTACGATCCGTCGGTGGTCGACGTCCTTTGAGCGCCTTTCGCCAGTGCGTCCGGTGCGGGAATTGCTGCCGCTGGTCGGGTTATGTGCGCATTTCGGAAAACGAAGCCGATGCCGTGGCCGCCTTTCTGGGCGAGCCGATCGCCTCCTTCATGGACCGATTTACGCGCTTGACCACGGACCGCCAAGGGCTTAGTCTGATTGAGAAACCGGATGGCTCTTGCATTTTTCTTGATGGAACCGATGAGTGCCGGATACAACCGGTCAAGCCCGCCCAGTGCGCGGGTTTCCCCAATACGTGGAATTTTCCCGGATTCGAAACACAATGCCGATCCAAGGTGATACATGAATAGCCGACCCGGCCACATCGAAAGCGCCGACATCCTCAATTTGCTGCAACGGCCCGACTACGCGCCCCTGACGGCCGCCGAAATCGCGGCCGCGCTTCAGCTGAAGCCCAAAAGCCGCAAGAAAATCGCCGGCCTGCTGGACGCCCTCGTGCATGCCGGCCAGATCGTCATCCTGCGCCACAACAAGTATGGCCTGGGTGATCCGGCCGATCTCGTCACCGGCCGCCTGGAGATCCGGCGGTCCGGCGGCACCGTGAGCACGCCCGACGGCACGCCGCTGCTGTTCATTCCCAAAGGCCGGCAGGCCACCGCGCTGCCGGGCGACCTGGTGACCGCGCGGCGCGATTCATCCGCGGCGCCGGCCCCGGGAAAGCTGGGGGAGGGGAAGATTGTCCGGATCGTGGAACGCGGCCAGCGCATGGTGGTGGGCACGCTGCGGTCCGCCGGCAAGTTTATGTGCGTGGTTCCGATCGACTCCGCCTACGAGAAGGATTTTTACGTTTCCGACGCCAAGGGGGCCAAGGCCGGCGACCGGGTGGTGATCCAGTTCACGGCCTGGGAAAACAGCCACGTCAGCCCCGAAGCCGAAATCATGGACGTGATCGGACCGTCCGACAATCCCTCGCTGGACACGATCACCATCATCCGGCACTACGACCTGCCGGACGTCTTTCCGCCGCCGGTCCTGCGCGAAGCCGAGGAGGCCGCCGCCCTGGCGGGCAAACCCGGCAAGCGTCTCGATTTGAGAGGCACCTACATCTTCACCATCGATCCGGCCCGGGCGCGCGATTTTGACGATGCCATTTCCCTGGAAACGGATGCGGAAGGGCGGCGCGTGCTGGGTGTGCATATCGCGGATGTGGCCCATTATATCCGCGAGGGGTCCGCGTTGGATATGGAGGCCCACAAGCGCGGCACGAGCGTCTATTTTCCCGACGGCGTGCTGCCCATGCTCCCCGAACAGCTCTCCAATGGCATCTGCAGCCTGCGGCCCGACGAGGACCGGCTGAGCTTTTCCGTTTTCCTGACAATGGATGAAAAAGGCACAGTGGTGGCCCGATCCTTTGCCAAGAGCATCATGCGCTCGCGTCTGCGGCTGACCTACGAACAGGCCCTTGAGGTGTTGAACGGCAAGGAGCCGGCCGGCTTTCCGCCCGAGGCCCGCGAGCGCATCCTGCGCGTTCACGAACTGGCCCAGCAGCTTCGGCGCCAGCGGTTCAGCCGGTTCGCACTGGACCTGGAAATGCCGGAAGTCGAATTTGTCATCGGCCCCGACCAGACCATCACCGACATCCGCATTTCGGGGAGCGATCCCTCGCACCAGCTCATTGAGGAATGCATGGTGGCGGCCAATGAAGCGGTGGACTGGGAGTTGAGCGGCCGCGGCCTGCAGATTCTGCACCGCGTCCACGAGCCGCCGGCAGAGCAGAAAATTGCCGATCTCACCGGCGAACTTGAAAACATGGGGTTCAAGCCGGGCAACCTGAATATTCCCCGGAACCTGACCGCTTTCCTGAACAGCATCAAGGAAGACGCGCTGGCCCATCACATCCAGACCGCCGTGTTGCGCAGCATGAAGCGGGCGCTCTATTCCCCGAAGCCGGACGGTCACTACGGGCTGGCGAAAAAGCATTACGCCCATTTCACCTCGCCCATCCGGCGGTACCCGGACCTGGTCGTGCACCGGATCCTGGCGGCGGTGCTGGCGGGGGTTCGCCCGCCGTACCAGGGCGAACGACTGCCCATGCTGGCCGATCACTGCTCCCTGACCGAACGGAAGGCCGAAGAGGCCGAACGCAGCCTCATGGAAATCAAGAAATACCGTTACCTCGAGCAGCAGCTCCAGCAGAAACAGCAGACCGAATTCGAGGCCGTCGTGGTGACCGTCACCAACTTCGGCATGTTCGTGGAGCTGCTCGATCTCCAGTTGCAGGGCCTCGTTCATGTATCCAGCCTTTCCAACCAGTTCGTCCGCTTCGACAGCGCCCGGAAGGAGCTGCGAGGGGGAGCCGAAACCTGGTCGACCGGCATGAAGATCAAGGTGCGGGTCGTGAAGGTGGACTTCGACAAACGGCGCATCGATTTCGTGCTCGCCGGCACGCAGCCGGCGCAGCCGCCCCGCAAACAGGGTCCTGGAAAACCACAAAACAGCGGACGTTCCAAGGATCGAAAAAAGAGGAACGAGCCCGCTGATACAGGTAAAAAATCGAATCGCCGGCGCAACCGGCGCTAAACCGGCGGAAGCACGCTCATGCTCATGGACCAGATGGGCATCGACAAGGCTGTCATCCTGCCCAGCGTCAGCCCGGAGTCGCCGGCCGAACCCCAGAGCATGGGGGAGGTGTTGTACATCGGCGACCAGTATCCGGGCCGATTCATTCCGTTTTAGAATTTCGATCCCCGGATTGCCCACCGGCCCGAGTTGACGACAACGGACGACTACCTCTACCTGCTCGAGCAATGCCGGGGGGGTGGCTTCAAGGGAATAGGAGAGGTTACCGCCAGCGTATCTCCGCCGACTACGGGTTGTTGGACGAACTGGGCATGCCGCTTTTGGAAAGGCGCTGAACCTTTTCCCGAATCAGATTTTTTTCGGGCACAGCATGGCGTTTTGGAGCGTAATTTCCGGCGAGCGCACGGCCTGTACGGTGACCTGTCGGCCGGCAGCGGGTTCAACCAATCTCGCGCGATACCGATTTCAGGTACGCCTTCATTGAAGAGTTCCAGGACCGGCTTCTCTTCGGCCAGGATTTCTGTTCGCGCCTCAACAACATGCCGCACCTCGCCTAGTTCAAGAGCGGGCTGGCCGCGGGCAAAATCAGCAAAACGGCTTTTGAAAAGATCATGTGGCAAAACGCCAACCGCCTGCTGAAACTGGGGTTGGACTAGCGGCAGGCATCGGATGCGGCCCCGGCACACACCCGATGGCGCGGTCGAACCACGAAAAGACTTTGGCGTAACAAGTAAACAATTAATACTTGATCTGTATTTCAAAGTAAACAATACTGACTCCCATGAAGACGGAAACCGCTAAAAAACTGGTCGCGGAGTGGATCGAAGAACAGCGCCTGCCGACGCTGATTCGTCGCGACGCGCCCCCGGTCGATATGCCCCATCTGGCGGATATCCTCGCCGTCGTGGGCCCCCGGCGTGCGGGCAAGACCTGGTACATGTATCAATTGATCGAGGACCTGCTGCAATCGGGGACCTGTGCGAAGGACGACATTCTGTTCATGGATTTTGAGGACTATCGGCTGGCGGACTTCACGGCGCCCGATGTGGAAACTCTGTTGACGGCCTTCAACCATGTGACGGGGAAGAGTCCCTCGTTCCTGTTCTTTGACGAAATCCAGCGACTGCCCAACTGGAGCCGGGTGCTGCGGACACTGCACAACCAGCGCCGTTTCCACATCGTCGTTTCCGGAAGCAACTCGGAATTGCTGAGCCGGGAGGTATCCACGGAATTGCGGGGCCGGTACCGCGACGTCTTGATCCTGCCGTTTTCCTTCCGGGAAATGCTGCGGCTCCGCGGCGTGGAGTATTCGGAGCGCACCTTTCTCACCGCCGGTCGGGGCCGGATCCTCAAAGCATTCGATGCCTATTTGGAGCAGGGCGGTTTTCCGGAGGTATTGAAGCGGGAGGTTCCGGCGGAACGCCGTCAACTTTTGCAGAACTACTACCGAACCATTTTCTATCGGGACATTCTCGAACGCCACAACGTGAAGGCCAAGTATGTCTTGGAAGCCATGATGCGCTACTGCCTGAACGTCTTTGCGGACCTTTTTTCTATCTCGGCGTTCGAAAAAACGTTGAAACAGAGCAGCCTGCCGGGCAGTAAGCGAACGATATCGAACTACCTGCACTATCTGAGCGAGGCGTTCTTCCTGATCGTCAACGAGAAGTTTTCGTTCTCGCCCCGCAAGCGGCTGATGAACCCGAAGAAGGTCTATCTGCTCGATGTCGGCTTCAGCTTTCTCTCCACCGCGTTCTCCGAAAACGCCGGCAAAGTCCTTGAAAATGTGGTGGCGATCGAACTGTTTCGCCGGCAGGAGGAGGTGTTCTATTTCAAGGACCGGGGGGAGTGCGATTTCCTGATCAAACAGGGCCAAAAGCTGGACGCGGCTATTCAAGTGACGTGGACGCTAACTGACTTGAATCGGGAACGGGAGCTGAACGGATTGGCCGACGCCATGTCGGCCCACCGTTTAAGTTCGGGTCTGGTCCTGACCTACGATCAAGACGAGGAACTTACATACAAGGGGCACAAGGTCACGGTGACCCCGGTCTGGAAGTGGTTGTTGCGTAAAGGAGATTGAAGAATCCTGCGAAGAAGTTGGATTGCCGGTGTGGAACCAGCTATAATAGGGCGAATTTTGGGACTTGAGAGTACCGTTTTTTGATCTATGCGGCCAAGAATATGCCATTATTCAAGTAGGGTTGACTCGACGATAACTGCGCAAAGGACTGGAGCTTACATGAATAAACGGATCACGTTTCAACTGGCGGGGCTTCTGGCCTGCCTGCTTCTGCTGGCCGGCTGCGTTTCGTCAAACACGTTTGTGAAATCGGTCGAGCCCAACTGGAACACCATCACGCTGCGCTCCGGCCTGTCCTATGACCAGGCCTGGGACACCACCGTGGATTTCCTGGTCAAGCGGTTCGACATGGAACTGCTTTCCCGCACGGACGGCTACCTGCGGACCCATTGGTCGTATACCTGGAAAGGCGAGTTCACTCAGAAATACCGCATCCGGATTGCGCTCAAGTTTTCACCCGACCGCAAAACCCTGGAAATTAAAACCGAGGCCGAATCCGGCGGCGAAGGGAAGCGGGTTGCCGGCTATGACACCCGACTGCGCGATTTCATCCGCACGGAACTGGCGGCGTTGATCGGAACGCCCGCCATAACGGGAGCAAGCAAATGAAATGCCGACTTTGCCTGCCGCTCCTTCTGGCGACAATCCTCGCGACCGGCTGCTCAACACCGCTCCCCAAGGGATTTCAAACGGTTCCGGGTCCCGGCTGGACGACTCTCGAAATTCGCAAGGACGTGAATTACGACCATGCGTGGAATTCCGTTGTCGAACTGCTGGCGCGCGACTTCGATCTGGAGATTCTGTCCAAGGAAGACGGGTATATGCGAACCGCCTGGTCGCATACCTGGAATGGCGCCTATTTGCCGTTATACCGCGTCCGCGTGACCGTTCTGTTCCCTGAGGACCGGCAAACCATCCGTATTAAACCCGAGGCCCAGACCTTTTCGAAAGACGAGGTCTGGGTGGCCGGGGCCGATGAGCGGCTTCTGCCCGGGCTCAAGGCGGAACTGCTGGGCACCATTGGCCGCACCTTGCGCTGATTTCTTTTATGATGGAATAGCGGCCCCGGATGGCGTATATTTTCCCCGCATATGCCAATTCGCCTTCCATTCTTCAGCGACCTCTGGGCCCACCGGGAACTGGTGCTGATCCTCGTTCAGCGGAATATCAAAATCCGTTACAAGGGATCGGTCCTGGGTTTTTTCTGGTCGTTGGCGAGTCCTGTTTTCTTCATTCTCATCTACGGGGCCTTCCTTAAGCTGGTTGCCCGCGGCTTTCCCTTCAACATGCAGGTGCTGGTCACCGGCATCATCCTCTGGCAGTTCGTCAGTCTCTGTGCCAACGATTCGCTGAATGCCGTGGTGGGCAATGCCAATCTGATCAAAAAAACCGCTTTTCCACGTTTTATTTTGCCCCTTTCTACCGTCCTGGCCAACCTGGTGAACTTCCTGATGTCCGGCCTGGTCCTGCTGGGCTACCTGCTCATTGTCCAAGCGCCCATCCAATGGGTTGCCCTGCTGTGGCTGCCGGCCCTGATTTTAACGCAGACGGCCCTGTGCCTCGGCTTGGCGGCCTTGCTCTCCTCGGCCAATGTGTTTTTCCGGGACGCCGAGCATCTGCTGGGGCACGTGATCATGGCCTGGTTTTTCCTGACCCCCATCCTGTATCCCGCCTCACTGCCGCTGGAGCTCATCCGCGCCAAAACACCCGCCTTTGTGGAGACTCTCTATTTCTGCAATCCCATGGCCGGGCTGATGACGGCCTATCGCCGCATCCTGCTGGGGACCCCACTCGATGCCTCGCCCTGGCTGCCCGCGATCTCCTTCGCCATTTGCTGGATCCTTTTGGGAATCGGAATTGCCGTGTTTCAAAAAGTGCAATCCCGGTTTGGAGATGAATTGTAAAGCATGAAACAGCCCGCCATTGAAGTCGTCGACGTCAGCAAGAAGTTCCTCCTTCAGAGGAGCGGCTCGCGCACGTTGAAGTCCGCCATGCTGGGGCTGTTCCGCCGGGCCCCGCTTCGCGAATTCTGGGCACTCAAGGATGTTTCTTTCCGGGTAGGGCAGGGGGAAACGCTCGGCATCATCGGGGCCAACGGCGCCGGGAAAAGCACGCTGCTCTCTCTCCTGGCCGGCACGCTCACGCCTACAAGCGGCTCCATCCGGGTCCAGGGCCGGGTTTCCTCGCTGCTGGAACTGGGCGCCGGTTTCCATCCGGAGCTGACCGGCCGCGAAAACGTTTTCCTCTGGGGCTCCATCATGGGGCTTTCCAAGGCCCGCATGAACGAGCGGTTCAACCGCATTGTGGATTTTGCCGAGCTGAGCGAGTATATCGACCAACCTGTGAAGCATTACTCGTCCGGCATGTACGTCCGCCTCGGCTTCGCCGTGGCGGTGGAAGTGGATCCCGACATTCTGCTCGTCGACGAGGTGCTGGCCGTGGGCGATGTGGCGTTCCAGCAGAAATGCCTCGAGCGCATGGACGACTTCCGCAAGCGCGGCAAGACCATGCTCATCGTGTCGCACGACATGCGGACCATCCAGGCCATCAGCAACCAGATCCTCTTCCTCAGCGCCGGCCGCGTGCTGGGGCACGGCACGCCCGACACCATGGTCAATCAATACGAATCCAATCTCCGCCAGCAGCATGCCGAAGCGCTGAGCCGCGAGTGGGGGACCCGCGAAGTCGTGATTTCGAAAGTCACCATTTCGGGCGCCGACGGAGCGCCCCGGCATGACTTCCGCTGGGACGAGCCGGTTACGATCACGCTTGGTTACCGCGCTTCCGCGCGGATCGAGCAGCCCGTTTTTGGATTTGCCCTGACGGGCCCCGGTGGGCAGCGGCTTTATGGGAATAACACGCAGATTGAGGGATTGTCGATTCCCTCCATCGAGGGCGAAGGGCAAATTCGCCTCGTCCTGCCGCGGCTCCCCATCGCCACGGGGGCCTGCCTGTTCTCCTTTGCCGTCCATTCCGCCGACCACAAAACGAATTTCCACCGGCTCGACAACGCTTTCGAAATCCATGTCGAATCGCCTCTTCCCTTCGAAGGGGTTTACCTGCCCGTGCGCTGGGAAAGGCTTCCATGACCCCTCTGCATCCCGCCCTGACCGACGATCCCGCCGTTCGAACCGTTATCCGCCGGGCGCTCCGTGAAGATATCGGTGCGGGCGACGCCACCACCCGGGCCCTGGTTCCGCCCCGCCTTCAGGCTACCGCGCAAATCCTGGCCCGTTCATCTTGCATCGTATCAGGCGCCACGGTGGCCGCCGCCGTTTTCCGGGAGCTGGATCCGGGCGCCTCGTGCGACATCCTGATCCCCGACGGAACCCGCGCGGGAGCCGATGAGGTGGTGATGACCATCGGCGGCAATGCGGGCAAGCTGCTGACGGCCGAGCGGACCGCCCTCAATTTCATGCAGCGGATGACCGGCATTGCCACGCTGACGGCCCGTTATGTGGAGGCGGTGAAACCGCATAACGTGAAAATATTGGACACCCGCAAAACAACGCCCACGCTCCGCGTGTTCGAGAAATATGCCGTCCTGTGCGGCGGCGGGACGAATCACCGGATGGGTTTGTTTGACATGGTTTTGCTGAAGGACAATCACCGGTTCCTCTGGCGGCAGGGCGGCACCTTGGACCTGGCCGCCGCTGTGCGCCGCGTCCGCGAAACCCAGCCCGGACTCCCCATTGAGGTGGAGGTCGAAAATCGCGAGGATTTGCAGTCGGCCCTTTCCGAAATACCGGACTGGATCATGCTCGACAACATGAATCTCGACGAGATACGCGAATGCGTGAGGCTCTGCGCGGGTCGGGTCAAGCTTGAAGCTTCAGGCGGCGTGACCTTGGACCGCATTGCGGCGATCGCCGCCACCGGCGTGGATGCGATTTCGATTGGCGCCCTGACCCATTCCGCGCCGGCCGCCGATCTTTCGCTGGAGCTCTCGCCATGAAGGCACGCCCGCTTCGCCTGATCCTGGTTGACGCCGGCAACACCACCTGTTCCGTTGCCGTCACCGAAGGGCCGCGGGTGAAGCGTGCTGGATTTTTGTTAACCGCCGAAGTGACGGCGGGAGCCGCCTTGAAATTCGTAAAAAGGCTGGCCGGAGCGTGCGGCTTTGACGGTGCCGTGCTCTGTTCCGTCGCTCCTCCCGTCAATCCGGCCTGGCTGAAAGCGCTTGCCGCCGTGAGCCGCACGGCGCCGTTGCGGGTCACCAGCCGGCTCGACTTCGGGATTGCCATCCGCTATCCCCGGCCGGATACGGTTGGCGCCGACCGGCTGGTCAACGCGTCCGCCGCGGCCGCCCGTTTTGGCGCACCGGTGGTGGCCCTGGATTTCGGCACTGCCCTGACCTGCGACGTGGTGTCCAGCGACGGGGCCTTTGTGGGGGGCATTATCGCGCCGGGCATGCGGTTGCTGCTGGATTATTTGCATGAACGAACGGCGCTGCTTCCCGAGGTGCCTTTTGCGCCGGTTCGAAGGATGGTGGGGCGCAGCACGGCGGAGGCCATGCGGATTGGAGCCTGGGCCGGCTACCGCGGACTGGTGCGCGAATTGATGGCCGGCTTGAAAGCCGAGTTGGGCGGGGGCATCCGGTTTTGCGCCACCGGCGGGGATGCGGCCCGGTTGAAATCGATCCTCGGCACGACCTGTCCAATCGTCCCGGACCTGACCTTTGACGGCATGCGCCTTGTGTTCGCATTGAATAAAACGGGAGGATGAAATGGCCACGAACCGATATGCAGTGATCATGTCCGGCGGGAGAGGGGAGCGGTTCTGGCCGCTCAGCACCATCCGCAAACCCAAGCAGCTGCTTTCGCTCATCGGCAACAAACCCCTGCTCGCGGCCGCAGTGGATCGTCTCGAAGGGTTCATTCCCCGGGACCGCATTTTCATCGTCACAAGCCGGGAGCTGGCCGGCCCCACGCGCGAGATCCTGCCGGATTTTCCCGCAGCCCAAATCGTGGGTGAGCCCTGCCGGCGAGATACGGCCGCCGCCGTGGCGCTCGGGTCCAGCCTCGTTGCCCTGCGCGATCCCGACGCATCCTTCTGCGTCCTGACCGCCGACCAGGTGATCCCGGATACGGAACGCTTCCAGGCCGCCTTGAAGCGCTGCTTTGAGCTCGCCGAGGCCGACGAGGCCCTCGTCACCCTGGGCATCAACCCCGCGTTCGCCAGCACCGGCTTCGGTTACATTGAAGCGGGCGAGCCGCTGCCCGGAACCGCGGGAAGCGCGCCCGCCTTCAAGGCGGTGCGGTTCGTTGAAAAACCCGATGCCCAAAAGGCCGCCGAGTACGTCAAGAGCGGCCGGTATTATTGGAACTCGGGCATGTTCTTCTGGAAGGTGGGCACCATCCAAAAGGCCTTCCGCCGCTATTGCCCGCCCTTGGGCGCCCTTTGCGAGGAGCTCGGGCGCTGCCCCGATGCCGCCGCGCTGATGGCCCGCCTGGACACCGCGTACGCCCCGCTTGAGCGGATTTCCATCGATTATGCCGTCATGGAAAAAGCTTCGCCCATCGTCGTGGTCAAGGGCGACTTCGGGTGGGACGACGTGGGCTCCTGGCCCGCCCTGGCCAATCATTTCGAGAAGGACGCCGCGGGCAATGTCGCCATCGGCCCGCACTTGGAACTCGACGCCACGGACAACATCAGCGTGTCGCCGGACGGACGCCTGACGGTGCTGCTGGGCGTGTCGGACCTGATTGTGGTACAGGCGCCGAATGTCACCCTGGTTTGCCATCGTGATCGCGCCCAGGACGTGAAGAAAATCGTGCAGTTGCTGGAAAAACAAGGCAACAGCCAACACCTGTTGTAAAGAGGGGCTCCGTATGGCGCGCCGAATGGGAATCGACTTTGGGATCAAGCGCATGGGCGTGGCCGTCTGCGACCCGGCCGAAATGTTCGCCACGCCGTTGTGCGTGGTGCCGGTGCGCGGCGATGACCACGCCGCCCGCGAGGTGAAGCGGCTGGTTGATGAAACTGGCGCCGAATCCATCGTGATCGGCCTGCCGGTCAACATGAACGGAACCCTGGGCCCGATGGCCGAACGAGTCAAGGCGTTTGCCGAGAAAGTGCGGACGCTGACAGGGCTGGCGGTGAACCTGTATGACGAACGTCTGACGAGCGCCATGGCCGAGCGGACGCTGATTGAAGCGGATGTGCGGCGGGAAAAGCGAAAAAACATTGTCGACATGCTGGCCGCCCAGAGTATTTTGCAATCCTACATGGACTCGCTGCAAAACAAGCCATGAGATACCGGATCACCGTGGCCTATGACGGAACCGCCTATGGCGGCTGGCAGGTTCAGCCGGGCGTCATGACCATCCAGGAGCGCCTCGAGGAGGTCCTGGAAAAGCTGAGCGGCTCCCGGCCCAAAGTGCACGGCAGCGGCCGGACCGACCAGGGGGTGCATGCGGTGGGGCAGGTGGCCCATTTCGACCTCGACGTGACATGGAAGCCCGCCTCCCTGCAGAAGGGGTTGAACGCCCTTCTTCCGCCGGACATCCGGATCAGCGCCTGCGCTGAAACGCATTCCGACTTCCATGCCCGGCGCTCGGCGGCCTGGAAGGAGTATCGCTATTTCATCTGGAATGGTCCGGTTCTGCCGCCCCATTTGCGCCTTTACCGGGCGCACGTGTTGCGCCCCCTGAACGCGGAACTCATGCAAAAGGCCGCCGACCACCTCGTGGGGCGCCATGATTTTTCAGCCTTTACCGCCAATCCCAACCGCGTTGTGGAAAGCGCCGTCCGCGAGGTCACCCGGTTGGATGTGCGAAAAAAGGGTTCGGACCTGGTCCTTGTGGTCCGGGGCGAAGGCTTTCTCTACAAAATGGTCAGGAGCATCGCGGGCATCCTCATTCGAGTCGGGGAGGGGGCAACACCGCCCGCCGACCTGGTGTCCATCCGCGACTCGAGAATACGCACGGCCCGGGTCCCGACCGCCCCGCCCCAGGGTCTTTTTCTCTGGCATGTCGGCTATTGAAGTGGTATTCTAAAGGGCTTTATGCAGGATATTCCGTCAACACTTGATATTCGTCAACCCGGCCGCCGGGCCGGCATCCGGATTATGCCCTCGCTGCTGGCCGCGGATTTCGGTTATCTGGCCGATGGTTGCCGCCGGGCGGCCGAATCGGGCGGCGACTCCGTGCACATCGACATCATGGACGCCCACTTTGTGCCCAACCTCAGCATGGGGCCCGATGTGGTGAAGATGGCCCGCCGGACCGTCGCCATCGAGCTGCACGTCCACCTGATGATGGCGAGGCCCGATCTATACCTCAAACGGTTCATCGAAGCCGGCTCCGACACGCTGCTGATCCACATCGAAGCGGATTGCGACGTGCGGGCCGCCCTCCAGGAGATCCGCGCCCTGGGTGTCCGGCCCGGCATCACGCTGAATCCCGACACCCCCGCCGAGAGCGTGTTCCCCGTTCTGGACCTGGTGGACGATGTGCTCTGCATGACCGTGCATCCCGGCTACGGCGGCCAGAAGTTCATGGAATCCGTGATGCCGAAAATGCGGACGCTTTACGACTACGGCCGCACGCGCAAACTGGATTATGACATTTCCGTGGACGGGGGCATCGACCTGCGCACGGTGCCGGTAGCCGCCGCGCACGGCGCCAGCCTGTTTGTGGCCGGAACTTCTTTGTATACGGCTCCGGACATGAAGACGGCCATCGCCGCCATGCGCCAGGCCGCCATCCAGGCTCATCCGGAAACAGCCGATTTTACCCGGAAAGGGATTTAACGCTCCATGGCCCGCGACCTGAATCTTGTCCGAAACTTCTGCATCATTGCCCATATCGATCACGGAAAATCCACCCTGGCCGACCGGATGCTCCAAATGACCGGCACCATTCAGGACCGGGACATGAAGGAGCAGCTGCTGGACGCCATGGACCTGGAGCGCGAGCGCGGCATCACGATCAAGTCCCATCCCGTGACCATGTATTACAAGGCGCCGGACGGCAACACGTATGAGCTGAACCTGATCGACACGCCCGGACACGTGGACTTCACCTATGAAGTCTCCCGCAGCATGGCCGCCTGCGAAGGCGCGGTCCTGCTGATCGACGCCACCCAGGGGGTCGAAGCCCAGACCGTGGCCAATGCGTACCTCGCCATCGACAACAACCTGGAAATCATTCCGGTGCTGAACAAGGTCGACATGGCCACCGCCAAGGTCGACGAGGTGGCCAAGCAGGTCGAGGACATTCTGTCGCTGAGCATGGATGGGGCCCCCCGCATCAGCGCCAAGACGGGGTACAATGTGCCCGACGTCATGGCCCAGGTTCTCGCCCGCGTGCCGCCGCCCAAGACGCGGGAAGGCGCGCCTCTTCGTGCCCTGATTTTCGACTCCAACTACGATCCCTTCCGCGGCGTCATCCCGTATGTGCGCGTCGTGGACGGCCGCATCAAGGCCGGCGACAAGATCCGGCTCATGAAGAGCGGCTTGCAGACGGATGTCAAGGAAGTCGGCGTTTTCCGGCCCAAGCCCATGCCCACGGCCTCCCTCGAAGCGGGGCAGGTGGGTTACATAATCGGGACAATCAAGGAGGCCGAGGAGGTCAAGACAGGCGACACCATCACGGACGCCGTCAAGCCTTCCAAGGAGCCGCTGCCGGGTTTCCGCGAAGTCCATCCCATGGTCTTCAGCGGCATCTATCCCGTGGATACGGCCGAGCTGGAAAAACTGAAGCACAGCCTGGAGAAGCTGAAGCTGAACGACAGCTCGCTGGTCTACCAGGCCGAATCCTCCGTGGCCCTGGGCTTCGGGTTCCGCTGCGGATTTCTGGGCCTGCTGCACCTGGAAATCGTCCAGGAGCGCCTGCGCCGCGAGTTTGACATGGACATCATCAGCACCTATCCGTCCGTGATCTACCGGCTTTACCTGAAGAACGGCGAGGTCTTGGAGATCGACAATCCCCATCACATGCCCGATCCCACGCAGATCGACCGGATGGAAGAGCCCATGATCCGGGCCTTCATTATCTGCCGCAACGAGAATATTGGGGACATCATCCGCATCTGCCGCGAACGGCGGGGCGATGTGGTCAAGACCGAATCGCTGGACACGACCCGGATCATGATCACGGCGCAACTGCCGCTGAACGAGATCCTGGTCGATTTCCACGACGCCTTGAAGAATGTCAGCAAAGGCTACGCCTCCATGGATTACGAGCACAGCGGCTATCAGGAAGCCGACCTAGTCAAGCTGGACATCCTTCTCAACAGCGAGCCCGTGGACGCTTTTTCGGCCATCGTCCACCGCACCAAGGCCGTCTACCGGGGCCGGCAGATGTGCGAAGCGCTGAAGGAAGTGATTCCCTCGCATCAGTTCGCGGTGCCCGTCCAGGCGGCGATCAACAAGACGATTATTGCCCGTGAAACCATCAAAGCCATGCGCAAAGATGTGACGGCCAAGTGCTACGGCGGCGACATTTCACGCAAACGCAAGCTGCTGGAGCGCCAGAAGGAAGGCAAGAAGAAGATGAAACAGATCGGCAGCGTCAACGTGCCGCAGGAAGCCTTCATCTCCGTTCTGAAAACAAGTTTTTAAGGGTGGGGAAAGCCATGCGATTTTTCGAACGGCGGCGCTTGCGGAAAAAAGCCGAGCATCTTCTGTCCGGTTCGCGCTTGGCCCGCAACATGCGGGAGGACCTGGCGGATCCCGCGGATTTGGAAAAACTGACACGGGCGGAGTCGGAGCTCAAAGCGGCCGCCAGTGCCGGGGATGCCGCGGCCCTGGAACGGGCGGCCGAAAAACTGAATGAGGCGGCACGGGCTGTTTATCCGGCACCCACACATCCCGTCGTGCGCGAATGGGTTGAGCTGATTATCGTGGCCCTGGCCGTGGCCATGGGCTTCCGGACCTACCTTTTACAGCCGTTCAAAATTCCCACGGGCTCCATGCAACCGTCCCTTTACGGCATTCATTACAAGCCGGACGCGGCGCCGGCGATGTTTCGCACGTTTTTGCCTTTGCGGCTGCTGCGCCAGGCGGTTGCCGGCGAAATGCCTTTCGAAGTCCGGGCCACGAACGGAGGCCGGATTTTCTCGGACCCCCGTGTGCCGGAACGATCTCCGGAGACGGTCTGGCATATTGGCAACCAGACGTACATGCTTTCAAAGAACCTGACGTTTCATGCGAAGCCCGGTGAAACGGTTGTGCGGGGCCAGTTACTGGTCTCCGGCGTCAAAGTGGCCGGCGACCATCTTTTCGTCAACCGGATGGCCTGGAATTTCCGAAGACCCAGGGTGGGGGAAGTCATGGTATTCTCCACGGCGGAGATGGATCCCGCGCAACTCACGCCCGACACCCACTATATCAAGCGGCTGGCCGGGCGCCCCGGCGACAAGCTGAGAATCGATTCTCCGATGCTTTACGTCAATGACGAGGCGATGGACCGGAATCCGGGGTTGAAAAAGGTGGTCACCTGCCAGCCGGGTTATTCCTACGGGTATCAGAATGGCAAGCTTTTGCCGGACGTCCGTTTTCTCAAGTCGTCGGACGATGTCTATGAAGTGCCCGGCGAGCACTATTTCGGGCTGGGCGATAACACCATGAACAGCCGGGACAGCCGTTATTTCGGTCCCATTCCGCGGGAGAAGCTGATGGGCCCCGCCTTGTTTGTCTATTGGCCGCTCAGCGTGCGCTGGGGCCTTATTCATTGATCGTTTGATGACGATCTGTTCATATCTTGTTCACCCTCCCATTCGCCGACTTGATTCAGCAGGTTATTAACACCAGACGCAAACCGTTGCAATCCAATTACTTGCGCTATCAACAACCACTAACGTCGCATAATATATCTTATGTCAACTAGGGGGTAGGGGGCGGAGGCTTTGGATGGCTGGGGATCAAATTTGACTCTCAGCGAAGCTCGTAGACCAGTTTGTCCGGTTGGCCGCCCCGTTCAATCTCAAGCACCGCCACGTTCAGCTCCTGGTTGCCAAAATCCCGGATGAACCCCTCCGCAACCCGCCGATTCATCAGCGGCATGGAATTGACTTTCCTGATCACGTCGCCTTCCTGCAGGCCCACGTCCTTGAAAAACTCTTTTTCCCCCTCGGGCACCAGGACATAGCCGTCGATCTTCCGATCGGCGTTGTACATCGGCTTCAGGGAATCAAACAGCGCCACCAGCCGGTCCGCATCTTCCAGCACCGCATTGTAATAGTCCAAAACCTTGCGCCTCTCGAATATCCAGCGGTTTCCCTCAACCTGAATGCCAAACGGCACCCGGTTCAACACCGTATACCCCGCTTCATCCTCCGCCACGCCATTGGTGCCCGCCGGCCCGCCAGCCGACCCGTTATCGGAAAATTGCAGCGTCAACACGCAAACCACATCGTGCCGAACCAACTCCACCCGGCTTTCGCCAATCTCCCGGACCAGGATGTCGTCGTCAAGCCGCTCGCCGGTCGCCACGATAATCGCTTCATGGTTCCGGTTGGCATCGTCCAAAACCGCCTTGTGAAGGCCGCCCTCCAGACCCACGACGCGAAACGTGCCGGATAAGCGGAACCGGTTCGATAACGATCCCGAAACCTCGCGGACGGCTTCGGCGTTCATCCGGAATACCGTCCAGCCTTCCATCGGAAGAGAAACCCGGCCCCCAGGGCCAGCCGGCTCGGTCGCGGCCTCGGGAACGGCCGCCGCATCGGGGGCTCCGATCCGGGGCAATTGCCGGATCGACCGGTAAACAAGGAACCCAGCCGCCGCCAGGACGGCCGCGGAAACAACAACGGCCCGACCGACTGGCGGGCGAAGAAAAAAGTGTCGAGGGGTAAGGGCCATAAGCCGGATTCTGTTCACGTTTCCGTGTCGGTCATTTATCTATGCGATCAACCCGAAACGGTGCTCCCGAAGGAACGCGAGACGGGCCGCCTCTCCGTTTCCTATTTGATCTTGCTCCGGATGGGGCTTGCCTTGCGAAGGCCCTCTCGGGCTCTCCCGGTGGTCTCTTACACCGCCTTTTCACCCTTACAGCCGGCCTTGCGGCCCGCTGCGGTTTGTTTCTGTGGCGCTGTCCATTCCTTCCGTTTACCGGAAGGCCTCCCGTCATTACAACAGGACATCCTGCCCTTTGGAGTCCGGACTTTCCTCCCCGGAGCACTCTTGCGAATGCCCCGCAGCGACCGAACGCCTTACCCCTCGACAAAAATCATATCAGGCGTATAACATGCGCCCGCAAAATGTGCAGGTGATAATGTCCGCCCGCTTCCGGGCTTCATGCTTCTGGTAAGGAGGCAGCGACATGTGGCAACCGCCGCAGACGCCGTCCGTCACCTCCACGAGCGCCTTGTCCTTTTTCTTCGCCATGATCCGCTCGTAAACGACCAGCCATCTGGAATCGACCCCTGCGGCCAGCGCCTGGCGCTCCGCTTTCAGGCCGTCTAATTCCTTCTGCAGTTCCGCGATGCGGGCATCCAGGCCCATGACATCCTGCTGGACCACGGAATCTTCGCCCTTCAAGTCGTTTTCCTTGGCCTTGACCTCGGCGGCGTGGGCTTCGGCGAGGTCCCAGATGCCGAGTATCTGGTCTTCAATCTTGTTGATCTCCAGCTCGACGGCGCGGATCTGCCCCGTCATGGCCTGGTATTCCTTGTTGGACTTCAGGGAACCCTGGTCCGTGAGGAGCTTCTTGATCTTTTCCCGCCGGCTTTCGATTTCAAGATCGTAGCCCTTTATCCGGGATTGCTGGACTTTGAGCTTGTCGCGGGCTTCCTGAAGCGCCGTCTTGGAATCGCCCATGCGCGATAACATCTGCTCCTTGCGGGCAGGATTATCACGCAGTTCGCGTTCGATCTGCGAGATTCGGATGTCCCGCTCCTGCAATTCCAGCAATTTGTCAATCATCGTTTTCCTGACCTCGGGTAGTACAGAGTTAATGACAGTATCACTTCTGGTTTCCAAGGTCAATCCCTGTTCACAAAAAGCCCGCTTCCCCCATCCGCTCCAGCGTCAGCCCGCCGGGTCCGGCGTGTCCGTTTTTTTGCAGAAAAGCGCGCACATATTTGCCCAGCATATCCGATTCGAGGTTTATCCGGCTACCGGTCTTCAGCCCGTGCAGCGTGGTGTTCGACCAGGTGTGAGGGATCAGGTGCACCTCGAAATCGTCGCCGCTCAGCCGCGCGATCGTCAGGCTGACCCCGTTTACAGCAATCGATCCCTTGAGGACCATTCCGGCGATCAATTCCGCGGAAGCCCCGATGTCCAGGACCCAGTCCGCCCCCGCCCGCCCGACTGACAGCAACTCCCCCACCCCATCCACGTGACCGCTGACAAAGTGGCCGCCCAGCCGTCCGCCGGCCTGGAGGGCCCGCTCGAGGTTGAGTTCCGCTCCCGGCCGCTTCGCGCCAAGCGTGGTGCGGTCGAGCGTTTCGCGCAGGATGTCGCAGCCAAAACCGTCCGGCAGAATCGACGCCACCGTCAGGCAGACCCCTTCAACCGCCATGCTTTCCCCGAGCACCAGGGGTTTCTCCCAGGGCGCGCATTTCACCGTCAGGAGCCCGCCTTCCCCGCGTGTCTCCAGCCGGCTCAATGAGCCCACCTGTTCAATCAATCCGGTGAACATGACAATGCCTCCTTTGGCCGAGCCACCACTTTGAGGTCCGATCCGGCGCGCGCAACTGACATGAAAACAAGCTCCGGCGCGGCGGCCAGGGACCAGCCTGTCCCGCCGAAACCTGGAATCCCGCTTCCGCCCAGCAGGCGGGGGGCGTAATACAGCCAATATTCGTCAACCAGTCCCTCGCGGACGAGGGCTTCGGCCAGTTGTCCCCCGCCCTCGCAGACGACATGCAGAAGCCCCGCCTCCCCCAGGCGCCCCAGCAAATCCTTGAGGGAAAAGCCGCCCTTCGCAGATGGCAGGACCCACACGGACGCGCCGTGTGTCGTCCAGGCCCCGCGTTTTTGGTCGGCCCCCCGGGCGGTGGTGGCCACGATGGTTTGAATCGCCCGCGCGTCGGTCAGCACAGCCGATTCGGGCGGAACCTGGCCGGCGCCATCCACGATCACCCGGAAAACCGGATTGGGAACGGGCCCCTTCGGCAGCAGGCTGGGATTGTCGGCGAGCACGGTTCGGGCCCCCACGAGGACGGCATCGGCCCGTCGGCGAAGCTGCTGGACCTGGTCCCGGGCCTTGGCGCCCGTGATCCATTTGGAATGGCCCGCCGCGTCGGCGATGCGCCCGTCGGCGGTCATGGCGAGCTTGAGGGTGAGAAACGGCCGCTTCGTGAGTATCCATTTTCGGAACGGCTCGATGAGCCGCATGCATTCCGGCCCGAGCACGCCGAGGGCGGCGGGGATGCCGGCCTCTTCCAGGAGCCGGATGCCGCGCGCGTTGTGCAGGGGATTGGGGTCGCCGGCGCCGGCGACGACGCGCCGGATGCCGGCGCGGATGATCGCCTCGGTGCAGGGAGGCGTGCGGCCCCAGGTGGAACAGGGCTCGAGCGTCACGTAAAGGGTCCCGCCGCGGGCCGCCGCCCCGGCATCCGTGAGCGCTTCGATTTCGGCGTGGGGCCCGCCGGCTTGGCGATGCCAGCCGCGCCCGATGACCCGGCCGCCTTTCACGATGACGGCGCCCACCGGCGGATTGGGGCGTGTCCAGCCCTCTCCGCGTTTTCCCAGCCGGAGGGCTTCCCGCATCCAGCGGCAATCTTCCCGTTCGGCCGACGCGCGCATCAGGACCCCCCTTCTCCGGCGGACTCCCCGATTCCCAGCAGGGCCTGGACATAGTCGGCGGGCGAAAAAGCGACCAAGTCGTTCATACCTTCGCCCAGCCCGGCGAAGCGGATGGCCACGCCCAGCTCCTTGCGCAAGCCCAGCAGGAAGCCGGCTTTCGACGAGCCGTCCAGCTTGGCCACGATCACACCGGTCAGGGGAATCACCGTGTGAAAATGTTTCACTTGGGACAGCGCGTTGTTGCCCAGGGCGGCGTCGACCACCATCCAGACCTCATGCGGCGCGCCTGGCAGGCATTTGCCAAGGGTCTTGTGCACTTTCCGCAATTCGTCCATCAGCGGCTGGCGCGTATGCATCCGGCCGGCGGTGTCGATCAGCACCAGGTCCAGCTGCCGGGAAAGAGCGGCCTTCACCGCGTCGAACGCCACGGCCGCGGCGTCGGATCCCTGCACACCGGAGACGCACTCGCAGCCCACACGTTCGGCCCAGATGCGCAGCTGGTCGGTTCCGGCGGCCCGGAAGGTGTCGGCCGCCGCCAGGAGCACGCGCCGGCCATTCTGTTTGGCCAGGCTGGCCAGCTTGGCGGCGGTGGTTGTTTTGCCGGAGCCGTTAATGCCCACGAGCAGAACGACGCGGGGCGTTTCGGTGAAGGTCCAGTCAAAGGCGGCGGTCGGCCCGAGCAGGTCGAGCATCGCCTTTTCGAGCCGGCCGGAAAGGCTGGCCCCGGAGCCGTTGCGGCGCACGTCCTCCAGCATCTGGGCAGCCAGCCGCGGCGGCACGTCCGCCTTGATAAGCAGTTCCTCAAACTCCTCCAGCGACCGGGAATCGATGCGCGCGGAGCCGACCAGCGA
Organism: Kiritimatiellia bacterium; assembly: GCA_046484345.1. Taxonomy (GTDB): domain Bacteria; phylum Verrucomicrobiota; class Kiritimatiellia; order CAIKKV01; family CAIKKV01; genus CAIKKV01. Next base: position 62,032 of record JAWOJA010000063.1, read on the forward strand.
CCGGAAACCGTCCGCAATCAGCTGCCGGGTTCGGGTCAGCGCCTGGAACCATTTCTTCACGCGTCCCCCTTCTTGGGGGGCTCGTCCTTGGCCGTCCGCAGGGGCCGGTCCAGGTCCTTGCTGATACGGTCGAGGATGCCGTTGACGAATTTTCCGGAAATGCCCCCGGAATAATCGCGGGCGATATCAACGGCCTCGTTGATGGAGACAACCGGCGGAATATCCGTTCGGAAACGCATTTCATAAATGGCGATTCGCAGGATGTTGCGGTCCACTTTCGACATCCGCTTGACGTCCCAGTTCTCCGCCACCTTGCGCAGGGCGGCGTCAATGGGCTCGAGGTTTTCCAGGACGCCCCAGATGAGCAGCTCCGTGAATTCCTGGCACAGCTTGGATGGCGGGCTTTCCTGGAGGGACCAGAAATCCTTCAGAGTCTCCTGGATGTCCGAATGTTCGAACTCGATCTCGAAAAGGAACTGAAGCGCGAATTCCCGGGCTTCGCGCCTCATTTGCATGCGTTCATTCATATTTGCTTGAACAGGTTGACCATTTCGATCGCGGCCTGGGCCGCGGTCCAGCCCTTGTTTCCCGCCTTCGTGCCGGCGCGTTCGACCGCCTGCTCGAGGTTTTCCGCCGTGATGACGCCGTTGATCACCGGCACGTTCGTGTCCATGCCGACCTTGATCAAGGAGCGCGAGACCTGCGAATTGATCATCTCGGCGTGGCGCGTGGCCCCCTGGATGACGCAGCCGAGCACCACGATGGCCTGGTAGGCGCCCGATTGGGCCATCCTCTGGGCGGCATAGGGCGCTTCGTTGGCTCCGGGAACCCAGACGACGGTGATATCTCCGTCCGTCACCCCGTGGCGAACCAGACAATCCACGGCCCCTCCCAGCAGTTGCTTGGTCAGCAGGTCGTTGAAACGGCTGATCACGATGCCGACCTTGATGCCGTTGCCGATGAGGTTTGCTCCGATTTCCTTCATGAGTCTGCTCCTGTCTTCTTGATGCTCACAATAAATGGCCCAGTTTGTCTTTTTTGGTTTGAAGATACCGGCTACTGTGCTCGCTGGACTTGGAAATCAGCGGCACGCGTTCGGCGATTTCCAACCCGTAGCCTTCCAGCCCCACCACTTTGCGCGGGTTGTTGGTGATCAGGCGGATGCGCCGCAGGCCGAGATCGGAGAGAATCTGGGCGCCGATGCCGTAGTCCCGCAGGTCGGCCGCAAAGCCGAGCCGCTCATTGGCCTCCACCGTGTCGAGCCCCTGGGTCTGTTGCAGGGCGTAGGCCTGTATCTTGTTGACCAGCCCGATGCCGCGGCCCTCCTGCCGCATGTAGAGAATGACGCCGACGCCCGCCTTCTCCACCATGCCCATGGCCTCGTGCAGCTGGTCGCCGCAATCGCAGCGCAGGGAGCCGAAGACATCGCCGGTCATGCATTCGCTGTGCACGCGCACGAGCGGACAGTCGGCGGCGGCCGGATCGCCCATGACCAGCGCCAGGTGATGTTCGTTTTCAACGATGGACCGGTAAAGCTTGAGGGTGAAGGCGCCGTAGCGGGTGGGCAGCTGGATCGTCTGGATCTTCTCGACCAGTTTTTCGCGCTTCTGGCGCCAGGCGATGAGCTGGCGGATGGAGGTCATCCGGAGGCTGTGCTTGCGGGCGTATTCCCGTAGTTCCGGAAAACGGGCCATCTGGCCGTCGTCCCGCAGGATTTCGCAGATGACGCCCGCCGGCTTCAACCCCGCCAGGCGGGCCAGGTCGACCGCCGCCTCGGTGTGGCCGGCGCGGCGCAGCACCCCGCCCTCGCGGGCCTGAAGCGGAAACGTGTGGCCCGGGCTGAAGAGGTCGCCTCGAACGGTCTTCTCGTCCATCATCACCTGGATGGTCTTCGCGCGGTCGGGTGCGCTGATGCCCGTGGTGGTCCCGATTCGGGCATCCACCGTTTCCATGAAGGCCGTGCCGTGCGAATCGCCGTCCCCGGTCCTCGGCATGGGCCCGATCTGCAGATGGGCCAACCGTTCGCGGGTCATGGCCACGCAGATCAGGCCGCGGCCGTGGGTGACCATAAAATTGATGGAGCCGGCGGTTGCCTTTTCGGCCGCCATGACCAGGTCGCCTTCGTTTTCCCGGCTCTCGTCGTCCGTGACGATGATCATCTCGCCGCGCCGGATCGCCTCCAGCGCCTCTTGGATCCCGTCGGAGCCGGCTTCCCCGGTTTCGGCGGCGTTGGCTGTTGTTTCGCTCATGCTCCCCCAAAAAATAAAACCCGAGGACATTCCTGTCTTCGGGTACAACGGTGCGGTCTCGCGTTGCCGCAAGAGCGCTCTTCTACCATCCAGACTATACTGTCGGCCCCGGAGTTTCACCGGATCTGCCCCGTCGTTCGGAAGGGACTCGCGGGCTTTACCGCCGGTCGGGACTTTCAGCCGGCGGCGGCTGATCACCCGATCCCGAAGACATGTCTCTTGCGTTAATTCCCCCTATTTCATATCTTATTGGGCCTGAGGGCAAGCAAATAATTTCAACCCGTTTGAAAGGGCGACTCATGGACTCGCTTAAAAACACACCGGTTGTCAAGCTGGGCATCGTGGGGGTGAGCCGCGACTGCTTCCCCATTGAACTGACGCGCCGGCGCATGCAGGAAGTGATCGAGCAGTGCCGGAAGCTCAAGCTCCCCATAGCGCCCGCCAAGACCATCATCGAAACAGAGCGGGATGCGATGAAGGCGGCCGGGGAGTTGCGCGACCAGGGCGTGAACGCGGTGGCGATCTATCTCGGCAACTTCGGCCCCGAGGGGCCGATGACCATCTTCGCCCGCGAGCTGGGCGTCCCGTTCATGCTGTGCGCGGCGGCCGAGGAGAGCAAAAAGACACTGGTGGACGGCAGGGGTGACGCCTATTGCGGCATGCTGAACGCCTCGATCAACTGCGGGCTGCGGAAGCTGCGGCCGCATATTCCCCAGTTCCCGGTGGGCCAGCCGGACGAGGTGGCGGAAATGATCGCGCAATTCGTGGACGTGGCCCGGATCGTGATCGGCGTGCGGAACCTCAAAACCTTTTCGTTCGGCCCGCGGCCGCACGATTTCTATGCCTGCAACGCGCCCATCAAGCCGCTGTATGACCTGGGCATCGAGGTGATGGAAAACTCCGAACTCGACATGCTCGGGCTGTTCCGGGCCGTGGAGGACCGCAAAAAGGAGATCGCCCTCATCGCCGCCGACATGGCCAAGGAACTCGGCGCGGGCAACAAGATGCCCCAAAAACTCCTCCTATTGGCCCAATTCGAGCTGGCCCTGACCCGCTTCTTCGAGGAGAACCTGGGGGCCCGCCAGTTCGGCGTCTTTGCCAACAAGTGCTGGCCGGCGTTCGAGAAGGCGTTCGGCTTCGTGCCCTGCTATGTCAACAGCCGCCTGGCGGGCCGGGGCATTCCCGCGGCCTGCGAAGCGGACATCTACGGCGGCGTGTCGGAATACATGATCCAGCTCGCCACCCTGCTCCCGGCCACGCTGCTCGACATCAACAACACCGTGCCGGCCGACATCAAGATCCGGAACCTTCAGGGCGCCTCCCGCCGGGACCTGTTTATGGGTTTCCATTGCGGGAACACCCCGAGCTCCTGTCTTTGCGAGGGCGCGTGCATGAAGTTCCAGCTGATCATGCACCGTCTCATGGAGCCGGGCCGCGAGGCCAACATCACCTGCGGCACCCTGGAAGGCACTCTGAAACCGGGGCCGACCACGGCGTTCCGCCTCCAGAGCACGGCGGACTGCCGCCTGCAGTCCTATGTCGCGGAAGGCCACATTCTCGACGCCGATCCGGCCTCCTTCGGCGGGATCGGGGTGTTCGGCATTCCCGATTTCGCCCGGTTCTACCGCCATGTGCTGATCGGGAAGCAGTTCCCCCATCATGCCGCGATCGGTTTCGCGAAGGCCGGTCGGCCCCTCTTTGAAGCCCTTCGCATGCTGGGCGTGGAGGCTGTCTCGTCCCCGAAACCCGCCGGCCAGCTGTATGCCGGCGAAAATCCCTTCGCCTGAGAACCGCACACCCGGAGGCTCCCCGCATGGCGAAACAGAAGCGATACGCGCTCGGGTTGACCGCCGACGCCGGCCGCCCGGTGGAGGGAGCGCCGCGGCCTTCCTCCGACACGCCCACGCACCTTCGTTTATACAAGGCCTTCGCGAACATCGGCGGCATCACCCACACGCACA
>JAWOJA010000011.1:0-46889 GCA_046484345.1 Kiritimatiellia bacterium
GACAGCGCACGGAAGAACACGGTACTCTCAAGCCCTTCAACAGGCTCTTTCGTGGATAATCCGGGTAAGTGGCCTACCCCCCTGCCTGATTCGGGGGCGATGGCTTTTTCTTGGCTTTTCTTCCATACTCTCTTACACTAATCGAAATGACGGTTGCAGGTTTCACAACGCGGGAGGCGGCATGGTTTCCATGATGCGAATCGGTTGGCTGAAGATGTTGGTGGGGGTTGCCGGAACGGTCCTTCTCCCCGGCGCCGTTCTGGCTGTCGATGCGACGGAGGGCGCTGACGCGCAACGGTTGACCCTGTCGCTGGGCGAGCTGTTTGTTAAGGGCGGTCCGACCATGTATGCCCTGCTGTTCACTTCCATTGCGGCCGTCGCCTTCACCCTTTACCTGATCGCGGTGCTGCGGTCCGAGCAGGTGGTGCCCCGGCTTTTCCGCAAGGATGTGCTGGCCAAGATCCACGAAGGTGATCTCGACGGCGTGTGCGAGACCTGCAACTACAAGCCCAATCCGCTGGGGGAAGTGACGCTTGCCGCCCTCGATTTCCTGGAGGCGAATCCGCAGACGGATATCTCCCTGCTCAAGGATGCGATGCAGGGGGAAGGGGAGCGGCAGGCCCTGTTCATCAGCGGGCCCACGCAGTACATGCTGGATGTGGCCGTGATCGCCCCCATGCTGGGTCTCTTCGGAACCGTGCTGGGCATGATGAAAGCCTTCCAGGTGGTGGCGTTGGACCTGGCCAAGGCCAAGCCCATGCTGCTTGCCGGCGGCATCTCGGAAGCCCTCATCACCACCGTCTTCGGGCTCGTCATCGGCATCCCCGCGATGATGGTCTACGCCTACTTCCGGCAGCGCACGGCCCGGTTGGTGGCGACCCTGGAAGCCGCCTCGGCTGAAGTGTTGAACGCCCTGATCCGCAAGAGGAACGCATGAAATTCTCGGGCAAATTGAAAGAAGCCCCGGTGGGATTCCAGATTGCGCCCATGATCGACGTGGTGTTCCTGCTGCTCATCTTTTTTGTCACCAGCCAGATCTACGCGCAATGGGAATCCGAAATCGACATCCGCCTCCCCACGGCCAAGACGGCCCAGGAGGAGCCGCGCATGCCGGGCGAAATCATCGTCAACGTGTCGCGCGAAGGCGTGGTCATGGTCAGCGGCCAGGTGCTCGACGACGACCGCCTGGGCACGGTGCTCAAGCGCCTGGTGGCCGTCTTTCCGGGCCAGCCGGTGCTCATCCGGGCGGATCGCAAAACCGCATACGAGCAGGTGGTCCGCGTGTTGGACATCTGCCGGCAATGCGACGTCTGGAATGTCTCCTTCGCCACCGCGCTGACGGATTCCGAATCGGCGGTCCCATGAAGTGGGGCTGGCTTGCGGCGCTTATGCTCTCTCTTTCGGCCGCCCTTGGCGCGGTGCCGGACGAGACCGCCCAGCTCCAGTTTGCGGACGGGCTCTTCCGCCGGGGCATCTACGACATGGCCCTCAAGGAGTATATGCGTTTCCTGGAAGCCTATCCCGCCGGCGCCGAAACGGACCTGGTCTGGTTCCGAAGCGCCGAATGCTACCGCCAGATGGGCAACCGCGTGGCCGCCGACCGCGCCTATGGCCGCGTGCAGGAGAAGGCCGGCAGCCCCCACCGCTTCCGGGCGTTCCTGCGCCGGGCGGAGTTGGCCCTGGACTCGGGCCAGCCCGAGTCCGCCGTGGAGATGTTCGGGAAGCTGCTGGCCGAAAAACCGCCGGCCGACATTGCCGCCGACGCTTATTTCCGGCTGGCCGGGGCGTATGAAAAGCTGAACCGTCCGGCCGACGCCGCCGCCCAGTACGAGCGGCTGGTGCGCGACTATCCCCAATCGCCCTTTCTCTCCTTTGCCTGCCTGGCGCTCGGCGGGCTGGCCGCCTCCGCGCCCGGCTCCGAAGCGCGCGCGGAATCCTATTTTGCCAAGGCGGCGGAAAAAGCCGCGGATCCCCGCGTGGGCGCCGAAGCCTGGTTCCAGCTCGGCCACCTCTACTACCGGGGCTCGAATTACGTGAAGAGCGCCTATGCCTTCGACCAGCTGTTCAGCCGCTTCGGCTCCGACGCGCGCGCCGGCGAGGCCCGTTTCCCGGCCGCCTGGGCCTGTCATCGCACCGGCCGCCACGCCGACGCCGTTCAACTGGCCGAGAAGGCCCTGGCCGCGGGCGAGGCGCCTCGCGACGGCTGGCTCTACCTGACCGCCAACAGCGAGCGGCAACTCCAGCGGCAGACCGCCGCCGCGGGCCGGTACGAGATCCTGATGCGGGATTTTCCGGACAGCCCTTACGCCGGCCGCGCGGCCTATGAGCGCGCCCTCGCGCTGTTCACCGCCGGGCAGTATTCCAACGCCGTGGCCCAGGCGCGGGTCATTCCGCCCGACAGCGCCATGGCCGACCAGGTGTTCTGGCTCCTGGCCGAATCCTCGGCCGCGCTGCACGACGACAACCAGGCCCTTCAGTATTACCGGCTGATCGCCGAGCGGCACCCGGCCTCGGCCCTGGCCCCCGAGGCGCTCTACCGGACGGGCGAAGTGTTGAAGAAACGGGGCGAGGAGTGGAACGCCGCCGAAAGTTACCGCGCCGTCCACACCCGCTATCCCGCCTCGCCCCTGGCGGCCAAAGGCCTGTTTGCCGCCGCTTACGGCGCGGCCCGCGCCGGCAAAACGGAGGATGCGGCCCGCGATTGGGGACAGTTCATCACCGCCTATCCCAACCATGATCTGATGTCGGAAGCCCTGTTCCAAAAAGCCTCCGCCGAGGCCCGCCTCGGGCGGAACGACCAGGCGCTCGATTCGTTTGGGCTCTTCCTGCGTCGTTTCCCAAAAGACATCCACGCCTCGGAGGCCCACTTCTGGAGCGGGGTCCTGATGGAAATGACCGGACAGTTCGAGGATGCGGCCCGCGAAATGCGCGCGGTCCTCTCTTCCGATCCGCCGGAGGCCACCGCCCGGCAGGCCCGGCTCCGGCTCGGCATCGTGCTGTTCCGTCTGGGCCAGTATCCGGAAGCCGCGGGTTTGGCCCAGGGAACGATCGCGACCCCGCTTCGGGACGAACTGCCCCCCGGGTTGATCGAATGGCTGGCCGGCTACCGGATGAAGGAAAAGAAGTTCGACTTGGCCCTGGAAGCCGCCCGGTTGTTGGCGACGTCGGCCCGGCGCGAGCCGGCCTGGATCCAGATCGGCCGGACCTTGGCCGGGGAGGCGCTGAACGGTTTGGGCCGGCCCGTTGAAGCGCGGGCGGAGTTTGAAGCCGCCGTGGCCGTTGAGGCGGAAACGCCTTCCAAGCCCCTCGCCTGGTTGAAGCTGGGCGATCTTGCCCTGGCGGAAAAGCGGTTCGAGGAGGCGGGCAACGCGTATGGGGAAGCCATTCGCTTCGCGGCGGCCAACGAGGCCGTGCGCGCCTTTGCGACCCTGGGCACCGCGCGGGCGCTCGAGGGGAAGGGGGATGCGGACGGCGCGGTCCGATTCTACATGAACGTGGCGCTGCTATACCAGGATCCCGAGATCACCCCCGAAAGCCTTTACAAGGCCGCCGCCGGTTTTCAACGGCAGGGGCGGAGCCGCGAAGCGGCCGACATGATGGCGGAACTGCGCAAGCTTTATCCGAAAAGTCCATGGGCTGAAAAGAAGCTGGGAGGTTTGTGATGCGCTACAAACTGCTTCCCGATATTGAAGAGAGCGGCTACGCGGATGTGGAATCCCTGAATCGCCGCCTGCAGCGTCACCGCTTCTTTATTGGCCTTTTCGCCGCCATCCTTTCCGTCACGTTCCACCTTTTCATCGCCTGGCGCCTGCCCGATTTCGTGCTGCCCCGCAATTTCGAGTCGTTGCGCAAGCCCGAAGCCCGCCATTTCCGGGTCACGGAAGTGACACCCGCCTCCCGCGCCGTGCAGCCGACCCGGCCGCAGAAGGCCACCGCCGACAAGCCGGGGCCGGGCTTTAATGTGCGCGCCGACGCCATCGCCTTGAAACGCGCCGTCGACGAGGTGAAGCTGGCGCCGCAGCCGTTGCCGTCCGGCGCCCTGGAGCGGGCGCCCAGCGCGCCGCCGGTCCCCGCCGCGCGGGAGACACCCTGGTCGCCCCGCGAGGAAATTCTCAAAGTGGAGGAGCGGTTGGCCAAGGAGGAGATTCCGGAGCTTCCGCGCCGCCTGATTCCGCAACTCGATCGCATCAAGGGGGCGGCCGATGTGACGTTGCCGGTCGAGGCCCCGCGCACGAAGGTTTCCAGCTCCGATGCGATCACCCTCTCCGAAGCCGCGCGCCAGAACATTGCCCAGGCCCGGCCGCCCACCGTGGGGCCCGCCGATACGCAGTGGGACCGGCTGGAGGATCTGCTGAAGCCCGTTCCGGGCCCCGTTCTGGGCGCCGGCGGAGCCGAAGCCGGCGGCCCGGCGGCGGTCGCGTCGGTGGCGACCATCGAGCCGCTGGACCGCGAGGCCCTGACCCCCGTCGAGAGCATGCTGAAGGCGGAGCTGAAGACCCACGTGGATCGTTCCGACCCCGGGTACGTGTATGCGCGCATCGACATCACGCGCGCCGGGGCGGGGGCCATTCCAGTGCTGCCCAAGGACGTGCTGTTCATCCAGGACGCCTCGGGCAGCATCACCGAACAGCGGCTCGCGTTTTGCCGCCAGGGGCTGCTGCGCTGCCTGGCCCGGCTCTCCCCGCGCGACCGGTTCAACGTGGTCAGTTTCCGGGACGCGCCCGAGCGCTGTTTTCCCGACTGGGCGCCCGCCACGCCCGCCAATCTGGAGACGGGGCGCAACTTTGTCGACGCCCTGGAGTCGCGCGGAAACACGGATATTTACCGCTCCCTGCGCGAGCTGCTGGCCATGGACCGCAAGCCGGTGCGCCCGGTGGTGGTCATTATCATCAGCGACGGCCTGCCCACGGCCGGTATGCGCGACAGCGCCGAGATCATCTCCGCCTTCACCCGCGAGAATGCCGGCGCGGTTTCGGTGTTCGCGATGGCCACCTACGACCAGGCGAATCTGTACCTGCTCGACATGCTCAGCTACATGAACCGGGGCGATTCCGTGGCCGCCCGCCGGGGCCGCTGGTCCATTGCGGACATTCTGGAATCCCATTTTGAGGGCGTTTGCCGGCCCGTGCTGAGCGACATGTATTTCCGGTTTTCGACGACGGGGGCCGAAATGGTTCCGGCCCTGACGCCCAATCTCTACCTGGATCGCGCCCTGGTTCTTTACGGGCGGCTTCCCCGGACGGCGGATCGCCTGGTTTTCCAGGTGGTGGGCCGGTCGGGGGCGGCGGGGTGCGACATGGTGTTCGATCTGAAAATGGCCGAGGCCGCCAAGGGCGACGCCACCATCCGCGAGGAGTGGGCGTGGCACAAGGTTTACGGGCTGATCGGCGAACACACCCGGACACGCGATCCGGCTCTGGTCAAGGCGATCCAGTCGGTGGCCTCCCAGTATGATCTCAAAGTTCCGTATGCCGAAGAGTTGAAGTGATATGATTGACGTCAAACATTTAACCCGCCGGTTTGCCGGCGTCACGGCGGTGGACGACCTGTCGTTCTGCGTGGAAGCCGGAGAAGTGACGGCCTTGCTGGGGCCCAACGGGGCCGGCAAGACGACGACCGTGCGGCTGCTGGCCGGCTATCTTCAGCCGACGGGCGGGACGGTGAGCATCGGGGGCCTGGATTCGAGCCGCGACGCCTTGGAGCTGCGGCGGCATGTGGGCTACCTGCCGGAAAACGCGCCGGTCTATCCCGAGTTGCGCGTGCGCGAGCACCTCGAGCTGATGGGCGGCCTCTACGGCCTTTCCGTGCGCAAGCGGATGTTGCGCATGCAATGGGTCCTGGGCGCCTGCGGGCTGGAGGAGGTCGCCAACCGCATCATCGGCCAGCTTTCGCGCGGGTTCCGCCAGCGCGTGGGGCTCGCGGCGGCCCTGCTGCACGATCCGGACGTCCTGATCCTCGACGAGCCCACGGCGGGATTGGATCCTAATCAGGTACGATCCATCCGCGAGGTGATCCGGGGGCTGGGCGGGTCGCACACCATCTTGCTGTCGACCCACTCCCTGTCCGAAGCCGAAAGCCTGAGCCACCGCGTGCTGATCCTGCGCAAGGGCCGCATGGTGGCGCTGGATACGCCGGCGGATTTAAGGCGCCGGAGCATGGGGTGCTCGCGGATTGCCGCGGAGATCCGCGCGCCGCTGGAGGCGGTGCGGGAGAAATGCGCCAACATGCTCTTTGCCGAGTCGGTCGATGCCGAGGCCGACGGCGAATGGGTCCGGGTCCGGGTCACCAGCCGCGAGGATACCGATCTGCGGACCGATCTTTTCCAGTTGGCCGTCCGGGAAAACTGGAGCGTCCGCGAGCTCCATGCGGAGTCGCACACGCTGGAAGAGGTTTTCGCGGGGCTCACCCGGGAGGAGGGGGCATGAACAAGATCGCCGCCATTTGGCGCAAGGAGATGACATCCCACCTGGTTTCGCCTTCCTTGTACGGCATCGCCACTGTTTTCCTGCTCGTCACGGGGCTGAATTTCTGGAAGCTGTCGCTGGAAAGCGCGGGCAATCCCACGTCCCTCAGCGTGCTGCTGTTCGGCCCCATGTTTTTCTGGATCATCGCGCTGGTGTTGATCACGGCGCTGACCATGCGGACCTTCGCGGAAGAAAAGCGCAACGGCTCGCTGGAACTGCTGATGACGGCCCCGGTGCGGGATACGGATGTGGTCGCGGGAAAATTCCTGGGTGCGCTGACCCTGTTCACCCTGATCCTGATGCCGGTCAGCGCCTATCCCTGGTTGCTGAAGCTCTGCAGCTCCGGAATCTGGACGGTGGACAAAATCCAGGTGGTTATTGGCCTGTCGGGGGTTCTGTTGATCGGCTCGTTCTACATCGCCGCCGGGGTATTGATTTCGGCCCTGGCGCGCGGGCCGGTTTTGGCGGCCATGGGCACCTTTGCGGCCCTGAGCGTCCTCTTTTTTCTCGACGCTTTCTGGTATGCGGGTCCCTCGGTGCACATCCAGAGGATCCTGCAGCATGTGTCGGCGATCCAGCATGTGATGGATTTTTCGCGCGGCGTCCTGGACAGCCGGGCGGTCACCTTTTATCTGTCGGGAACCGGGCTGTTGCTGTTCATGGCCGTGAAGGTCATTGAATCGCGCCGCTGGCGTTAGGGGAGAGCGATCATGGCCGAGGAAACGGCAAAACGAAGCATCTGGAAAAAGCGGGCGTGGCGCGCGGCGGCGGCCTTGTCGGCCGGCGCGACGGTGGCGCTGGCGCTGGCGCTGGTGGTGTTGGTCAATCTGTTGTCGGCCCGCTTTCCGATTCGCCACGATTTCAGCCGCGCGAGTTATTACCAGCTCTCCGAAAAAACGCTCAGCCTTCTTCGGGAGGTGAAGCGGCCGATTGAGGTGATCGCGCTGGTGGAAAGCGATTTTGAACTGGTCCAGGAGATCCGCAGCCTGCTTCGGGAGTACGAGGCGGCCAGCCCGCGCCTTCGCGTGCGCTTTGTGGACCCCGGCCGCGACATTGGCGAGGCGCGCAGCCTGGCCCGCAAGTTCGGCCTGGCCGAGGCCAACTCGCTGGTCCTGGAAGTGGGCGGCCGTTTTGCCGTCGTGGAAGCCCGCAAGATGATGGAGTACAACTACTGGCCGCTGGTCGAGGGGCGCCCCAAGACCCGCGTGGCGTTTCGCGGCGAGCAGATGATATCGACCGCCATCCAGGGCCTCCTGCAACCCCGGCTGCCCCTCGTGGGGTTCACCTCCGGGCATGGGGAGGGGGACGTGGAGTCTTTTGGCGCGGGCGGATATTCCCGCATCGGGCTGGCCCTGCGCCGAGACGCCCTGCGGGTTGTCAAGCTGAACCCGACGGAGCCCATTCCCGAGGAGTGTTCCGCCGTGGTCGTTCTGGGCCCCTCGCGCCCCTTTTCGGCCTCCGCCGTCTCCGTCCTGCGGGCCTACCTGGACAAAGGGGGACGGGCGTTGTTCCTGATGGAGATCAGCCGCGGAACGGGCCTGGAGCCCCTGTTGGAAGAGTGGGGGCTGCGGGTGGGTCAGGAACGGATCGGGGCCCCCGATTTGACGGGCAGCGAGCTGCTGGTGTCGAATTTTGGGGATCATCCCGCCACCCGGGGGTTGCGCAACATGGCCTGCTCCTTTTATGCGCCCCATCCCGTCCTGACGCCGGCGGAGTCGGACCGCCACCGGTTGAGCGTGCTGGCCTCCAGTCCCGCCAACGGCTGGATCGAGACGAATCCCGCCCAGGATCCGCCCCGGTTCGATCCGGGCGCGGACAAGGCCGGCCCGGCGGCCATCGCGGTGGCGGTGGAGCGCGGGGTTCCGGCCGGTTTGAAGATATCGTTGCCGCCGACGCGCCTCGTGGTGGTGGGGGATGCCGATTTCGCGGCCAACGGGACGCTGACCGGCGGGAATGAGGACTTTTTTCTGGGGACCCTCAACTGGCTGCTGGAACGGGAGCATCTGGTCGCCGTTTCGCCCCGCCTTCCCGACGAGATTCGCATGGATATGAATGGGGAACAGCGTCGCCGCCTGTTCCTGTTTGTTGTGGCGGGGCTGCCGGGGGCGGCTATGCTGCTCGCATTCCTGGTCGCGGCGGCCCGCCGGCGCTAACGGAGCATTATGCATCTTCGAACCACATTCTGGCTTCTGGTCGCCGTTCTTTTTACGGGGGCTTTTTACCTGTTCGTGCAGATGCGCGACCGGGCCGCGGGCACAATTCCAGCGGAGGGGGCGCTGTTGCTGGACCTGGATCCGGCGGCGGCGGAAGTGCTGAAGGTGGAAACGCCGGCCTGGCGGGTGGAATGCCGCAAGCTCAAGGGGCGGTGGCGAATCCTGGTTCCGTTGCAGGGCGCGGCGGACGCGGCCGTGATCGAGCGCATCCTCGGCGAGTTGGCCACGCTTCCGCGCGAGGAGGTGGCCACGCCAGACCAGATGCGCCTGCGCGGTCTGACGCTCGCGCAGTATGGATTGGAAACACCCTCCGTGCGGATCACGACCGGCACCGGCTCCGGCCCCGAGGTGACGATCCTGCTGGGGGCGCCCGGTCCTTTCCCCGCCTCCATGTTTGTGAAGCGAACCGATGAGCCGGTGGTCGTCACCACGCGGACGAACATCCTGGCCGTGCTCCCGGCCGAAGCCGGCGTGTTCCGGGACCGGCGGCTGTTGGAGGGCGACGCCGCTTCGGTGGTGCGCTTCGAATTGGAGCGGCGGGCCGTCGGGTTCGTGCAGTTGGCCCTGGAGAATGGCGACTGGCGCATGCTGCAGCCCATGGCGGAGCGCGCGGACAGCGGTCGCGTTCTGGAGCTGCTGCGGAACTTGCTGGCGCTGGAGGTCCAGGAGGTGCTGGCGCCGGAACAGGCCGATCCCGCCGCTCTCGGGCTTGATCCGGAGGGCGTCGAGGCCGCCTTTACGATCTGGATGGCGGGCGAGTCGACTGGCACACGGGTTGAATTCGGACGCTCGGCAGGCCCCGCAGGCGGCAAGGTTTGCGCCCGGATCGGCGGGGCGGGAACCATTATGACCGTGGACACCAATGTGCTGTCCTTGCTGGCGGTGCGGGCTCCCGATTTGCGCGACAAGGTCCGCCTTCGGTTTAATCCGGCCGAGATTGGCACGTTGACGCTGGAATCGGCCGACCGGCGCCTGACCGCCCGCCGCGACAATGGCGGCTGGCTGCTGACGGAGCCGCTCCAGGCTCCGGCCGATACGGAGCGCCTCCAGGGCCTGCTGACGGGTTTGGCGGGGCTGACGGCGCTTTATTTTGAGGAAGGCGAAGAGGCCTCGAGCAACGGCCTCCCGCTGGTGCAGGTCCGGTTTTGGACGGGCGACCCGACCGGCGCGACGGTTGCGGCGTCAGCCGGCCTGGTGCTGCGCGTGTGGGGTCCGGCCGCTACCGGCGAGGTTTATCGGGCGGACACGGGGACGGGCTCCGTTTTCGGCGCCGATGCCGCCCTGATCCGGCGCGCTCTGGGGCCGGAACCTTTCTGGGATCCGCTGCGGTACCGCGACCGCATGATGCTGGCGCTCAAAGCGGAGACGCTCAAGCGGATCACCCTCGTGCGCGGCGCGGTCGAGCAGCGTGTTGAGCGCGAGGAGAAGGGGCGCTGGATTTCCCACGACGGCCGGCAGGTGCGCGAGGAGGCGGTGAACGCCATGGCCGAAGCGGCGGCTTCGTTGCGCGCGCTCCGGTTGGAGGCGGCCGGCGAGTCGGACGCCCCCTACGGCTTTGACACGCCCTCGGCCCGCATCGAGTTTGGCCTGGCCGGAGCCGACGGCATCCAGAAAACGGTGCTCATCGGGTTGGCGGACCCGGAGGGCAACCGGTATGCCCGCGTCCAGGGCCAGGATCCGGTTTTCGTTATTTCCGCCGACACCGCCGGAATCCTGATGAGCGACCTGCTTCAATGAGCCCTCCGAAGATCAAACGTGCCGCCTTTCTTTTCCCCCGCCGCGAGCGGGGCGAATCCCTTGTGGGCGCCGTTTTCCGGGGGGTGTTCCTGCTGACGCTTCTCGTCTTCGCCTTCGCGCTGGCGGTGCTCGCCGTGGGCATTCCCGCCTCGTGGGTTCACCTCATCGAGGAGCGGTTGCCGGAGACGCCGTTTGTGGTCGAAGCCGATACGGTCAGTTACGACATCTTCCGCGGTGTTCGGCTGCTCCAGGCGCGGATTTACGCGAAGGGCGACACGGGCCTGCCCTGGATTGCCGCCGATACGGTCCGGCTGGGCATCCAGCCGGCCGCCCTTTTGACGGGGGCGGACTGGCTGCGCGAGGTGTCGATCGAAGGCGGCACGGTGCGCTGGCTGCGGCGCGAGCCGGCCGGGGGCGAGGGTATTCCTGATTTCGGTAATTGGAACTTCCGGCTGGCGGTTGCGGATTCGCGGTTTTTCGGCCAGCGGGTAAGCCGCGGCCGCGCGGAGGTCGCCGTGCGGGGCAGCCAGGTGAAGTTGGATCGCCTGGAGGGGGAGATTGGGGACGAAGGCGGGCCGGGGGCCTCGCTCAAGGGGCGGCTCGAGTTTGACGCCGCCACGCGCCACTTCGCCTCCGCGCTGACGTGGAACGGCGATCCCCTGGCCGTGGAATCGTTCCTGATGGAAATCGACAAGCCCGGCGCCGTCGCCTACTTCCGGCTTTTCAAGCCGGGCGAGAGGCCCCCGTCCGGGGATGTCGAGTTCGAGGGGGATTTTGGCGAGAAATGGAGCTTCTCCATGGCCCTTTCGGGCGCCGCCCGGAATTGCCGCTACCGGGAGGTCGACATACCCCAGCTCTTTTTGAATATGCAGTTTCAGGCGGGCGAGGGCCGGCGGACGCTCCTGTCCTTCGATCCGCTGGTGCTGATCCGCAAGGAGGGTCTGGTGGCGGGGGGCTTTTCGGTTGATTTTACCACGGGCGACATCCGCTACGACGGCTATTCGACCTGTCATCCGGCCACGCTGGTGCGGCTCATTGCGCCGGGTGTGGCCGAATCGGCCGATGCGATGCGGCTGGAGGGGCCCATCCGGATTCACGCCGGCGGCACCGCCAACCGGCGCGATATGACGCGCAACGCCATGACCTTCTTCCTGGAAAGTCAGAAGATCGGCTTCGGACGGTTCACCGCGGAACGGCTGGCGTTCACGGCGCGGCTGACGGGCACCTCGCTGGAAATTCGCGAATTGGCGGGGGAGTGTTACGGGGGGTCCTTCACGGGGGCCATGGACCTGGTGGCCTCCTGGACGCCCGATCAGGAGTTCGACAAGATGCAGTTTTCCGCCCAGGGCGAGGTGCAGGGGTTGGACGGCCGCGGCCTGGCCGTGGCGGCCGGCGCCCGCGACTCCGACCGCTACGAAGGCCGTCTGACAGGGGCGGGGCGGGTTAGCGGCATTCTCGGAAGCGAGTCCCTGGATACCTGGACGGGGCAGGGCTCGGTCAAGGTGAGCCAGGCGCGCCTTTTCCGCTTTCCCCTGTTTGGGGCGTTGTCGGATTTTCTGGCGCGGCTGATTCCCGGCTTGGATCCCCAGGCGGGGCTGACCGATGCCGAGGCCAATTGGCGGGTCGAAGAGGGGCGGGTCAAGTCGGATTCGATCACCGTCGGAGGCGACCGGGTCAGCCTGTACGCCAAGGGGGCCTACGCCCTGACCAACAGCCTCAACTTTGACATTCAGATCAAGCTGATGAACACCGAGACACTGTTGGGCAAGGCGGTGCGCCTGGTGACGCTGCCCATGAGCAAGCTGTTCGAGTTCCGCTTGAAGGGCCGCACGGATAATCCGCGCTGGTATCCGGTGAATTTTTCGAGCGAGCTGTTCGATCGCCTCTCGGGCGGCGGCCGGGCGGAACCGGCGCCAGCCGGGAATACGGACGATCGGAAGGGCGGTTCGGAACCATGAGCGGGTTGGTGCATATCCGCACCTATGGGTGCCAGATGAACGTGCGGGACAGCGAGGCGGCGGCCGCCCTGCTGGAATCCCGGGGCTATCGCCTGACCGACGTCGAGTCGGAGGCGGACGTTGTCATTGTCAACACCTGCAGCATCCGCGGCAAGGCGGAGGACAAGGCGCGGGGCAAGCTCCACCTGATGGCGGCGAGCAAGCGGACGCATCCCGGCCGGATTGTCGGCGCGATCGGCTGCATGGTGCAACGCCTGGGGCCGGAGCTGATGGATACGGTCCGGGGGCTCGATTTCGCCCTGGGGCCCAACCGGCTGGCCCGGCTGCCCCAGACCCTCGATGCGGTCCGCGCGGGCGAGGGGCCCGTGTTCGACGCGGGGGAGTCGCGCGAGGATGAGTCGACGCTGCGGGGGCATCTCTCGGGTTCGCCCATCGCCTTTGTGAACATTTTATACGGGTGCGACCGGCGCTGCGCCTACTGCATTGTGCCGACCGTGCGGGGGCGGGAATGGAGCCGCCCGGCCGCGGAGGTGCTCGACGAGGTGCGCGCGCTTGTGGATGCCGGGGTCCGGGAGGTCACCCTGCTCGGCCAGAGCGTGATGTCCTACGGCCGGACGAATCCCGTGTGGCCGGACGATTATAAATCAGAAAACGGGTACAAGGAGCCGCTGCCGCGCCTGCTGGAGGCGGCGGCGGGAACGGGCCTGGCCCGGCTGCGGTTCACCTCGGGGCATCCCTGCGGCTGTTCGGCGGAGCTGGCGCGGGTCATGGGCACGGTGCCGCAGGTCTGCGAGCATCTGCACATGCCGGTGCAGTCGGGATCGGACGGCGTGCTCGCGCGCATGCGCCGCGGGTACGATGTGGAGGCCTACCGCCGGGCGACGGAGCGCCTGCGCGAGGCGATGCCCGAATTTGCGCTGACCACGGATGTCATCGTGGGGTTTCCGGGGGAGACGGAGGAGGATTTCGAGCGGACCCGGGCTTTCATGGATGAGCAGCGGTTCGACAATTCTTTTATTTTCAAGTATTCGCCCCGGTCCGGGACTCCGGCGGCGGCCATGCCGGACGATGTGCCCGCCGCCGGCAAGATGGCGCGCAACAAGCTGCTGCTGGAGGACCAGGACACGCGGGGCATGCGGATCCACGAGCCGCTTGTCGGCCGCGAGCTGGAGGTGCTGGCCGAGGGGCCGAGCCTGCGCAACGGGAGCGTCTGGAGCGGGCGCACCCGCACGAACAAAATAGCGTTTTTCAAGAACCCGGGTCCGGTGGCGCTCGGGGACCTGGTGCGGATCCGGATTTCCCGGGTCCTGCCCCAAACCCTGTATGGGGATCTGGTGCCATAAACGGTTTTGGAAGAGGAAAGGCGGGAGCATGACGACTCTGGCGGCAATGGCGGTTGGGATCGGCCTGGCGGCGATCATCGGAAAAGGGATGGGGCTGGTGATGCCGGAAAAAGCGCGGGGCTTTGTGAAGGCCTTTCCGCGCAGTCGGCTGTGGGCTTGGCTGTTGACCGCCCTCGACCTGGTGCTGGTTTCCCTGCTGCTTTGGAATCTGCCGAACAGCTGGTTCACACCGTGGCGGCCCGTCCTGTTTGTTGCCGGTCCCGTCGCCTTCCTGCTGGTGATCAAATTTGCCGATGAGCTGCTCTCGGTCCGCGCCCTGGGCGGGCTGCTTCTGCTCGCGGCGGCGCCTGTGCTGGATGCCGCCCGGTTTCACCCCTCGCAGGCCCGGTTGGTGCTGGTGTTCTTGGCCTACGCCTGGGTGTTCCCCGGGATGCTGCTCGTTTCCAATCCATGGTGGTTCCGTAAGTTGACCGGCCGGATGATGGCCTCCGATGCCCGCTGCCGCGCCGCTTCCGCCGTGGGGATGCTGATCGGCGTCGTGCTGGTCGTCTTGGGCCTCTGGGTCTATTGAGGAGGGACGGTATGGGCAAACCGCGCATCTTGGTTCTTCGGGGCGGCGCCATCGGCGATTTTGTCATGACGCTTCCCGTGCTGGCGGCGCTGCGCCGGCGCTGGCCGGAATCGTTCATCGAGATATTGGGCTATCCGCATATCGCCTCGCTGGCCCTGGCGGGCGGTTTGGCGGATTCGGTCCGCTCGCTCGACCGCGCTTCCGCGGCCAGCCTTTTTGTTCCCGAGCAGCCGCTGCCGCCTGAAATGGCGCTGTTTGTCCGGTCGTTCGATATCATCATCAATTTTCTTTACGATCCCGATGACTCCGTCCGCACCAGCCTGGAGCAGGCGGAAGCGCGCCAGGTGCTGGCCCTAACGCCGCGCATGGGGGAAATTCCGGCCGCGCGCCACCTGATGAAGGTACTGGAACCGCTGGCTATGTTCCCCGAAGGCGAGCCCTATCCGCGGTTGGAGTTGAAAGGGGAGGTGTTGGCCCCGGGCCGCGAGCGGATGGCGCCGTGGAACGGCCGGGCCGTCGTGTTTCATCCGGGCAGCGGGGGCGGGCGGAAGAACTGGCCGCTGCCGGGCTTTTTGCAGGTGGCGGAACGGGTCCGGGCCGGCGGGTTCGAGCCGGTGTTCAGCTTTGGCGAGGCCGATGCGGATACGGCCGGCGAATTTGATAAAAAGGGAACAGCTATCCCCGTTTTGCCGAGACTGGATTTGCCCGGGCTGGCCGGCATGCTGGCCCAGGCCCGCGGTTATGTGGGGAACGACTCGGGCGTCACGCACGTGGCGGCCGCCGTCGGCATTCCGGCGGTGTGCCTGTTCGGCCCCTCGGATCCCGAAATCTGGGCTTCGCGGGCGCCCCACGTCCGGGTTGTTCGTTCTTCGCTTCCGACTCCGGAGTCGCTGGCCGCCGTTCCGGTTGACGCCGTCTGGTCGGCCGTGGCGCAAATGTTGGCGCTTCCCCAGGACTAGGGCCTTATTTTGTCTTTATTGGGGCTTCATAATCAGGTAATTTTAACAAATGCAGAGAAGCACAAAAGCGACGGTCGATCGGGCCATTAACGTCGGGTTGGGGGGCAACATTGTCCTGGCCGCCTTGAAGATGGTGTTCGGCATTGTCGGGCACTCCAATGCTTTGTTGGCGGACGGCATCAATTCCGTTTCCGATGTGACCTATTATATCGTGGTCAAGATTTGCGTCTTTTTCTCGCACAAACCGGCCGATCACGAACATCCGTACGGTCACCGGCAGTTGGAGAGCATTGCGGCCCTGAGTGTGGGCGCTTTTGTCATCACGACGGCCATTGCCCTGTTCTGGACGGCCGTCGACGACGTGTACGACATCATGGTGAACAATGAGCTTTCCAGACCGATCCCGCTGATTGCGCTATGGGTGGCGTTATTTACGGTTGCCAGCAAAATCCTGCTGACCCTGTACACCAAAAAGGTGTCGAAGCAGACGGGGAACATGGCGATTCTGGCGCTGGCCCGGGATCATCGGAACGACATTTTTACGGGGTTGTCGGCGGCGGTCGGTATCATTCTCGTGCAGTTCGGCTGGGCCTGGGGCGATCCGCTGTTGGGGGCCGTGGTGGCGCTGGTGGTGCTGGCGACGGGGATCCAGATTTTGCGGGAAGCGGCGGCGGACCTGATGGACGCGGTGCCGAGCCAGGAGTTGGAAGCGACGGTGCGCAAGAGTCTGTCCGACGTGAAGGAGTTGAAGTCGATCGAGGAGGTCCAGGGGCACCGGTTTGGGCCGTATCTCATTTTGCACATCACGGTGGGGCTGGACGGCGCCATCACGGTGGCGGAGGGGGATCGGATTGCCACGCACGTGGAGCAGCTTTTGTACGCCCACATGGATCACGTCAAGCGGGTCTATGTGCATTACCATCCGGCCCGCGAGGCGGCATCCCGGCATCATTGATGCCGCCTAGCGCCTGTCTGACTTTGTCTTTTGCGCGAAGCGACGGAGGGCGGAGTTCCTACGACGCCGCCATGCGCCTGTTTGGCGGCGGTATACCAAGAAATGCCCGTTTTGAGCGATGCGCCGCGGTTGCGGCCGACAGATTTAGCGCGTAACAAGTCCCGGCTTGAAGATTCCCCGCGTTTCGTGCATGATGGATCGTCATTTTCGAAGCCAGCATAGCTCAGTTGGTAGAGCAGCTGATTTGTAATCAGCAGGTCCACGGTTCGAGCCCGTGTGCTGGCTCCATGAATCATCCCCGTTTTTGCAAGGCGTAACAGCCGTTTTGGGAGGGCTGTGAGATGACCGTATTGACCACATTGACGGGAGTTACCCCTTTGAGAGGGATGGCCACGTATGGCTTGGCGCTGCGAACGGCTCACCGCCAAACGCATCGAGGCGCGAGAGAAATCCAAGCCCCCGTCGCCAGACTGCCCGCTGTGCGGCAAGCCCATGCGCCAGCGCAAGTCGGCGAAAGGCGATTTCTGGGGATGCTCCATCTTTCCGGAGTGCAAAGGAACGAGGCCGGTATGAAAAAGAGGATCATGGCGTGTAGGGAAGGATGATGATGGAGATTCCCATCAGGCCGCGGTTATCCTTCCGAAATTTCTTGTCGGTTTTTTCGTTCACGTCAAAAAAGAGCGAGCCGGTGGCGGGGACCTGCAGCCGCATGGTGTTGGTGACGGCGATAGGTTGGGCGTTGTACCCAAACCGCACCAGGAGGGCTCCATAGGGGGCGTTCGTTAACTGGCGCGGATCGGGCCCGGTTCCGTAATAGTGGTTGAAGCGCGCGGGTTCGGCGTAGCCCTCCGGACCGCACAGCTCGCCCCTGGCTCCGATGGTCCACTTGCCCGTGGGGACGATCCAGACGCGGTCGCCGATCCGCGCCTTGAGTTCGGCAGCGATCCAGGAATCGGCCGGATCCAGGCGAAGGGATTTGTTGGGGGGCAGTGTGCTTTCGTGCTGGAGTTTCCAGGCCACATGCGGAGAATTTTGCGGCGACCATTTGTCGAAGGTTTTGGCCACATAATCATCGAGCGACAGCCCCAGCGTGTGCGCGCCCGGAGGGATGCGCAGGCGGGCCGGTGTCAGCACGGGGTCCCCTTCGGCATTGGCGATCCGCTTGCCGTTCAGCCGGATTTCCGCGCCGGCCGGTTCCGTTTCAATCCGCACGTCAATCGAGGCCGGACCCGACGGCTTTTTGGCGGCGGAGGCGCTTGCCTCGAGTTCAAATCCATGGGGGCTGGGGATCTGCTCCGCCTGTTGCGTCCGGAACTCAAGCCGGCCCTTGTTCGAGGGGGAAGGCCAGGCGAACAGGGTGACCGTCCGGCGGCCGGGCAGACGTTTCAGACGGAAGACGTAGTCGACCGCCGGGTCGGGTTTAAGCTGTTGTAGCACGGTGTAGGTGAAGGAGGAGCTTAGGCCGTTGAACGGATGCGACTTGGTTGCCGTATAGGAGGTGGCGACATTCAGAACGGGAATGGAGAAAATATCCTGGGCCATCACATCGCACGTCCAGCGGCCGGCCGTGACCCAGTTTTGGCCTTCCCCGCTGGCGGCGAACCAGGGCGTATCGGGATCGGGTTTGTCAACGGGACCGGGTTTGTCAATTTTGACCGGAGGCGGGTCGGGCTTTTTGGGTTCCGCATTCAGCAGCGTGTCCAACAGCGTGTCGAGTTCCGGTTCCACCGGCGGCGGCCCGCCGCTCTGCCGGGCCAGCACCTGAGCGAAGCGGCCTTTCACCCGAGAGCGAAGGGCGGCCAGGCTGGCATCGGCCTGCCGGTCCGCCTCCAGCTTATCGTTGTTGAGTTTGCGGATCCATTCCGCCAGTTCGCGGCGGACGGAGTCGGGCACCGTGAAGGTGCCATTAGTTTGAACGGAGGCCAGCGCTTCCTCGCTGATTTGTTTCGCCTTGCGGGCCACGCTCAGACCTTTCACATTCCGGGTTGCCATTGTTTCCTGGCATTCCGTCTCGGCCTGGGTGATGCGGGCTTCGAGCATCTCCCGGTAGGCGCGGGAGCGGGCGGAATGAAGGGCGTCCTTTTCCTGGAGCCAAGAGGTGCGAATTTCCTGAAAAGGCGGGGTGGTGAGGTCGGGGGCGGCGCCGACGGTGGCCGTCGCCAGGGACAGCAACAGGATGAACAACAGCCGGGGCATGATCATTCCACCTGGGTGACGCGACGGTATTGGCCTTTATACTGTCTGGCAAATGCCTTGAGAAAGTCGCCGCCTTCCTCGTTGATCTGGTAGCCGATGCAATGAACGACGGGCAGTTTCTTGCCCTTCTTCATGTAATAAGTTTCGTGCAGCAGGGTGAACTGTTCAATGAAATCGGACAGCGTCCACCAGCTCGGCTCGGGTTCGGGGGGATGGGGGCGGGACCCGGTGCGGCGGAATTCCCAGTGGCCTTCGCGGGCGGGGGCGCCCTTGTCGGGGGCCTGGCCCTCTTTGGGGGGCGTCTTGCTGGGCGGCCGGGCGGGGGTGGCCGGGATCCAGACGCGTTGCTCGGCTGCCGCGCCGGCATTTTCTTCATCCCACTCCTCCACGCGGGCCTTGTTTTGCTCCATCCACTGCGCGCGCACCGCCTCTTGCTTCTTGTAATCCTGTTCGGTCAGCATTTTTTCCACGCGGGGTATGCCATCGCTGATGATCAGGATGGTGTCGGCGCCCTGTTCGAAGGCGGCGGCGAGGGCCAGGTCGAGCCGCGTGGTGCCGCCGGCCGGCTTCAGCCCGATTTCGGGCGGCTGGATGTTGCCGGTGGTGAGGCCCCAGTTGCCCTCTTTATTGTAGGGGCGGATGAATTCCTTGGCCTTGTTCTTGTTGGCCTTGCTGGCGATGACGAGCTGTTTTTCCATGGCGTTGGCCGCGTCCGCAAAGACGATCACGTTGAAGATGGCGGAGTCGGAAAGGGCGTCCAGGACCTGTTCGATGCGGCGCTTGACCCGCTCGTAGCCGACCACGCCGCCTGACCCCTCCTCGACCATGCTGACCGACACATCCACGAGGATGGCGATCTTGTCGCCGCGCCCGCGGATGCCGAAGAAGTTGAAAGACGAGACGCCCATGCCGAAGCCGCCGACGCCGTAGCCGGTGCCGAGCCCGACGCCGAGTCCGGTCCCGGTGATCTCCTTGAACTTGGGCTGGAAGGTGGTCTTGACGAGCTTCGGGTTCGACTTGATTTCCGGGAGGGCGAAATCGGAGGGTTTGGCCGCCACCATGCGCGGCATCATGGCGGGGCGGCTGGCGCTGCGCTGTTGCTTCTGGACCTTGACCTTGTGTTCCAGTTTCCGGGGTTCGTACGTTTTCAGGGGCGCCGGCGCCACGAAGACGGTCTTCTCTTCGCGCAGGGCCCGCATCACCACCACGCCGCCGAAGATGAGCAGGGCGACCAGGTGGATGCCCAGGCTGATCAGCAGCAGGGTCCACAGCTGCTTGCGCCGCCGCACGGACAGCTTGTGGAAGCCGATCCCCGACAGCATGGTTGAAAATTCAGCCTTCACAAAACCGTTCCTTTCCGGTCAATCTCCCGAGAGGCCGAAGGTGACGCCCTTGATGCCCGCGACGGCGCAGGCGTTCATAACATCGATGACCCGCTGCTGGCGGGCGTTGTCGTCGGCCTGGATGGTGATCATCGGCTCGTTGCCCGCGGCGGTGGAGGAGAGCCGGTAGCGGACGAGCGTGGCGGCGAGGGCCGGCAGGTCGGACGAATTCGGATCATCGTATTCCCGGCCGTTCAGGATGACGTGGCCGCCTTCGCGCACTTCGAGGATCTGTTCGTCGGGCAGATCCACGGTCCTGGCCTGGGCCAGCATGCCGGGCAGGCGGATGCCGAGGTCGGCCTCGGATTTGACCAGGCTGGCGGTGGCCATGAAGTAGACGAGGAGCAGGAACACCATGTCGATGAGCGAGGCGACGTTGATCTCGGGATCTTCCATTTCGGGAACAGGCAGCTTCATGGCGCGGCCTCCTGGGCGTCGGGTGAGTAGACGCCGAAGATAAAGTCGTCGACCCCGGCCTCGGCCATGGCGGCCATGACCTTGCGGACCGACTTGTGCCGGGCATCGGCGTCGGCCCGCAGGTAGACCTTCAGGTTGGGGTCGGTTTTTCGGGCGGCCGCGATGGCGTTGCGCAGGGCGTCCACCTCCATGGGTTGGTCGCCGCTGAAGACGGCGCCGTCCTTGGTGATGTTGACGATCCAGCGGTCGGGCCGGTCCTTGGGCACGACGCCGCGGGAGGCGGTGGGAATATCGATGGGCAGCGTGCGCGCGGTGCTGAGGTGGGAGGCGCACATGAAAAAGACGAGGAGCAGGAACACCATGTCGATCATGGGCGCCATGGCGAACTTGGCTTCTTCCATTTCCAGGTTTGGCATTTTCATGGGGCGGCTCCTCGTTCCTCTGCGGCTCAGCCCTGCCTGGGGGAGGCGCCGCCCTCGCGGCAGCCCTCGCCGCCGGGCAGGTTCTGGTCCATATCGTGCGTGAGGTCGCCCATGACGCGGCCGATTCGCGCCATGTTGGCGGAGAACTTGGACTTGAGGTCGAAGTAGAAGAACATGGCGGGGATGCCGACGATGAGGCCGAAGGCGGTGGTGATCATGGCTTCGCCGATGTCGGTGGCGAGCTTCTCGGGGTCGCCCATGCCGCCCAGTCCGATTTTCTGGAAGGCCTTGATCATGCCCGAGACGGTTCCGAGCAGGCCGAACATGGGCGCCGTGGTGGCGATGATGGACAGGTAGTTAATGTTGCGCAGGCCGACCGTGTTCTCCTCGACGGCGGACTCCTCCATGGCCTTTTCGACGGAGGCCTTGTTGTAGAACTCGGTGATGCGGCGCAGGCCGGCGTGGAGGATGTTGGTCATGGGGCTGGGGTTGCCCGTGCAGGTGGCGATGGCGGAGGGAATATCCCGGCTCATGATGTTGTCCTTGATGGCCGGCACCAGGTCCATGTGGATCATCTTGTTTTCGCTGGTGTTGAGGAACCCGAGGATGGTCAGCGCCAAGGCGGCCACGGAGAGGAAGGCGATGGGGTACATGAAGAAGCCGCCAACCACCCACATCTGCCCGAGGGTCATGGTCTGGGCTTGAGGCGCGGCGGCTGCTACGGCATTGGCGGCGGCGGGAACCGCGGCCGGGTCGGCGCCCTGGCCGAGCGAGTGGCTGATGATGCCGATCGCAAAGAGCAAGAGGGCGGTTGGGAATGCGAGTTTGTAGATTTTTCCGTTCATCGGTGTATCCTTTCCCGCGTGGGCGGCACGGGGCCGCCCGGCTTATTTCGTTTTATCGGTTTGATCCCTGCGTTTGGCGACAAAGTCTTCGATGACCTTCTGCATGTCCTCCTCGGAGCCGAAGAAGACCTTGGCGATAATCGCGTTCTCTTTTTCTGCCGTAAGACGGTTGTCCATGATGATGGTCAGCCGCGCGAAGGCCTGCTCGCTCCACTCGGTGGAGCCGAAGAGGCGGGCCACTTCGAAATAGATGTCGCGGGCGCGGTAATAGTCCTTCAGCTCCTCGTGGCAGCGCGCGGAGAGGAGGAGGCCGTCGGGGAAGACCTGGGGGTCCTTGTTCTCAAAGGCCGCGGAACGGGCGGCGGCGTTGCAAGCGTCGAGCGTCTTCCCCTGGGCGAAAAGGAGGTTGGCCTCGGCCAGCTGGTAAAGGCCGTAGTCGCCGTCGCCCGGATCGGGGATGCGCGCCTCCTGGAGCCACTTGGCCGCCTGGTCCAGTTTGCCGCAAGCGGTCTGGCAGAGGGCGGCGCGCAGGCGGGCCTGTTCGCGCCCGTTGAACCACTCGGCGGCGGCGATCTGCCGGTAAACCTGCGAGGCCTGCTCATAGAAGTTGGAGGCAGCCACCGTCATGGCCCCGTCCTTGCCGCGGGCCGCGCCGGCCGCGCGCATCAGGTAGAAGCCCGCGTCGAGGGCCGGTTGGGCGGCGTTGTTTTTGGGCAGATCGAGGAAGGACATGCAGGGGCCGATCGTCTTAAGGATGAGCTCGGCGGCCTGCCGCCACTGGCGCGTGCGCGTGGCCTCGAAGATGGCGAAGTCATCCGGCTCGATGGGGAACTCGGCGGCCTGCACCGACTCCACCTTAATGGCCGACAGGGCATTGGCCGGGGCCTGGGGCATGCGGAAGTAGAGCTGATCGCCGGTTTTCCGAACCAGGAACAGATCCAGCTCTTTGCCCTGCACCTGGAGGATGGCGCGGCAGCCCTGGGGCGGCGCGGGGGTTGCCGTCGCCGGGCTGCCGGTCTGGGCGGAAGCCGGGCGGGCGACCAGCATGCCCGTCAGGAGAGAGGCGATGATAATCCGGTTGTTCATGATCCGCCCTTCAATCGTATCAGCCGTTCGCGGGCCGTGGCTGTTTCGGGCAGGCCGGCCAATTCCGGCAGATTCACCATTTCGGTCAGGATCTCCGCCGCCTTCTGCCGTTCGCGCAGGCGTTCGAGGCATTCGGCGCGGGCGAGGTAGGCCTTGGCGGTCCAGTTCCGGTGGCCGGAATACATGACATAGATGCGTTCGAAGTAGGCGGCGGCCCTGGCGTAATCCTGTTTCTTGATGGCGGTCTGGCCGCGGCCGAACAACGCTTCCGGCCACAGCGGGCGCCACTCCTTGGCGCCGAGTACATCGCTGTAGGCCTTGTCCGCCTCATCCAGCTTGCGGGTCTTGAGGTGGATGTCGCCCAGCAGCAGGAGGGCTTCGGCCGCCTCGCCGCTGGCGGCGAACACTTCGCGCACAACGGTCAGGTGCCGGATAGCGCTGTCATAGTCCCCGGCCTGCATATCCAGGCGGGCCAGAAACATGCGGGCGGCGACGGACGAATCGGTTTCCGGGAAATCGTCGACGATGCGGGTTGCGGCGAGGGCGGCCAGATCGTTGGTGAGGCCGGCGGATTCGTCCAGGATCAGGTCGAGGATGGCCGGGCTGGCGTAGGGCAGATTGTTGGGATTGAAGAGGTTTTTCCGGACCATGGTTTTGTCCGCTTCGCCCAGCTTCGGGTCGTACAGCAGGAGACGCTGCAGGCGTAGCACGAGGGTGTAGTGCTTGTTTTCCGAAGCCGTGCGGAGCAGGTCGCGCAGATCGCGCCACCCCTGGGCGGCCAGGGCGGGTTCGGCATCGCGCAGTTTGGCCACCCATTCATCCATGATCAGGTCCACGCCCAGCGCTTGGCGGTCCTTGCCATAGGTCTCCATGGCGCGGCGGTAGAAGGCGAGGGCGCGTTCTTTTTCTCCCTTCAGCCACCAGGCGTTGCCCTGCCAGTAGAGGGCCTGCGGGATGTTGGAGCCTTCGCGGTTTTTTTTGAGGTAGCGGTCGAAGTGGGTGATAAGGCCGTCGTAGTCCTTGAGTTCGGCCAGGATT
Source organism: Kiritimatiellia bacterium (assembly GCA_046484345.1). Classification (GTDB taxonomy): domain Bacteria; phylum Verrucomicrobiota; class Kiritimatiellia; order CAIKKV01; family CAIKKV01; genus CAIKKV01. The sequence goes on from JAWOJA010000011.1 coordinate 23,587, forward strand.
TCGCCGCAGCGGAAAGCGGCGAAGTTGTAGTGTTCGATATTGATGTCGCCCAGGGGCACCTTCTGGTATTCGTTCACGGCCAGGAGCAGGCGGCCGTCTGTGGCGGCGAGGTCGCCCAGCATCAGGTGGGTTTCGCTGGCCAGTTTGCTGTCCGGGTAGCGATCCAGGAAGGCGAGGAGCTTGGTCTCGGCGCGGTCGAACACGCTGAGGCCGTAATCGCAGGAGGCGCTGCGGAAGAAGGCGTCCTCCACATACGGGCTTTGGGGGAAGAAGCGGATCAGGTGGTCGAAGTGGGAAAGCGCCTCCTCGTATTGCCGATCGAACAGGTTGGCCATGGCGATCCAGTAGGTGCCGTCGGCTTCGCGGTCATTGCCGGGGTACTCCTTGTTCATGCGGGTGAGGCAGGTGATGGAGTTGGTGAAGTCCTCCTCCATGAACGAGGCGTAGCCGACCAGGAAGAGGCATTCCACGATGTCGGCGTGGCGGGGGCTGACGGCGAGGGCGTTGGTGAGGGTCACGATCACGTCGGGCCACTGTTGCTGGTTGGCAAAGAGTTGGCCGACGGAGAGGGAGACGGTGTCGTAATAGGCGCCGCCGGGATAGGCGCCCATGTATTCCTTGCCGAAGGCGACGGCCCTGCGCCAGGGCTGCACCTGGGCCGCGTTGAAGAAGGAGAGGTAGAGGCACTCCTCGGCGCGGTTGGGAATCTCGTCCTGGTAGAGCGAATAATAAAGCTCGCAGGCTTCGCGGTAACGGCGGGTTTCCTGGTAGGCGCGGGCGATGCGGTAGCCGAGTTCGCTGTCGTAATTCTCGATCGCGTCGAGCGCCTTCAGTTCCTGTTCGACGACGCCGATCTCCTCCTGGATTTGAATGAGGGCCCGGATTTGGCCCCGGGTTTTGCGCAACCGGGCGGCTTTCTGTTCAAGCCGTTCCTTCTGCTGGATACCGTTCATGATGAGCACATCGTGCGGGTAGACGATGCGGTAGACCCACAGGGCGTCGCGGTATTTTTCATCGGCGAACAGGATGTCGCCGGCTTCGAGCGCCGCCATGTTGAGGGCCACGCTGTGCGAGGCGAAGGATTGGGGGTGAAGCAGGTACGGCATCATGTCGTAGACCATCTCCACATTCAGGTCCTTGAGATAGCTGACGGCCAGCAGGGAGGCGGCCCAGTTCCGGCGGTGGAAGTCGGGCGCGGTGCGAAAAACCTCCAGGAGAAGAGGGGCGGCGGCGGCCCAATTTTCCTCGGCCAGGTGGCACTTGGCCATGGCGATGAGGATGTCGGCTTTCCAATCGGGCCCGTAGGAATAGCTGTTCAGGGCGAATTGGTAGGCCTTGAGCGAATCCTTGAGGGCGCCTGCAAAGCGATGGGTATCGGCGATATAGACGGCGGCCTGCCAGGCGCGGGCGCCGAATTTGTATTTGCGCAAGTAGGTGGAGAAGGCGCCGCGGGATTCGCCGAAATGGCCCAGGACGAAGTGGCACATCCCGAGCTGGAAATAGACGTTCTCCATCAGTGAGAGGATACGGCTGTCGTCGCTGGTGGCGTACCAGCTGACCATCTGGTCGAGAAGGGGGACGGCCTCGAGGTAGTTGCCCAGGGAGAGGTGCTTGCTGAGGGCCTTTTGGACTTCGAGGGGCGAATCCTGGGCGCGGGTGGCGGCCGGGGAAAGGAAAAGAACGACGGTCAACGTTACCAACAGCCACGATTCTCGAAGTATCGATAAAATCATAACTCATTAATGATAGGCAAACAATTGCCTCCACACAAGGGAATTGAATAAATTCCGGGGGCGCATCTCTGAGTTTTGGCAAAAGGTCCTTCCGTTTGCGTCGGTTGGGCTGGGCGCGACGCTGGCAGGGCGAGCGGTTGTATTGTGACAAGGCTGACCGGCTTCATTTTCTCGATCTCCTGGGCGCGATGGTTGAGCGGTACCGCGTTCGGCTGCACGCCTATGCGCTGATGGCGAACCATTTCCACCTGCTGGTGGAGACCCCGCACGGAAACTTGAGCCGGGCGATGCGGTGGTTGAACGTCAGTTACGGCATGTGGCATAACCGGCGGTGGAAGGAAAGCGGGCCGGTGGTTCAGGGGCGGTATCACGCGGTGCCGGTTGACGGCGAAGGGGCCGGGCGCTGGAAGCGAGCCGGTATATTCACCTGAACCCGGTCCGGTTGACGCGGCCGGGGTTCGAGGATGTTCGGCGCGCGGTGGAGGAGGTCAAGGGCGAGAAATGGGAGGCCTTCCGGGAGCGGCAGGGGGACTGGGGGCGGGATGTGGCGCTGTGGCAGGCCCGGCGCCAAACAGGTCTGACGTTGCCCGAGATCGCAAAGGCGGCGGGCGTGGCGGATCACCGGGCGGCGGGGAAAGCAGTTGAGCGGATGGAAAAACGCATGAGGGAAGAGCGAGAACTCAAGCAGATTGCCGCTCAAGTGAAAAAAGTTTTGTCGGAAGTCGGGACTTGACCCCATTAGGGGCTCATCAGAATGCGATCCGGTCGCGCTCCGTGCGGGGCGCGTGGATGGAAGACTACCCGTTGACCGGCAGCACGGAGTAGCGAAGCCAGCCTTCCACGGTCTGGCCGGGTTCGGCACTCAGCAGGTGGGCCGCGGGGTGCTCGCCCGCCAGGTTCTGCGCGTTGGGGCTGGTGGTGAGGTTTTCCACGCAGACGAACGCGGTGCCGGCGGCGGTGTAGGCGATCATGTGGGTGAAGGCCTCGCTCGCTTCGATGACAATTTTCCGGCCCAGGTTGAGGTGCCGGATTTCGGCCGTTTCGCCGGGTTCGCGTTTATAGTAAACATGGTCCGGAAGCAGGTCGCCGAGCGGCTTCAGTTTCCGGAAGTCGAACGGTGTGCCTTCAACCGGAATCGTGCCGCCAGTTGGCACCAGCGCCTGGGCTTCAAGCGTGCGGTCGCAGGGAATCCTCAGCAGCACCTCGTCCCGCGAGCCATGGAGCCGCCAGTAGGGGTGGATGCCGTAGCCGAAGGGCAGGCGCCGCGTGTCGCGGTTAATGACTTGGAAGGTGATGGTCAGGCCGTTGTCGTCGAGCGCGTGGATCATCTTGAAGGTGCAGGAGAAGGGAAAGCCTTCGTAGATGGGGTTTCCGGGCGTGATGTCGATCCAGGAGGAGACCCGGCCGGGCTCCGCCATGAAGGAGAACGCCTCGTCGCGCACGAGGCCGTGGATGAAAACCTGTTCGCCTCTTTTGTTCTGCACGATCTTGCGGCCGTCGTATTCATACGAGCAGTTGGCCAGGCGGCAGGGGGTGGGGAACATGTTGAAGGCGCCGGTGTATTTTTCGCCGCTGCGGCAAAGGGCTTCGTCGAAATAGATGAACTCGGTTCCGTCGGCGCGGAAGGAGACGAGGTTCGCGCCGTAGCCGGGCGTGACGGCGGCTTCGTAATCGGTACGGCCGTGGTGGTGGATGACAACGGGTTTCAGGGCGTTGGGCAGCGGCTTTTGCATGGGAGGCTCCCTTCAGGAGGAAGAGTTTGGCAGGTGGGTGCGGATTTTCAGGTTTGGGATGGAGGTGAAGTGGCGGTAAACGCATCCCTTAAAATCTGAAAATCGCGGGCGCGTTTCTCGTCGTTTTCGGTTTCCAGGCATTTGCCGACGGAGAGGAACCGGGGGTCGTTGAGGATGAACCCGAACGGCTTGATTCCCAGCTCGCCCTCGCCGAGATGGGCGTGGCGGTCGACGTGCGAGTTCAAACCGGTGACGGAATCGTTGAAGTGGAAGAACTGCAGCCGTTTCAGGGGCAGGGCTTTCTGGAAGGCGTCTATGGTGGCGTGGTAGGTTTCTTCCGTGCGGATGTCATACCCGGCCGCGAAGATGTGGCAGGTATCGAGGCAGATGCCGAGCCGCGCCTGGTGCTTGCAGTGTTCGAGGATGGCCGCCAGCTCCCCGAAGGAGCGCCCGATGCTGTGGCCCTGGCCGGCGGTGGTTTCCAGCAGCACGGTGGTGGCGCTGTTTTCGGAGGCCGCGAGGGCGGCGTCGAGCGACTGGGCGATGCGGCGGACGGCCTGCTCCACCGTTTGTTCGCCCGCCGAGCCCGGATGGACGACCAGATGGGGGATCCGCAGCGCCTGGCAGCGGCGCAACTCTTCCGTGAAGGCGGCGAGCGATTGCGTTGCCGCCGCGTCTTCTCCGGCCAGGTTGATCAGGTAAGCGGCGTGGGAAACGGTCCGAACTCCCGATCTTTGTTGCGTTTTAAGGAACAACTCGACCGCCGGTTCGCCGAGCGGGCGGGCCTTCCACTGGCGGGGGGAGGCGGTGAAGAGCTGGGCAACCGGGCAGTCCAGCCGGACGGCCTCCTCGAGCGCGTGGTGGAGCCCGCCGGCGGTTGAAAAGTGGGCGCCGATCAGGGGGACAGGGGCGGTCTTATGAGGTTGCTTGCTCATGGGGGGCATGGTAGGTTATCGGCATGATCCTTGCAACATTCCTTTAGCGGAAGGAGCGGCCGCATGAACGGGTCGGAGCACCGTTGGTTGATGAATGAAATTGGGGCATGGGCCCGGGAAGGGTTGATTTCCTGGGAGCAGGAGGAGCGGCTCCGGGGCCGTTATCCGGAGCCGGTTGCCCAGAAATGGGCGCTGCTGATCACCAGCGTGGTCGGCAGCCTGCTGGTGGGGCTGGGCTTCATCCTGTTGCTGGCGTATAACTGGTACGCCCTGACGCGTCCGTTGCGCGCGGTGATCGCGTATCTTCCGCTGCTGGGCGCGCTGGGCGTGTGTGGCTGGATCGTCTTCGCCGGCAAAACCGGAGCGGGCCTGCGCGAAGGGGCGGGCACCTTTCTGGCGCTGGCGGTCGGGGCCTCCGTGGCGCTGGTGGCGCAGACCTATCAACTGGGGGGGACGTTTCGGGCCTTCACGCTGGCCTGGATGCTGCTCATCCTGCCCTCCGTGTATCTGCTGGATGCGGCCATGCCGGGCCTGATTTACCTGATCGGCATCACGGGCTGGGCGATCGGGCAGCGATGCTCCGATGGCAATCCCTACGGGTTCTGGCTGCTGTTGGCGGGGCTTGTGCCATACCTGGTTTGGTGCCGGGTTCGGGATCGGGACAGCGTGAAGGGCGTCTGGCTGCTGTGGGGGCTGATGCTGGCGGTGCTGGTGGGCGTGGCCATGGGCATGCGGGGGGACGAGCCGGTGCTCTGGTTTTCCCTGTATGCGGCGCTGTTCAGTGCCTGCCTGCTGGCCGATGAGCTTTGGGGGGCGCGGAGCCTGACCTTGTGGGGGCGGCCGCTGGCCCTGCTGGGCGGAGGCGGCCTGGGGATCATGGTGTTTCTCTATTCGTTCGTCTGGTTCTGGGAGGATATGGGTCGGCATCACGGGTATTACTGGGGCCAAGCCGATATCGTTTCGGATATTGTGCTGGCTTCCCTGGCCCTTGTGCTGGCGGTCGTTTTGATCGTCCGGGGATTCGGCCGGATCCGCAGTGCCGCCCTTCGCCTGGCCGTCGTGTTTCCCCTCGTGGCGGCCGTCCTGGTGGCCGTGAGCACGGCCTTGGCGGGGATGGAGCTGATCCCGGCCATTTTGATGAACGCCTATGCCTTTGCGCTGGGCATCCTGATTGTGGTGCAGGCGGTCCGGGAGACGAAGCTGGGGCTGATGAACATGGGTCTGCTTTTGCTGGCGGCCCTGCTGATCGCCCGGTTTTTCGACGCCGACATGAGCATCCTCGGGCGGGGGCTGGCCTTCATCGGGCTGGGGCTGGCCTTTCTGGGAGCGAACGGGCTCATGATCCGCAGGAGGCGCGCGACATGAACAAGGCGTATAAGGCGGTTTTGTTTGTTGTCATGAGCGCGGCGATGCTGGCGGTGCCGGCCTCGCAGATTTTCCGGCACGAGCTGGTGCTGCAGAAAGGGCGGGCGTTCCGGTTCCGCACGGCGCCGGTGGACCCCTACGACGCGTTCCGCGGCCGGTATGTTGCTTTGCAATTCGAGAACCTGCGGGGTACTCTTCCGCCCGGCATGAGTTTTGGTTACGAGAAGGACGTGCAGGCGGTGATCGGGGAGGACGAGAAGGGCTTTGCCGTGGTCCGGGCCCTTTCCGAAAAGCCGCCCGCCGGGACGACGGATTACGTGACCATGGAAATGGGCTGGCAGAGTTACGAGGACCATTCCAACCGGGTGGTCCGGCTCACGCCGCCGTTCAGTCAGTTCTTCATGAACGAAAAGCTGGCGCCGGCCGCCGAGGAAACGTACCGCCGGATGAACAGAAGCGGCCTGTCGAATGTGTGGGCCGTGGTGCGGGTGTTGAACGGCAAAGGGGTGCTGGAGGAGCTGATGTTCGACGGGAAGCCGGCGGCGGAATATTTAACCAACAAGGAGCGACCATGATTCTGGATACATTGGACAGGGCCGATTTGTACGCGAATATGCACCCCCGTCTGCGGGAGGGCTTTGAGCAACTCAAGCGCAAGGACCTTGCCACCCTGCCGCTGGGGCGCAACACGATCAAGCCCTACCTGCATGTGGATGTGGTCAAGGGCGAGATGGTGGCGCGCGAGCAGAGCAAGGTTGAAGTGCACAACCGGTACATCGACATCCATGTGCCGCTGACCGGCTGGGAGATGGTCGGCTGGCTGGACAAGGGCCGCTGCGCAAAGCTGCTCTGCGCGATTCCCGAGAAGGACGCGGAAATTTACGAATTCATGTGCGAGAGCTGGAACGAATTGCGGCCCGGCTACTTCGCCCTCTATTTCACGGGCGAAGGGCACGCACCCATGGTGGGAACCGGGCAGATACACAAGCTCGTGATCAAGGTCGCGCTGGAAGATTAGGATACGGCCAACTGGAAGAAGGGAAGTTTCGCCGCTTTTTTTTCGAAGGTAATCCCTCCGGCGCAGCCGCAGGCGTGCGCGGTCAAGGCGATCAGCCGGTCGGCGAGATCGGTATGGTTTTTTTTGCCTTCGGACAGCAGGGTCTGAAGCACGGCTGGCTTTTCAAACTTCAGAATGGGCATGCTTTTCAGGGCATCGAGTGAGTCCAGTGTTTCCTGCCGGGTCTTGCCGTAGGCGCTTTCGAGAACCCAGATCGTTTCGAGCACGACCAGCAGGGGAACGAAAAACACTTCGTGCGAAGCCTCGGCCTTTTTGAACCGGGCATACACGATCTGGGCCTGCTTCTCGTCGTCACGCGCAAGGAACCGGATGAGGATGTTGGTGTCCAGTGCGATCAAGCTTTTCCGCCCCGCATCCGCTTCGCGACAGCCTGGTTCATCTCGGCGACGGTTTTGGGCGCCTGTCCCGGCTTGTGAAGCCTTCCGAAAACCTGGTCGACGGTTTTTGTCACAGGCGTGAGCACGGCTTCGTTCTCGCCCTGGATGGTGAATGAGACAATATCGCCGGCTTGCAGGCGCAACGAGTCCCTCACCGTCTTTGGGATGGTGATCTGTCCTTTGCTTGTAATGGTTGCCGTGACCATGATCGTGAACTCCTTACATGTTTTGTATTCCTTACTCTTGTGTAAGGAATAAGCGATGTCAATCCCGGGCCCTGTTCCGTATCAGCGGATTACTTTAAACGCCGGCGCGCGTTGTCCGCCATCGCCAGCACAAAATCGTCGTACGGAATGGCGGCGGCCTCCAGGGCGGCCGGCAGGCCGGCGAGCGGCTGGATGTCGGGGTTCACGTTGACCTCGAGCACGTAAGTCCGCCCCTCGGCGTCCATCCGGAAATCCACGCGCGCGTAATCCCGGCAGCCGCAGGCGGTCCAGGCCCGGAGCGCCTCCGAGCGCAGGCGCGCCGCCGTTTCGGCATCCACGAGGGCGGGCACGCGGCGCGGGGAAACGTGGCCGGGAATGGTTCCCGGTATCCACTTCACCGCATAATCCACGATGGGGGCGCGCCCTTCGGGGAAAAGGGTGAAATCGATCTCCGCCACGGGCAGGACCTCGGGGCGGCCGGCCCGCTCGATCACGGACAAATTAAACTCGCGGCCCTCGATGTAGGTTTCCACCAGGGCGGGCTGGCAGAATTGCCGGTGGATCCGCACGACGGCGGCGACGAGCGCCTCGCGGGAGCGCACGATCGAAAGCTCGGCATCGATGCCCTCGCTTCCGCCCGCCGCCGCCGGCTTTACGAACAGGGGATAGGGGGGCAGGGCGGTCCAGGGCAGACCGGGCTCCAGCATGACGGCCTGGGCGACCCCGACTCCATGGGCCCGCAGGCGCGCCTTGGCGAGCCATTTGTCGAGCGTCAGGCCGAGGGCGTCTGCGGAGCCGCCCGTGCAGGACCGCGCCATGGCCTCGCAGACCGCGGGCACGTGGTTGAACGCGCCGAAGGAGTCCTCCAGCCGCTCGACCAGGTTAAAGACGATCTTTTCGGGCCCCGCCGTGAGCGCCGGCGGAATATCGCGCAACCGGGACACACTGGCGGTGCGGAAGGGAACGTGGCGCCGGCGCAGGGCCTCCTCCACGGCATGAACTTCGTTCAGCACTCCGGCATCGGATTCGGCGAAAGGCGAACCCGGTTCGGCGGGGCGGTTGTAAAGGATGACGAGTCCGGGTTGGGTGCTCACGGTCGGATTCAGGGCGCATCCTGTCTGATCGGCCGGATTTTGGAAATGTCGGAGGCCGCGATGGTCCGGATGATGCCGGGATTGACTTCGATCTCCACATCGCCGTTTGGCAGTTTGCGGAGCATCTGGCCGGTGACCTCGTAGCTTCCGCCCCCCTTGTTGATCACGAGGGCGGTATCGCGGATGAACAGGCGGGTGAGGGCCTCCTGCAGTTGCACGACCTGTCCGGTTTCGACGGTAAACTTCTTGGGCTTGTAGGCGTAGCCGCGCCGTGTGAGTTGAAGCGTGTGTTCGCCTTGCGAGAGCAGGTCCACGCGCAAAGGCTCGGAAGTGGCGCCGCCCTGGGGCGATGCTTCCGTGACGCCCGCGGGCTCGCCGTCGACAAAGACCTCCACGCCGTCGGGCAGGGTGATCAGGACCAGGGTCCCGCTGTTGCGGACCAGGATGGTATCCTCCCGCACGGCGCCCGCCCCGCTGAGGGTGATGGTGGTTTCATGCGACTCATAGCCCTTCATGTCCAGCTTGAGTTTGTGCCCGCCGCGCGCGAGGCCGGTCACGGTCAGCGGCGTGACCCCCTTGAAGGCTTCATCCACGAAGACCCGTGCCCCGTCGGGCGTGGAGGTGATCTCCAGTTCGGCGGGCAGGGGGACGAGACGGGCCTCGATGGGGTATTTCCCGCCGGCCTGCAGGGTGATCGTTTCCGCGAAGGGCGCAAAGCCTTCGAGCTTCAGTTCCACCCGGGAGTTTGTATCGGCTGCGGTTTCAACTTCGCACGGGGTGGCGCCGCGCGGGGCGTTGTCGATGTAAACGGCGGCGCCGGCCGGCTCGGACGAGATGGTCAGCCGCGCGGTTTTGGAGGCGAGGTCGACAAAGGTTTTAAGCGGCGTGCGGTCCTTGACCGTCAGTTCGATCGCTTTTTCCTCGAAGCCCGGCAGGCTGAATTTCAGGCGGTGGGTGCCCAGGGGAAAATCCGGAATCAGGAGCGGCGACTTGCCCCGGTAGGCGCCATCGACCGTCACATCGGCGGCCGCCGGCGCGGATTGGACGAGGACCAGGCCGAGCAACGGTTCGAGCTTCAAGGCGATTTCCGTTTTCTGGCCCGGCATCAGCGTGACGGCCTGGCGGGCGTCGCGGAAGCCCTCCTGCCGGGCGATGAGGGTGAAGCTGCCGGCGGGCAGGTTTTCGAAGGTGGCGGGGCTGATCCGCGGGGCCGCTCCATTGCAGGTGACGGAGGCCCCTGGGGGGGCGGTTTCCACGCGGATCTGGCCGCCTTCGGGCGCCCGTGGGGCGGCCCAGTCGCAGCCGGCCTGAAGGAGAAGGACCGGAAGGAGGAACAGCGAAATAAAGAGGCGGGGCATGGGGTTATCTCCTGATTCGGCGTTCCACGTCGAGCTGTTTTTTCAGCGCGTTCTGGTGGCGGTCGTCGGAACGTTCCGGGATCAGCGCCAGGATCTGGCGGTATTGCACGGCGGCGCGGGACCAGTCGCTGAGGCTCCAGGCTTTTTCGGCCTCGAACAGCCGGGCGTTGTATTCGGTCTCCAGGCTTCGGCGGGCTTGATCCGCGGCGGTGGCGGCGTCGAGGAAAAAGGGCGGCTTGGGCTCCACGGTTTCCAGGTACCACTGGCAGGATTCAAAGGTCCGGATGGCATTGAAGAGATTGTCCGGGCGCACATCGCGCTCGTCCAAAAACTTTTGGCCGAGTTGGTAGGACTCTTGCGCCATTTCCAAGAGGCGCTCGGGGGTATAGGTCAGGGACGTCAGGCTGAGTTCGTTTTGGGCGAACGTCTCCAGCGTTTCCAGCACCGGCTTGAGCTCATCCGGATCGAGCCGGTTCGCCACGCGCACCTTGTGGGAACGGTTGCCCAGGGTGAGGGAGAGGTCGCGAGCGGCCCATTCGCCCTCGCGCGGCACGCCGGAGTAGTCGCCCTTCAACCCGAAGAAGGCGAGGCGGTTCAGGTCGGACGCCAACCCTCCAACCACTTCCGGGGCCAGTTTCTTTTCGCGCACCACATGGCGGCGTGTGGCGGCGTCGTCGATCTGCACGCTCAGGGTGTTGTCCTGAAGGGAAAGAGCATAGCGGAAGAGGTTGTTGGTGGAGCCTTCCTCCTTTTCGTAAAAGAATTCGAAAGCGTCCGGTCGGGCACCCAAGGCGGCGGTCAGGGAGCGGGGCGGCTGGTCGCCAGCTATCCGGCCATTCGCCGGCGGTTTCATCCAGTAAACGATGCCGGTGACCGCGAGGGCCAGGATCACCACGAGAAGGACGAGGGACGGCTTGGATTTGGAGGAAGGCTCATCGCGCGGCGGCGCTTCGGAGGGGGAGCCCAGGCCCAAGTCGACGCGGGTTGGAACGGGCTCGGGCGCCGGGGCGGGCGCGGGTTCTTCGCTTTGAATGCGCAGGCGGGTGGATCCGAATTCCAGGACATCGCCCGGCTTCAGGGGGGCATCGGGAATGGGCTGGTTATTCACGAGGGAGGCGTTGGTGCTGCCCAGATCGCTGATCCACAAGGTGCCGTCGGGCTTGAAAAACAGCCGGCAGTGGAAGCGGGAGAGGGAGGGATCCGTAAGCACGATATCGTTGCCGGAGGAGCGGCCCAGCCGGGCACCCCCCGGGGGGACGGTGAAGCGGCGGCCCTGGTCGGACCCGGCTTCCACGTGAAGATAAAACACAGCCTGCTTTCCGCTCACAAAACACCTCCGGTCCTTCTTATAACATAGCCCCGAAGGGGAAACAACAACCGTCTTTTCGGGTGCGTAATCGGTCAGTAATCGGGGGTTGATTAGCGGCTGACCATTCCAAGGCGGACGCGACGCCGCAGGCGGGAGCGGGGATGATCAGGGGCGCGAGGAGGCGCGATGACCAGGGGCCGCAACGCCCGTTCGGCCAGATTGTTTTCGGGGGGAATGGTCCGGTCTTTTGCCCAGTGGTAGAGCCGATGGGCGTTTTCCCGAAAGTTGTTCTGGATGCGCTGGATACCCGCTTGCCGAGCCTTGGCGGCCATACAGAGCTCGACGCGGGCCGAGATCGTGGCGGCTTGGACGAGAAGGAAGTGTGGTGTTTCTTCGACAGGAAAATCCCGGCTGCAGTTTTTTTTGGTGAATTTTCTCAATCTTCACTTCTTATGGCATGGGAAGAAACAGGCAAAGTTCACCGAATTGCCGGTGCTGGCGATTTCTTCCCAACTTGGCCGAAAATCGTTCTTGAGCGAAATGGTGACAGGGGTTTTTGAAGACAGCCCTTCTGATCGTATAGTTGTGGCAGATCGCCAACCGGTCAGCGGATCTTGTTGGCGGCCCGGCGCTTCTTGATGATTTCCTCGGCGATGGAGAAGGGCACGGCTTCGTAGTGTTCGAAGGTCATCGTGAACGAGGCGCGGCCCTGGGTGAGCGTGCGGACCGTGTTCGAATAACCGAACATTTCGCTGAGCGGCACCATGCCCCGGATCACCTTGTCGCCGCCCTGCTGGTCCATGGATTCGATGCGTCCGCGGCGCTGGCAGATCGAGCCGGAAACCGCGCCCATGAAATCCTCGGGCGTCACGACTTCCACCGACATGACGGGCTCGAGGAGAACGGGGTGGGCCGCCAGGAAGAGCTGCCGCATGCAGACGCGGGCGGCTTCGACGAAGGCGAAATCGCTCGAATCGACATCATGGTAGGACCCATCGAAAACGGAGACCCGCATGTCCACCACAGGATAGCCGGCGAACGGGCCGCGTTCCATGGCCTTGATGATGCCCTTTTCGACGGAGGAGATGTATTCCGTGGGGATGCGGCCGCCGACGACGGCGTCGACGAACTCAAACCCGGAGCCCGGGGGCTGGGGTTCCAGGCGCAGCCAGACGTGGCCGTACTGGCCGCGGCCGCCGCTCTGCTTGACGTGCTTGTACTGGCCCTCGGTCATCGCGGTGGTGGCGGTTTCACGGTAGGCCACCTCGGGAGCGGCCACCTTGGATGCCACGTTGAACTCGCGGCGCAGCCGGTCCACGATGATTTCGAGATGCAGTTCGCCCATACCGGAGATGACGGTTTCCGAGGTCTCGTCGTCGTGGCTGACGATGAAGGTCGGATCCTCTTCGGCCAGATGGAGAAGTCCGGCGTCGAGCTTTTCCTCGTCCTGGCGGCTTTCGGGGGCGATGCTGATGGAGATCACGGGGGCGGGGAACTCGATGTTCTCCAGCACCACCGGGTGATCTTCGTCGCAGATAGTGTCGCCGGTGCGGGTCTTCTGCAGGCCGATGACGGCCACGATGTCGCCGCAACGGGCTTCGGTGATCGGCTCCTGCCGGTTCGCGTGCATACGCAACAGGCGGCCGACGCGCTGGGTGGAGTCCTGGGTGCTGTTCAGGACCGTCGTGCCGGCCTTGAGGATGCCGGAGTAGATCCGGATGTAAGTGAGCTTGCCCATGTGCCGGTCGGACATGATCTTGAAGGCCAGGGCCGAGAAATGCTCCTTTTCGTCGGCCTTGCGGACCAGGTCCTTGCCGTCGTACTTGCCCAACACGGGCGGCACGTCCAGGGGGGAGGGGAGGTAGAGGTTCACGCCGTCGAGCAGGTGATGGATGCCCTTGTTCTTGAAGCCGGCCCCGCAGAAGACGGGGATGACGCGGCGGGCGATGGTGGCCTTGCGGATGATGCCGAGGATCTCATCGCGGGTGAGCTCTTCGCCGGCCAGGAACTTCTCCAGCAGCGTGTCGTCCTGCTCGGCGCACTTCTCCACGAGGTTGGCGCGCCATTTTTTGGCCGTTTCAACCAGTTCCTCGGGAATCTCCTTCATCTCCATCGAGATCTGCTTGGGATCCTCGCAATAGTAGACGGCTTTCATTTCGATCAGGTCGACGATGCCGATGAATTTGTCTTCCTGGCCGATCGGGATGACAATCGGAACCGCGTTGGCGCGGAGTTCCGACTGAATGTCGCCGAGGACGCCGTAGAAATCGGCTCCGGTCCGGTCCATCTTGTTGATGAAGGCCAATTTCGGAACTTCGTACTTTTCGCTCTGGCGCCAGACCTGTTCCGACTGGGGTTGCACGCCGCCGACGGCGCAGAAGAGGGCGATGGCGCCGTCGAGCACGCGCAGACTGCGCTCCACCTCGGCCGTGAAGTCCACGTGTCCGGGGGTGTCGATGAGACTGATCTGGTGGTCTTTCCACGTGAGCGTGGTGGCCGCGGAGGTGATGGTGATGCCCCCCTCCTGTTCCTGGACCATCCAGTCCATGGTGGCCGCTCCGTCATGGACCTCGCCTATTTTGTAGGTCTTTCCGGAGAAAAAGAGAATGCGTTCGCTCAGCGTGGTTTTGCCGGCGTCGATGTGTGCCATGATTCCGATGTTGCGCACATTGGAGAGAGGTGTCTGATTATCCATATATTTTTCCAATCCTTCAAACGAAAAGTGTTTAATATTGCCGTTAATGATTCGGCAATTCAAGAAAATTCGGTTTTTTATTATTCTCTTCGCGCCGGTTGTGCTAAGGTGTTGGGCATGGATACTCCCATTGTCATACGAAACGCGGGCTTCGACGATGCCGAAGCGATCTTCCGTCTGATCAAGACCTATCCGGACGAGTTGCTGGCCCGTCCGGTGAGCGATATTGTCCAGAATATCGACCGGTTCCTCGTGGCGGTCCGGGGGGACGAGGTTGTGGGCGCCGCCGCCTGGGCCGTGCTGCCCGAGATCGGCAAGGCCAAGCAGCCGTCGGTGGAGGTCAAGTCCGTGGCCGTCAAGCGCACGCTCAAGGGCCGGGGCATCGGCACGCGGCTGGTCCAGGCGGTCATCGAGCGGATCCGGCAGTTCAAGCCCACCCAGATTATCGTGCTCACCTTCACGCCCGATTTTTTCGGCAAGCTGGGTTTCGTGAAGGTGCCCAAGGAAAAGCTGATGCACAAGCTCTACATGGGCTGCGTGAACTGCTCGAAGTACGACAACCCTTTCACTTGTCCGGAAGTGGCGATGGCCATTCAACTGGAGAATTCCGCATCATGAAGAAGGCCGCGTGGATCCTCATCATTATCGGGCTCGTCCTGGCCGCCGGCCTGGCCATCCTGCAGGGGGTTGTCAACCGGAAGCTGTCGCAGGCCGTCGCCCGGGGCGGCATGCAGGCCTCTTCCATCGGCATTCAGGTGGCCGCCGGCTCGGGGGAGGTGACCGGATTCAAGATGGGCAATCCCCCCGGGTTCCCGGATACGGCCCTCTTTTCCCTTGAACAGGGCCGTGTTTCGATCCGTTACGGATCCCTGCTTCGCGGCCGGCTCCGGGCGGCGGAGGTCCTGTTGAAGGACGCCGTCCTGACCGTGGTGCGCCTGGCGGACGGCCGGCTGAATGTCCCGCGCGGCACGTCTTCGGGCGGGGAGGGCGCCGGAAGCGGCACGCCCGCGCCCGAACCCGCGCCAACCCCCTCGAAGCGCGGGCCGCTGCCGGCCGTGGCCGTGGACAAGCTGCTGGCCAACCTGTCGTTGCAGTATTCGGATTTTTCCAAACTGATCGACGGCAAGCCCTATGAAGCGCTGTTTCGCGTGGATGTGACCGGGTCCGGCCTGGCCACCTATGGCGAACCGGCCGACGAGTCGGGCTGGGGCACCCTGGCGGTCGACGGCTATGTGGAGTCGGACGGCAAGCGCGCCCCGATTCATATGAAGGGGCGGATGGCGCCCCTTTCCGACCCGATGCTGGCCTCGTTCCGGCTGCGGGGGACGATCGACTCGCTGGACTCCGGTATGGTGCGCCCCCTGCTTGGGAAAAATAACGGCATCAAGGGCGAGGCGGAGCGGCTGGAGGTGACGCTGGTCTGCGACAAGGGGCGTTTTGACGAGCGCGAATCGAAGTTGACACTCACGCTGAAGAACGTGAAAGCGGGAAAGCGCATCCTGCCGACCATGACGCTCGACATCCCGGTGCACGGGACGGTGCAGAAGCCCAAGTTGCGCCTGGAGGAGGCCCTGTTCGGCGCCCTGGCCCAAATGCTGGCCGCCCCGGTGGAAGAGGGGGATGGCAAGAAGAAGTCCAAGGGCGACCGCAATGCGGAGGCTATTTCGAAGGGCTTGGAGCTCCTGTTAAAGGGCAAGCCCTAGACCCAGCCGGAGCCCCTCAGCGCGGAAAAGCCGCCCGCGGGATAACGGATGGAACTTCGCACCCGCGTCCCCAACCGCCGGACAACTCCCAGGGGTGTCATCTAGAAAGCCCACCGGCTGTTCTCCCATGCGTCCCGGTAATCCGCAAAGACAAGAAATAGCTTGGCCATGTAATCAAAACCGCATAATCTGTATTGTTTGATGAGTAATTAAAAATATGGAATGGATATGTTCTGTCTCATCCACACGAGAAAGGCGTGACATGAAGTTTTTCCGGTTGTCCCCAAGTGATGGGTTGTGGATCGGTGGAGCATTGATCCTCAGGCTTGTCTTTCTTTTGTGTTTTTACGACCATTTTGTAGACGATTCGTACATATTCATGAGATACGCCGAGCATTTCACGGAAGGCAATGGGCTTGTCTACAATCTGGGTGAGCGGGTCATGGGATTTACGTCGCTCACGTACACCCTGCTCGTGGCCGCGCTGACGCTGCTGTTCCGTGGAGTTTCTTCTTCCGCGCTAATGGCCGGCCTGAACATGACGGTGTTCATCTTGTTCGGGTTGCTGATTGTTCGTCTGGTGCGCGGTTATGTCTTGAGAAGCAGCATGTTGGCTTTGTTCTTTTTTTTCTTTCCCTTCGTGGACGCTTCGTTGAGCGGCATGGAATCGTTTCTTTTTTGTCTTTTTCTGGCGGCAACTTTTATTTCGTCTGATCGGGGAGCCTGGAAGCTTGCATGCCTATCCGCAGCCTTGGCGTTCGCCACGCGCCCGGAAGGTGTATTCCTGCTTGTTCCGGTCCTTGTTTTGGCGGCGATGCGCCTTCCGCGCCGTGATTTTCTTGTTACGGTGGGCGGACTCGCCGTCATGGGAGGGGTGGTTCTTCTGGCGCTGTACGGGTATTACGGTTCCCCCATTCCGCATTCGATGATAGCAAAATCGGTCCTGACCAATTCGTTGAGGTGGGCGGGGGTGGAAAGCAGTCTGTTCCAAAAAGCCGTCATGCTGGCGGTGGGGGCGTCCGATTTGTATTGTCGTGCTCTCCCGCTCGCGGCCCGAATCGGCCTTGGCGGCATCACGGCGCTGGGCCTGTTGTTGGGCTTGTGGGGGTTGAGCCGGATTCGAGAGCGTCCCACCGCCGCTCTGGCGGTTGTTTTTTATTTGTCGGTTCTGGTGTTTTATTGGCTCGGCAATCCGGTCCGCATTTTTAGTTGGTATACGATCCCCACGTGCTTCTGTTTCTGGTTTGCGGCTTTTTCGGGATTGGAGAAAATCGCCGCTCGGATGGTTTCGCCTCGAGGGGTTCGCTGGCTGACTTTAACGGTCATGGGACTTTGCCTGTTGTCAAACACGGCCTTGATCCATCGATTGGAGACGACCGCCGCGCATGCCGGCGATCTGCATCGGATGGCTAAAATCCTCAAACGCGATTATCCGGAAGGCAGATGTCTGATGATCGCCGATATTGGGATCGTCGGGTATGAAACCGGATTTCGGATCGTGGATTTGGCTGGTCTCGTGACTCCCCAGGCTGTGGCCGAATCGACACTCAAGGCCCCCAGTTTTGGTACCCTTGTTGAACAAACCTCGCCTGACCTCATCTGTTTGAAGAACAATCCTCTGGAGGCCGAATCCATTGTGGAATCGATGATTCGCTATCGAAGTTTTGAAGATGCCCTTCAAAAGGGACGGTTTCTCAGGACTTATTCACCAACCAATATTGGCTCCTCGGTATGCCCTTTTGTGTTTGTTCGGGGGGCAAAACCGCTCTTTTCGCCGGGGGTGCCGCCGGGAGAATCGTTGATCGGAAAAGGCGGTGACCCTAAAGCTCCGTGAGTTCGCCGACTCATCCTTGCTTTCCCATCCGCTTTTCATTTCGATGGTTCTGACTTTGGCATTGTATAGCCCCCTCTAATTTTACTATAAATATTAATTCGTCTCGTTCCACCCACTTTTTGGGCATTTGGAGCGGGTACCCGAAAGCAGAGGATCTTGTGAAAGAAATTGGAATCGGATTGATCGGCTTCGGCACCGTGGGCGCCGGAGTTGTGGAATGCCTTCAGAAAAATGGCGACCGCATCGCCGCCCGCACCGGCGTGAAGCTGGTGCTGCGCAAGATTGCGGACGTGGATTTGGAACGTGACCGCGGCGTGACGGTCGATCCCGCCATTCTTACCAAAGACGGCGACTCCCTGCTGACCGATCCGTCGATCGACATCATCATTGAACTGGTGGGCGGCAAAGGTTTCGCCAAGGACGTGGTGCTCAAGGCTCTTCAGAACGGCAAGGCCGTAGTCACCGCCAACAAGGCCCTGTTGGCCGAATATGGCAGCGAGATTTTCGGGTTGGCGGCGCAGAAGGGGCTGCCGGTGGGGTTCGAAGCCAGCGTGGCTGGCACCATTCCGATCATCCGGGCCATCCGCGAAGGCTTGGTCTCCAACCGCTTCCAGCGCATTTATGGAATCTTGAACGGCACCTGCAATTTCATCCTCACCAAGATGGAGAAGGAACAGGTGACCTTCGATCACGCCCTGAAAGAGGCGCAGGCTGCCGGCTATGCCGAGGCCAATCCGGCGCTGGATATCGACGGATTCGACACGGCGCACAAGGCGGCCATCCTGGCTTCGCTGGCCTGCGGCGGCGCCCTTCCCATGAGCGCCGTCTACGTGGAAGGCATCCGGGGGCTGGCCAAGGTTGACATGGAAAACGCCAAGGCCCTGGGCTACCGCATCAAACTGCTGGCGGTCGTCAAGCTCGACGACGGCCAGGTGGAGGTGCGGGTGCATCCGGCGCTGATTCCGGCCGATTCGCTACTGGCCTCCGTTTCCGGCGTCTTCAACGCCGTGATGGTGGAGGGCGACATGGCCGGGCAGACGATGTATTACGGCCGCGGAGCGGGGCGCCTGCCCACCGGCAGCGCCGTGGTGAGCGACCTGGCCGACATCGGCATGATCCTGGCCTCGGGCTTTGCGCCGCCGCCGGTTTTTCCCGCCGGGGCGGTTCTTCCCGCCTGCCTGCCCATGGGCGAGGTCTCCAATCGTTACTACATCCGCCTGGGGCTGCTCGACCGGCCGGGCGTGCTGGGCCAGATTGCCGCCGTATTCGGCCGCCACCAGATCAGCCTGGCCTCCGTCGTGCAGAAAGAGCCGCAGGCGGGCCGGCATGTGACCGTGGTGCTGGTGACCCACCGGGCGAAGGAGTCGGATTTGGCGGCCGCTCTGGAGGCCATTGGAACGTTGAATGTGACGAACGGTCCGGCGGTGCGGCTGCGCATCGAGGATCTAGGCGCGGAGAAATAAGCAATGAAGACCGTGAAAGTGGCGAAGTTCGGCGGCACCTCGCTGGCCGATGCGAAACAGATTCTTAAGGTAATTTCGATCGTGAAGGCCGACCCCGCGCGGCGTATCGTCGTCGTCTCCGCCCCGGGCAAGCGCACGGCCAAGGACACCAAGGTCACGGACCTGCTGATTGCGTTGGCCGAAGCGCGGCTGGCGGGCAAGACGGGCGAGGCGGAGCTGGCCGCCGTGGTGGTCCGGTTTGCCGAAATCGGCAAGGACCTGGATTTGCCCGAGGCGGTGGTGAAGGCGGTCGAGCGCGACCTGCGGGGCCGGATGGACGCGGACCGCTCGAGCCGGGGGCTGTTCCTGGATCTGCTCAAGGCCGCGGGCGAGGACAATAGCGCCCGGATCACGGCCGCCGCCTTCACGAAGCAGGGCGTGCCGGCCCGGTACCTGAATCCGAAAGAGGCCGGCCTGATCCTCACCGACGATCCCGGCAACGCCACGGTGCTCCCCGAGTCCTATCCTTTGCTGGCCCGGACGCTGGCCGACACGCGCGAAGTGATCGTGTTCCCCGGCTTTTTCGGCTGCACGAAGACCGGCGGGGTGGTCACCTTCCCCCGCGGCGGCTCGGACATCACGGGCGCCATCCTGGCGGCGGCCGTGAAGGCCTCGGAGTACGAGAATTTCACGGATGTGGATTCCGTGTTCGCGGTCGATCCGCGGATTGTGGCCGGAGCCAAGGCGATCAGCCTGCTCACCTATCGCGAGATGCGCGAACTGGCGTATGCCGGGTTCGGCGTGTTTCACGATGAGGCCATCGTGCCGGCCGTGCAGGCCCACATTCCGATTTGCATCAAGAACACGAACCGGCCCGAGGCGCCCGGCACCCGCATCGTGCCCGCGCGCAGTTACGCCGCCGGCGGGGTGGTGGGCATCGCGAGCGCGGACGGGTTCTGCACCCTGTCGCTCGACAAGTACCTGATGAACCGCGAGATCGGGTTCGGCCGGCGGCTCCTCCAGATCATCGAGGACGAGGAACTCCCCTACGAGCACGTGCCTTCGGGCATCGACAACATCTCCGTGGTGTTGCGCGAGGCCAGCCTGAATGCGGCGAAAAAGGAGAAGATCCTGGCGCGCTGCCTCGGGGAGCTCAAGGCGGACGACGCCGAGTTCGAGATGGGGCTGGCCCTGATTATGGTCGTGGGCGAAGGGATGCGCTATACCGTCGGCCTGGCGCGCCGCGCCACCGCCGCCCTCTCGAACGCCGGGGTGAATATTGAAATGATGAACCAGGGCGCCTCCGAAATCAGCATGATGTTCGGGGTCAAGGCCGTGGACCGCAAGAAGGCCGTCAAGGCCCTGTACGAGGCGTTTTTTGAAGTGGAGCCGTCATGAGGGAGCTGGACAAAGCCTACGATCCGAAAGCCGTGGAGCCGAAATGGTACGGTCGGGCGCTTGAAAAGGGGCACTATCACGGCGATCCCGCCCGCGGCGGCGAACCCTATTGCGTCATGATCCCGCCGCCCAATGTGACGGGCATTTTGCACATGGGACACGCGCTGAACAACACGCTGCAGGATATCCTCGTGCGCTGGCGGCGCATGGAGGGGCGCAACGTCTGCTGGATGCCCGGCACGGACCACGCCGGCATCGCCACGCAGAACGTGGTGGAGCGGGCGCTGAAGAAGGAGGGGCTGTCCCGCGAGAAGATCGGCCGCGAGGCGTTCATCGAGCGCGTCTGGAACTGGAAAGAGGAGTACGGCGGCACCATCACCAGCCAGCTCAAGTCGCTCGGTTGCGCCTGCGACTGGAAGCGCGAGCGCTTCACCATGGACGCGGGGCTCAGCCGCTCCGTGACCGAGGTGTTCGTGCGGTTGTACGACAAGGGACTGATTTACCGAGGCACCCGCATCATCAACTGGTGCTCGCGGTGCCACACGGCCCTGTCGGACGAGGAAAGCGAGCACCGCGAGACGAGCGGCAAGCTCTACCACATCCGCTACCGGCTGGAGAAGCCCGCCGGCGGCCTGGAGTATGTGACCGTGGCCACCACGCGGCCCGAGACGCTGCTCGGCGACACGGCCGTGGCGGTGAACCCCGAGGACCCGCGCTACGCCTCGCTGATTGGCCGGAACCTGCTGTTGCCCGTGCTCGGCCGCGCGATCCCGGTCATCGCGGATCCTTTTGTCGATGTCAAATTCGGAACAGGCGCGGTGAAGGTCACCCCGGCGCACGACCCGAACGACTATGAAATGGGCCTGCGCCACAACCTGCCTCCGATCAACGTCATGCACGGTGACGGCCGCATGAACGAGGCGGCCGGGCCCTATGCGGGGCTGGACCGCTTCGCGTGCCGCAAGAAGATCATGGAGGATCTCGAGGCCGCCGGGCTGATCGAGAAGGTGGAGCCGCACCAGCATGCCGTGGGCCACTGCTACCGGTGCGACACGGTGGTGGAGCCGCGCCTTTCGCCCCAGTGGTTCGTGCGCATGAAGCCGCTGGCGGAACCCGCCCTGGCGGCCGTGCGGGAGGGCCGCGTCCGGTTTATTCCCGATCGCTGGACGAAGGTATACGTGGAATGGATGGAGAACATCCGCGACTGGTGCATCTCGCGCCAGATCTGGTGGGGCCACCGCATCCCGGTTTACACCTGCAAGGCCTGCGGCAAGGAGTGGGCCGCCGTGGAGATGCCGGCGGTCTGTCCGGCCTGCAAGAGCCCCTCGTTCGAGCAGGACGACGACGTTCTCGACACCTGGTTCTCCTCCTGGCTCTGGCCGTTCAGCACGTTCGGCTGGCCGGGGAAGAGCCCGGAGCTGGCGTTCTATTACCCGACCCACACGCTGGTGACGGCCTCGGAGATCATCTTTTTCTGGGTCGCCCGCATGATCATGGCGGGATACGAGTTCATGGGCGACATCCCCTTCCGGGACATCTACATCCACGGCACCGTACGCGACGACAAGGGCCGGAAGATGAGCAAGAGCCTGGGCAATTCGATCGACCCGCGCGACATCATCGCCGAGACGAGCGCCGATGCCCTGCGCTTCAGCCTGATCATGCTGACCGCGACGGGGCAGGACGTCTACGTGAACAAGGAGAAGTTCGAGATCGGCCGCAATTTCGGCACCAAGATCTGGAACGCCGCCCGGTTCATGCAGATGCACGGCAAGACGCTGGCGCCCGACGCGCTGGCGCCGCAGTTCGATGCCGCCCTGCTGGGCGACGACGACCGGCACATCCTGTTCCGGCTGAACGAAACGATCCTCATGTGCACGGACAATCTGGAGAAGTTCCGGTTCAACGACGCCGCGCATGATGTTTATGAGTTCGTGTGGCACCAGTTCTGCGACTGGTACCTGGAGTCCTCGAAGGACGTGCTGAACGGGACCGACGAGGCCCGCAAGGCGCAGGTGGTGAAGATCATGCAGGTCGGCCTGGGCGCGTCGCTCCGGCTGCTGCACCCCTTCATGCCGTTCCTGACCGAGGAACTTTGGCACGCTTTTGATTTTGGGAACGAGGAGGACACGATCCTCTTCGCCCCGTGGCCGAAGCCGTTTGCCGCGGAGAAGCTGGCCCTCTGGGGGGCCAACGCCGAAACGGCCTCCTTTGTGGACGCCACGCACGACCTGATCCGCGCGGGCCGCATGTTGCGGGCCGACACCGGCATCCCGCCGGGGGTGAAGGCGGATTTCGTGATCAAGCCGGCCGTTGCCTCCGACGCCGACCGATTGCGGCGCGATGTGTCCGTGACGGGCGCCCTGCTCAAGGCGAAGGACGTGACGATCGATCCCGACTTTGCGCCGGCCAAGGCCATGCCGTCCACAGTAACTAAAATAGGCACAATTTACCTGTCCGTCGGGGGGTTGGTGGATGTGGCCGCGGAGACGGCCCGCCTGACGCGCGAACTGCAAAAGGTGATGGAGGACGCCTCCCGCGTGGAGAAGAAACTGGGCAATCCCGACTTCATGGCCAAGGCGGCGGAATCCATTGTCGAGAAGCAGCGTGCCCTGCAACGCGAACTGGCCGAAAAAGCCGCCCGCATTACCGGCCTGATGGGGATGTTGAAGGGGGTACTATGACTTCGACATTGTGGACGATAGGGGTCAAGTCCCGACAAACGACAAAATGATTGACGCGATGGTGCGATTTTAAGATTTTAGGGGCATGGCAAGACCCCTGCGAATTCAGCTTAAAGGCGGCTGGTACCCTGTTACGGCGCGACGCTGGAAGGGCGAGCGGTTGTATTATGACAAGGCTGACCGGCTTCATTTTCTCGATCTCCTGGGCGCGATGGTTGAGCGGTACCGCGTTCGGCTGCACGCCTATGCGCTGATGGCGAACCATTTCCACCTGCTGGTGGAGCCCCCGCACGGAAACTTGAGCCGGGCGATGCGGTGGTTGAACGTCAGTTACGGCATGTGGCATAACCGGCGGTGGA
>JAWOJA010000017.1:0-10945 GCA_046484345.1 Kiritimatiellia bacterium
GGGCGCGCGAGTGGAACCGGGTGCGGCGTTTCGTTAAGGCGGACCCTGGCGAGATGATTTTGCGATGATAAGGGTTGAAGGCGATGTGGCGTGGCCTCGTGGGCCCGACGCATCCAGCCTGAAGCCCTTAGCGCGCAAAAGCATCCGCCAGGGAACGCCCGAAACGCCGCACCCAGCCCAACCACCACACAACCGCCCGCCACAATCCACTGTGCGGCGCCGACAGCGCGGCGCCCTCCAATGCTTCGCCCATAACTTTGATGGGCAGATTCATCAGGGTTGAGCGTGGCGGATCAACGTTGACAGCTGTCCCCGGCTCGGCGATAATTCGCCGCAATCCATGTTTTGTCTCACCTCAAACAGGAAAAATGCCATGACGATCCGCTTCTCCTGCCTGGGATACGCCGCCCTCGCCGCGCTTCTCCTCGCCGGCTGCTCGAAAAATGAAAGCATCCGCCCCGCCTCCGACTCCAGCCGAGACGAAGCGCCGGCCGCCTCCGCCTCGTCCGACGAGCCCTCCTCCTCCGGCCTGCCAACCTCCAAAGAACTCAACGAGGCGGCCGACAACCTCAAGAAGGCCGCGCCGATCATCGGCGCCGAAATGGGCGACGCCATGAAGGCGATGGGCAAGGTGATGTCGCAATCCGAAAATGTGAAGATCACCGCCGTCGACTTCCGCACCCTCAAGGAAATGCTGCCCGAGGCCATGGCGGGCCTCAAGCGGACCAGCCGCGAAGGCCAGAAGCAGATGGGCATGAGCGAAGCCACCGCGGAATATGCCTCGGAAGACGGCGCCCGGAGCCTGTCCGTTAAGATTTCCGACACCGGCAGCATGCGCGGCATGCTGGCCGGCGCCGCCGCCTATGCCATGAGCCTGGACATGGACAAGGAGACCGACACGGGCTATGAGCGCAACAGCACGTTCGACGGCTTCAAGGCCCATGAGAAAATGGAAGGCGACAGCGGGGAGATGACCGTCATGGTGGGCGACCGGTTCCTGGTCGAAGTCCGCGGAAACGGCATCACGGGCGAAACCCTCAAAACCGCCATGGGCGCCATTCCACTGAAGAAACTGGACGGCCTGAAGAACGAAGGCGTGGAAAAAGCCGCACCCGCCGCCAACAACAAGTAACCGGAGCGCCCCTCATGACCACCCCCCTCCAAGATGTTCTCGAAATCGTCAGCCGGCGCAACGGCGGCGAACCCGAATTCCTCCAGGCCGTGCACGAGGTGCTCGACTCCCTGGGCCCGGTCCTCGAGCGCAACCCCGAATACATCCACTCGGGCGTGCTCGCCCGCATCGTGGAGCCCGAACGACAGATCCTCTTCCGCGTGCCCTGGCAGGACGACCAGGGCCGCGTGCAGGTCAACCGCGGCTTCCGCTTCGAGTTCAACAGCGCCATCGGCCCCTACAAGGGCGGGCTGCGCTTCCACCCCAGCGTCAACGCCAGCATCCTGAAGTTCCTCGGCTTCGAACAGGTCTTCAAAAACGCGCTCACCACCCTGCCCATGGGCGGCGGCAAGGGCGGTTCCGATTTCGACCCCAAGGGCAAGACCGATTCCGAGGTCATGCGCTTCTGCCAGTCGTTCATGAGCGAACTCTACCGCCACATCGGGCCCGACACCGATGTGCCCGCGGGCGACATCGGCGTGGGCGGCCGGGAAATCGGCTACCTCTTCGGCCAGTACAAGCGGCTGAAAAACGAATTCACGGGCGTCCTGACCGGCAAGCGGATGAGCTGGGGCGGCTCCCTCGTCCGCCCCGAGGCCACCGGCTACGGGTGCGTCTACTTCGCCGAGGAAATGCTGAAAAGCCGCGGCGACTCGTTCGCCGGCAAAGTCTGCGCCGTTTCCGGTTCCGGGAACGTGGCCCAGTACACGGTGGAGAAGCTCAACGAACTCGGCGCCACGGTGACGACCCTCTCGGACTCCAACGGCACAATCGTGGACCCCGCCGGCATCAACGCCGAAAAGCTCAACTTCGTGATGGAGCTGAAGAACACCCGCCGCGGCCGCATCCAGGAATATGCCGCCCAGTTCAAGGTCAAGTTCTTCGCCGGCGCCTCCCCCTGGACCGTGACCCGCTGCGATTGCGCCTTCCCGAGCGCCACTCAGAATGAGATCGGCGGCGAGGAGGCCCGCGCGTTGCTCAAGAACGGCTGTTTCCTCGTCAGCGAAGGCGCCAACATGCCGAGCAACCCGGAGGCCATCGCCCTCTACCTGCGGAACAAAGTCCTGTTCGGACCGGCCAAGGCCGCCAACGCCGGCGGCGTGGCCACCTCGGGCCTCGAGATGTCGCAAAACTCCATGCGCCTGCAGTGGTCCCGCGAAGAGGTCGACCGCCGCCTGCACGACATCATGATCAACATCCACAAGCAGTGCTTCGAAACGGCCGAGGCATACGGCCAGCCCGGCAACCTGCTCGCCGGCGCCAACATCGCGGCCTTCACCAAGGTCGGCGATGCCATGCTCGACCAGGGCGTGGTGTAACCCGCCTATGAAGCTCATCATCCAAATCCCCTGCCTGAACGAGGAGTCCAGCATCGGCGGGGTGCTGGACGAACTGCCCCGCTCCATCCCCGGGGTGGACGTCATCGAAACCCTGATCATCGACGACGGCTCCTCGGACCGCACCTGCGAGGTGGCCCGCGAACACGGGGCCACCCACATCGTGCGGATGAAGCGCAACCGGGGCCTGGCCTATTCCTTCCGAACCGGGCTTGAGGAGTGCCTCCAGCGCGGCGCGGACATCATCGTCAACACCGACGGCGACAACCAGTACAAGGGAACGGATATTCCCCGCCTCGTGGAGCCCCTGCTCCAGGGCCAGGCCGACTGCTGCATCGGGGTTCGCGACGTCTACGCCATCCGCCATTTCTCCGCGCAGAAAAAGCTGCTCCAGAATCTCGGCAGCTGGACCGTGCGCAAGCTGTCGGGCACCTCGATCCTCGACGCCACGAGCGGCTTTCGCGCCTTCACCCGCAGCGCCGCCGTGGGGCTGGACCTGGTGACGGACTACACCTACACCCTGGAGTCGCTGATCGCGCTCGGCAAGGACAAGGCGGTCATCGCCCAGATCCCCATCGAAACGAACCACCAGGTCCGCGAGTCGCGCCTCATCCGCTCCATCCGCAAATATGTCACCCAGTGCGGCGCCGACATGATCCGGATCTACATGCGCTACGAGGCCTTCAAGACCTTCGCTTTGCTGGGCGGCTTCGCGATCCTGCTGGGCTTCGGCTGCGGGCTCTACTACAGCCTCGACCGGCTGTTCTTCAACGGCCGCAGCAACCTTATGCTCGCCTTCTTCTCCCTGCTCACCCTGGCGGGCCTGCTGTTCATCATGCTCGGCTTCCTGGGCGACGGCATCGCCGCCAACCGCCGCCTGCTGAGCAAGCTCAACCGCCACATCCGGCTCAATGGAAAAAAACCTTCCCCCTAACCCGGGATCCTCCGGCTCATGCTCACCGCCGTCGTCATCTCCTTCAACCGCCGCGCCTTGCTGCGCAAATGCCTGGACGGACTCTACGGCCAGTCGTCCGCGGACCCGCTGGATATCGTGGTCGTGGACCAGGGCTCCACGGACGGCAGCCTCGAGATGGTCCGGGCCGACCAGGCCGGCCGCCCCAACCTGCGCCTCGAAGTCCTGCCCGACCCCAGCCTGAACGCCAAGCGCAACCGCGGCCTGCAACTGGCCCGGCACGAGATCGTGGCGTTTATCGACGATGACGCCGTTCCCGATCCGGACTGGGCCGCCGCCCTGCTCCGGGCCTTCGCGCCCGCCGGCCGCTGGATCGTGACCGGCTCCGTGCTGCCCCTCACGCCCGGCTACCGCCGCACGGTGCGGGACAATCCTCGGCCGCGCCTGTGGCGCCGCCGCTTCTTCGACAAGCTGCTCATCTGGCAATGCGGCTGCGGCACCAACATGGCGGTCCACCGCCGCTGCGTGGATAAAATAGGGACATTCGATCCCGCCGTGGGCACCGGCGCGGCCCTGGGCGGCTGCGGGGACGAGGTGGACTATTTCTGGCGCGCCCTGGCGGCCGGCCTCACGATCGCCTACGAGCCCGCCGTCCGCGTGCGCCATCACCAGTCGGCCGATCCCGCGGTCCTGCGCCGCCGCATGTGGAACTACTACTACGGCATCGCCGCGCTCATGCGGAAAAAATATCCGCGCGATCCGGCCGCGCGGGCCATGATGCCCCTGCGCCTCGCGCACGCCTCGCTCCTCTGGGCCGCCCATACGCTCGCTTGGCGGCGCGACCTGGCGGCCGGCGATTGGCAGGCCGTCAAAGGCACCCTTGCCGGATGGTTTGGATTGTAAGAGCGCCCGGAACCGGCTACTTTATTCGACCATGCCACTTAAACGCACGATCCTCCTCTCCTTCCTGGCGACGGCCCTTGTCTGGCTCGTCTTCGCCTGGCCCCTCCCGCGCTATGCCGCCACCGGCATCCCCTCCTCCGCCCACAACATCGAGCGGGAAAACGTGCGGCGCATGATCGTGGGCGACCACCTGCAGTTCCATTATTTCTACTGGCTGTTCAGCGACATGCTGGCGGGCCGCACGCCCCTGTTCGAAAACCGCTACGAATTCAACACCGGGAACGACGCCGAACGCTATAATCCCGGCTCCTACAACCTGCCGCTTTCCCTCGCCTATGCCGCCGTCCGCCCGCTCACCGGCCGCGCGCTGGCCTGGAATGCCGTGCTCTTCCTCTCGCTCTGGCTCACGGTCCTGTGGACGTGGCTCGCGCTGCGCGGCCTGTTGCCCTCCGCCCGCCTGACCGGCCTCATGGCGGCCTGCGCCATTGCCTTCCCCTTCCGCTGGGTCATGCTCTTCGGCGGCAGCCCCACGGGACCCGCCATGATGTGGCCGGCCCTGCTCGCCTTCGGCTTCAGCCTCGCCCTGCGGGAGGGGCGACCCATCGGCGGGCTCTGGGCCGCCCTCGCGCTGCTGGGCGCCTACATCAACGACCGCCATGTCTTTTTCTTCAGCTTCCTCGCCCTGCCGGCCCTGGCCGTCCTGTTCCTGCTGCTGCGCGACACCATCCCCTGGCGCACGCGCGCCTTCCGCCAATCCCTGCTCCTGGCCGCCGTGCCCCTGGCGCTGGCCGTTCTCATCCTCGGCGGCCTGGCCGCCCGCACCACCCTCGGCGGCTTTGCCGACACCTCCCTGGAAGGGGGCCGGACCCTCGACGAGGTCAACAAGTTCGCGCCTTTTGCCTCCGGGCTGATCGCCTGGGGCGGCCGCGGCCGCGACGCCCATGTCTACCTGGGCTGGCTCTTTTTCGCCATCGCCGCCCTTCACCTCGGCGCCATCTGGCGCAACTGGGGCGGCCTGGACGCGCGCGAACGCCGCCGCTCCGCCGCCGGCCTCCTGCTCTGGCTCGGCGCCGGCGGCGTGATCCTCCTCGCCCTCGGCCCCAAGGGCCCCGGCGATGGTACGCTCTTCGATTTCGTCCGCGCCCACGTGCCCGGCTCCAAGGCCCTGCGGCAGCCGGCCAAAATATTCTGCCTCTTCACCATCCTGCTGCCCTTCGCCCTGACCACCGCCTGCCTCGACCTGCGCATCGCGGCCCGCGGACGCCGCTTTCTGCTGGTTGCCGCCGGCGCGCTGCCCCTGCTGCTGGTTGCCGACTACGCCCTGCAAATCCACCCCAGCATCTGCCTGCTCGACACCGACCAGCCCGCCTACGCGGCCGTGGCGGAAGATGCCCGGACCGGCGGCCAGACGCCCCGCGCCGTCATCGTGCCGCTCTGGCCCGGGGATTCGGACTGGGCCGCCGTCTACCAGCACTACGTCTCGCTCTACCGCATCCGCATGCTGAACGGCTACCGCCCCGTGGTGCCCAACGCCTACCGCAAACTGGTCCGCGAGTTTTCGTCGCTTAATTCGGGACAAATAGACGGCGTCCAGGCCGACGCCCTGCTGGCGCGAGGCTTTCACTACGTCCTGCTCCACGAGGATGCGTTCCCGGAAAAGATCAGCCCCTTCCCGGTGATCTTCACGCGCAACCGCCTGCTCGATAATCCGCGGCTGGCCCTGCTGAAGCAGGGCGAAAATGTCTGGGCTTTCAAAATTCTCCCCGCGCCCCGTCCCGTCCCCGCCCGCCCGCCGGCCGTCCTCTTTCCGGCCCGGTTCTGGGAATTCGAGAAATCGGCGCGCACCAATGTCGCCGATTTTGCCGACGCCGCCGCCTGCAACGGCGCCTACACCCGGCTAACCGGCATCGGCTCCGTCAGCGGCCGCGGCTTCCGCGTGACGGGCGTGGCGGACCCGGCCCTGCTCCTGCGCCTGCGCGGCAAGGGCGCCCTGCAAATGCGCCCGACCCTCGAAGAGCCGGCCCTCATTGCCGCCCGGGTGGACAAGCCGGACTGGACCTGGTTCCGCCTGCCGCTGGATTCCGCGCGCGAAGCGGAATTCAAGCCGGTCTTCACCGTGAGCGAGGGCAGCGTGGACGCCGATTTCGGCATGCTGATCGCCGGCACGTGGACGCCGCCCGAGCCCGGGACGCCGACCGTCTTTCCCGCCGACTGGTTTTTCCACGCGGGCTGGTCGGACCCCGACACGGGAGCCGTCCACCTGCGGCCCGATTACGAGGCGGCCGATTTTGTCTTCTACGGCCCCCGGCTCCCCTTCAAGCCCGGCCCGCTCCTGGTGGAAATCGAAGCCGACTCAACGGCCAAAAAAGGAACTCCGCTCGGCCGGGTGGCGGTGGACGGCATGGGCGTCGCCTGGGGCCTGTTCCCGCTCAAAGCGGGCGAGCCTTTCAAAGTCGTGGTGACCAACGTGGCCGACCGGCCGATCTCGGTCAATTTTCAATACCGCCGGCGGGCGCCGATGACCATCCGCAACGTCACGATTACGCCCCTACCCGCGGGCGATTGACCGGATGACCCGGGCCGGAACGCCGACCGCCACGCTGTCGGCGGGAATCGCCTTGGTCACCACGGCCCCCGCGCCGACGACGGCATGATCGCCCACGCCGGCCGCATCGAGCACCGTGACCCGCGCGCCGAACCAGCAATTGGCCCCGATGACCAGGGGGCCCTTCGTCCCCATGCCCGACTGTTCCGAAAACGGGACAACGGAAGAGGGGTCATATTCCCCGCCGCTGAGAAAATAGGAATAGGCGCCCACGACGGTGCCCGCGCCGATCGATAGCTCGTTGGAGGAAAAGAGCTGGCAATTGGAGCCCAGGTTGACGCGGTCGCCCAGCGTGATGTTGCCGCCTTTGCAATAGACGATGGTCCGCCGGCCGATGAAGGCCCGCTCGCCGATGGCGACGCCCCGGTTGCCCGTCCCCTTGGCGTCGAGCACGGCGCCGTCATCGATGACCGTACCGGCGCCCAGGCGGATCTTGGACGGGTGGCGGATCGTCACATGCGAGCCGATGAGAACGCCCCGGCCGAAGGCGCCGAACAGGGGGCGGTAGAGCAAGCCCCGGCAGGCGAGCCCGGCGGCGCCGAAGAGTCCGCCGAACAGACAGAATACCGCTTCCGCGTAGAGAGCCTTCCCCGCGGAAAGGGGGCCATATTGAAGATCCCGGTATTTACGGAACGCGGAGCGGCTCGGATCGTCCATCAGGGCGCCGGCCTTAATTGCCGCTTTGTCATTCATCCGGCAATCCTAACACGGCCCGCCCGCGCACTGCAAAAGGAAAGTGGCAGACGGTTGCGTGTCGGTTGTGCTGGGTTCGGCGTTTCGGCGTTAATGCACGGCCGCTTTCGGCCTGATCCGGGTTCAGACTGGGGGCGTCGGGCCCACAAGGCCGCGCCGCCCCGTCTTCGCCCGGCTGAGGCTCGAAATCGGCTCGTGCATTTCCGCTGATCGAAACGCCGCACCCGAGTACCCATCGCGCGCCCGCAATCTTGCGCTGAGCCTGTCGAAGCGCTATCGATCAGCTCGGGCGGCGCGCGAGTCGGTTTCCGATACAAGCCCGAAGAGGCTATTTCGGAGAAATACAGATCGGGCGCATCGAGGGCACCGAAATCGCGCGCCGCCCGCCATGCCCGAGAGGGCTGGGGCGCGCGAGTGGAGCCGGGTGCGGCGTTCCGTCAGCCGGAATATGGCGAGGCGATTTTTCGATGCTGGGGGGCGAAGGCGAGGGGTCGTGGAATAATGGTCCCGGCGCCTCCAGCCTGAGCCCCTCAGCGCGGAAAAGCGGCCGCCAGATTACGGCCGGAACGCCGCACCCAGTCCAACCTACAACACAACCTACTCAGAGATCAGCCCGTGGCCGGCTTCCACAGGCGAACTACGTGCGGAAAGGAAGCCGGCCGACAGGATTTAAAACCGAATTCCCAGACCCGCCTGGGCCACAAACGACTCCAGCTCATTCTCGGCGACCTTGACGCCCCCGACATCGACATCGCCTTTTTCAATATCCCACTGGTATCCCGCACCGGCGATAAGGAATATCGCGTCGGTGAGGTTTAATTGCAGTTGGGCCATGGCAATGGCCACCAGGCCGTCGTCGATGTCGACCTTGTTCCTGATGACCGCGAGTCCGGGGGTCAAGGCGTCCTGATCCACATCGTCATCCACAAATACATACCGCACACCGCCTTCCAACACCAGGCACAGGCGCTCGGTATGCACCGGGCGAAACAGCAGGGATGCACCCACGGGAATGAGCGCCACATCGCCGTCCCGCTCGAAGTCGAAAAGGTCACCGATGTCCGTATCCTCGCCGATGTCATCGTTTAAGTTCCATTCGGCATAGCCGCCGGCAATTGCCAGGCCAAACACCTCATCCATCCAGAACCGGAGCTGGACTTCCGCACCCCAGCTCTCGTCGTAGACGTTATTGTCCGGCTCATAATAGTTGCCGAACACAACCAGATCCACCGTACTTCCGTCCCCATCCGCGGCCCAGGCCGAACCGGAGACCAAGAGCAATCCCATGAACGCAAGCAGCATCGTTTTCATTGCAGTCCTTTCCATCGTTGTTCGCCAGCCGGCCTTTTCCGGGAACACGCGTCCCCGGCTTTTAGCGTTATTTTAACAGGCCGCCGCGGCGGGACAATGGAAAAACCATCAGGAAATTAGCGGGACAGACTAATGCATTCCCCGATTTGGAAAAAGGAAGAGAAGAATCGACAAACCCGCCAAACGGCGTACGCTGTCAGTGGAATGCGGCAATAAAAAAGGAAATCCATGAAACCTATCGGAATCACATTGGCGGTTTGGTTTTTAACAATGGCCTGCTGCCAGGCCGGGGAGAACACCATGACAAACATTCATTCCTTCACCATGAAAAACATCGACGGCCAGGACGTCTCCCTGTCCGAGTATAAGGGGAAAGTCATGCTGGTGGTCAACGTGGCCAGCAAGTGCGGCTTCACCAGGCAGTACGCGGGCCTCGAGGCGCTTTACAAGAAGTATGCCGGCCAGGGGCTCGTGGTGCTGGGTTTCCCGGCCAACGACTTCCTGTGGCAGGAGCCCGGCTCCGAATCGGAAATCAAACAGTTCTGCACCCTGAACTACGGCGTCACCTTCCCCCTGTTCGGCAAGATCTCCGTGAAGGGGGACGACCAGCATCCGCTCTACACCTACCTCACCGCCAAAGAGACCAATCCGGAGTTTGCCGGCGGGATCACCTGGAACTTCAACAAGTTCCTGATTGGGAAGGACGGCAAAATCCTGAACCGCTTCGGCAGCAAAACGGCCCCGGAAAGTCCCGAGCTGGTGAAGGCCGTCGAGGAAGCTTTGGCCCGCTGAGGCCGCGCTGGCGGCGCTCCTTAACGGCGGCGCCGGCGGCCGGCGAGGATCATTTGAACGCCGACCGACAGAATCACGGTGGCCGCGCAAACCGCATACATGGCGGAGTCCTGATTGAACCGGGTCATGAACCACTCGCTGACAAAAAGTCCGGCAAAGGAGCCGAGTCCCACCAGGCATTCGTTGACGCCGATATTGCGCGAGCGGTTGCCCGCGTTGGAAGCGTAGAAGACGGCGCAAAAATACATGAACCCGGCCCACAGGCCCAGCACCGCGATTCCCGTGGCGGTCACGGCAAAGAAGGGAAACCGCCACAGCCAGGCCAGGATGGCCGCGACCGAAAGCTGGATGGCGGCCAGGATGTCGCGCCGATAGAGCCAGCGGCGCATCTTCAGCATGAGCCCGCCCGAAACGGCCTGCAGGAACATATGGAGGAACAGCGGGATGCCGACCAGGGCGGCGGCCACGCCCTCACGGCCGTTTTGGGCGGGGAAGAAGGTCTGAAGCGGCCGCTGCACGAACATGGCCGTGAAAATCATCACCCAGGCCACGCCCACGAAGGCTTCATGAAGGCCCGCATTCCCGTCGGGCGCCGCCTCCACATGATCATCGGCCGATTGCTCGTGGCCCGGCTTGGAGCGATGCAGGGCCAGCTGAATAAAAATGACCGCGCTGACGACGGTGACCAGCACGAGCAGGGGCCAGGCGCCCAATTTGTATAGCGAGCCCGAGACCAGAAAGCCGATGCTGGCCCCCCCGCTCCAGGCGGCGGTGTAAAGGGCGGTGGCGCGGGCGAGGCCGCCGGGCGGCGCCTCGCCGCGCATAAAGGTCTGGAAGGCGTTGAAAAACATGGCCGTGCCAAGGCCGAAAAGGGCGAGGGCGGCCAGGAGGGGGCGGTACGCCTGCAGCGCCAGGGCCAATCCCGCGCCCAGGCCGGCCACCACAATGCTGGCCAGCACCAGCAGGCGGGAGTTGCGGCGTGTCAACACGAAGCCGATGCCAAGGCTGCACGCCATGTAGACGAGCTGGAAGATGCCGCCCAGCCACGCGCATTGGCGAGTGTCCATGCCGCGCGCCCCCGCGCCGTAGCTCACCGCGAAAAGGACAAGAAAAACAATGGCGTCCATCACCGCCGGACTCAAAAAGATAATCACAGGCCGCTCCATTCTGCGTTTGGGCGGATATCCTATCATATCAGGCCCCGTTGTCCATTATCTGAG
>JAWOJA010000096.1:0-30159 GCA_046484345.1 Kiritimatiellia bacterium
CGCCAGTTCGCTTTGGCGGTGGAGCCCGAGCGGGGGCGCGAGGGCGACAGGCGCTCCCGCCCCGAGGGCAGGGGCGGATAGCGCCGACCGCCAAACCGGCTGCTTCGGGCCGGTGTCCGGCGCGGCCTCTCAGCTGTCCGAACTCGCTCGCGGCATGAAATTAGTTACTTTGCGCTCGAAACTGACGAACTTGGGTTAACTCCCTTGAGTGGCCGACTTGAAATGTTCAACCGCAACGAACTTCAAATCAAGCAGAAAGCGATGCGGGAAGCAACGGAGAGTGACGGTGGTCGGAAAATGGATTACGGAATTTCCGGGGGCTGTTGAATTGTTTTTTGAAGATCGGCATCGAGCAACCTCCACAAATGGGGATGGCTTTCGACCAGCCGCGCGATGTCGCTCAAATCCTTGATCTTTTTGCTTTGCCGCCGTTCGGGGTCTTTTAAAGCCTCCATTTTGCCCTTCAGGGTGTCTTCCAACGAGGCGACCCGCATCAATATGCCATGCACATCCGCGGGGACGGAGTGACTGGGGAAGGCGTTGTAAAAAGCTTCCGTGTTCAATTGAACGCTGACTTTGGAGTGGCCCCGGAAGTTGATCGACCAGGGAAACCGTTCGGACTTGAAGCCGGCTTTTTCCAGCACGGAGACGGCGCGGTCGACCGATTCGGCGGCAACCACCAAGTCCACATCCTGAGTCACCATCGGTTCTTTCGCCCAATGGTTGACTGCAACGCCGCCGATGGCGCACCATTCGATGTCCGCCCGTTCCAGGCAATCCACCAAAAGCATGACATCGTTGGTTCCCCCGGCGGTTTGCCAATCGTAGAACTGTTTGGATGTCACGATCAGATCCTGTTTTGAATAACCGTTTGAACTTAGGCATATTATCGGGGCCAAGGCTGGGTTGTCCAGCGGTTTTAAAGCTTAGGGAGCTCTTAGGGCGCATTGCAGAACTGTAGGTGATTTTAAACGATAGCCCATCCTTGCCGGGGCCGGGGCTTTGAAACGGAGCGTTCGCGGCTCCGAGGCCGGTCGGAAGCGCTTGTACGCGGAGAGTTGTTTGGAAAGCTCTTC
Organism: Kiritimatiellia bacterium; assembly: GCA_046484345.1. Lineage (GTDB taxonomy): Bacteria > Verrucomicrobiota > Kiritimatiellia > CAIKKV01 > CAIKKV01 > CAIKKV01. Next base: position 1,077 of record JAWOJA010000096.1, read on the forward strand.
GACACACGCCGCACGAACGAACCGACAGACGGGTTTGCCCCTGTAAACGTAAGAGAGCTTGCCGTAAGGGCCATGTCGAACGGGATGGTCGGGATCGGCGCATCGGCACCCCGGGCGGTCGCAGACCTGGTACTGCCGGGCGAGGTTCCTTTTAAACGGGCCTACGGGTTTTGCGGCCGCTGCGACGCCTGGTCTTATCCGGTCGATTGGGTCCTCGGGTTGCATGAGCGGGCGCCTGCGGGGCAGGTGCAGGAGTATCTGCGCCTTGGCGTTGAGGGAAGCCGACGTGGCACTGACTAAAACAGCAAAAGGCCTCGTACAATTGGCTGAACGGGCGCTCACGACCACGGCCCCCTTTACTTTGATTATCTGGACCGGCGCGCGACAACCCAATCGGGTCGACCGGTGATAGCTGAACGCGGATTTGTGGCCACCCGTGACGCCACGCATCGCGTGGACTGTTATCACGTTAAGGGTCACCTCTGGGCTCTTGCCCATGAGCTCTATGGCCACGGCACTCAGGAAGCCGAGGAATGGGTCCGGCCGCTGCTGCATTACCTGGATCGACGAAATGACGGCGCGCTCGATGTGATCGAAAGCCTCGAAGCTTTGCGCGACACCGTTGAAAAGATTACTCGTCAGCAGCGTGAAGCGGTCAAACGAGAATTGGCGTATTTCCGGCAAAACAAGGATCGGATGGATTACAAGAAGGGTAAAAGCTTGGGGCAGCCCGTTGGATCGGGGGCCGTTGAGTCAACTTGTTCGCAATAGCAGCGGCGGTTCAAAATAACAGGCCAGTTCTGGAGTTTGGAAGGTGACGAGGCCTTCCTCGCCTTGGCCACGCTTCACCGCAATCAACGGTGGCATCAACTCTTTCCCCACGACTTTTCGGCATGATCTGTTTTTGCGTATAGAGGGCGGCTCTTCGGAAACCGAAGTCGCGCGCCGCCCGACCGTGCTCGGCAGAGCCGCGGGCGCGCGAGTGGAACCGGGGGCGGCGTTCCGTCAGCCGGATTACGGCCGGAACGCCGCCCCCACCCATCCAACCACCAGACATTCGACCATGCCGCAAGTCATGGCGCCCTTTATAAAACACCAGCAGTTCTGCAATGCGCCCGAGCTCTTACTTCCACCATTGCGTCCAGCGATGCAATTCAATAGTATGGAAAGGATTCGGCCTGAAAGGAACGTGGGGAATGATCAGCCGGCATTTCATTTGGGCGTATGTCAAGTCCATGCGGTTGTACTACGCCTTCATCACCGGCATCGCCGGCTGGATCGGCGTATCCTTCTACCGTTTCTGCATGCACGAGGAAGGCTATTCCCCGCGGCACGCCGGAATCCTGGTCTTGCTATTCCTGAGTTGGGGCATCAACCAGATTGTCAACGATTACCTCGGCCTGCCGGAAGACCGCATCAACGCGCCCAACCGGCCCATGGTGACGGGAGCGCTTGACGCCCGCAAGGCCATGGCGGTCTCGGGCATCCTCCTGCTCGGCGTGGCCGCCATCACCTTCTGGCTGAATCCCTGGGCCCTGTTTCCGTTGATCACGGGCGTGTTGCTCAACGTGCTTTACGAATACGCCAAGGCCTGGTCCCTTTTTGGGAACATTATCTTCGGTCTCTCCATCGCCATGTGCACGGTCTACGGCTTTTTCGCCTCCGGCCCCCTGCCGGATCCGGTCTTCACCAGCAACCGCCTGTGCGTCTTCGCCCTGGTAGCCCTGCTGAACGGGTTGATGACCTATTACACCTATTTTAAGGATTACAAGGGTGACGCCGTCGCCGGCAAACGCACGTTCGTGGTCAAGTACGGCCTGCGCGTGGCGCGCCAGGCCGGCGTGCTGGGCGCTTTTCTGCCGACCCTGGCATTTGTCGCTTTCCAGTTCCTCGGCTGGCTGCCCATTTCCGACGTGCTGTTCATGCGGGATTTCCTGTTTTGCGCGGTCATCACCGTCTTCCTGCAGTTTTGGACCGCCTACCTTTACTGGAGCCATCCGATCGGGGAACGGACCTACTTCAGTCTCGTCACCAACATCCGGGCCTGCGTGGCGGGCCAAATTGCCCTGATCGCCATTTTCAACGGCACGCTTGCGCTCTATCTCCTCTCGGCCAGCTACGTGTTCGTCGGCTTCCTCTTCGATCTTTACCAGGACGCCCGATCATGACCTCGACGCGGTTCGTCACCGGTTTCGGAAAGGTCCGGTTGTATCTCCGGATCATCTGCGCGATTCCGCTCTATTACGCGAAAAGGCGTTCTTTCTTTCCACGACCCGCCGATTATTTCCGTTTTCTCATCCGGGCTCTGCGGCTACTGCTGGTGTTCCGCCACAACAAAGCGGTGCTGACCGATCGCGGGCACAAGCTCCACCTCTACCTGCCGGCCTATCCCTCGCCCGCTTTTTATTACGCGCTCGAAAGCAAGCTGCTCCGGCCCGAGCCGGGGCCCAGCACGATCGTTTTCTCCATGACCCGCGCTTGTTCGTATCGGTGTCCCCACTGTTACCAGCGTTTGGACGGGGGCGCCGATCTTGACGAGGCGCTTCTCATTCAGACGGCCCGGCAGGTGTGCGACGCCGGCGTGGCGATGTTCGACATCGAAGGCGGCGAGCCCTTCCTGCGGTATCCCCGCCTGTTGAAGCTGGTCCAGGCGCTGGATGCCCGCTGCGAAGTCTGGGTCAACACGACGGGCGCCTCCGTCAAGCCCGGCATGCTGGCCGAATTGCGCGCGGCCGGCGTGTACGGGTTCATGGTGTCGGTGCACGATTCCGACCCGGCTGTCCACGAGGCCTTTACCGGCGTGTCGGGCTCCTTCGAAACGGCGGCGGCTTTGGTGCGGTCGGCCCGGGCCATGGGTTATGTCGTGGCGCTCAATTCGGTCCTCTCCGAGCCCGCCATCCGCGCCGGCGGGTTGGACCTCCTGATGGGCCTGGCCCGCGTGTGGGATGCGGATTTTGTCCAATTGATCCACCCCAAGCCATCTGGAAAGTGGATGGGGGAGCGTTCCAATATGCAAACCGATCCCGTTCTGATCGGGCGCATCCGGGCGGCTCATGTCCGCTACAACAGTTCGGCCTGCCGGGATTATCCCTCGCTGGCGGCCCAGGTGTTCGAGGAGCAGCGCGGCGTGCTCGGTTGTACGGCCGGGGCCGTGGATCGTTTCTACGTGGGCGCGGCCGGCGACGTTCAGCCTTGCGAATTTCTTAACCTGTCGTTTGGAAACGTGCGGGAGGATCCGTTCGACGTCATCTTGCGGCGCATGCGCGAGGCCTTCCGGGTGCCCTGTTGCGACTGGCTCTGCTGCACGCAGGCGGATGCCATCCGCGCGTTGGCCGAGGAAAACCATGTGACCCAGCTGCCGACTCCGTGGCCGGTCACTCGGCAACTGGTCGAGCGCTGGAAACGCGGGGAGGCGACGCCGGTTTACAGAAAACTGGGGATTTATTCATGACCCTGTGGCTTATTATGAATCCGGGTTCCAGCTCGGGCCGGGGCCGCCGGCTGTGGGCAGGCTGGGAGCGGCAGTTGCGGATGGCCGGGACGGATTATGAAACGTGCATCACCCGGTCGATGGGTCATGCCTTTCAACTCGCGCGCGATGTGCCCGCCCACGCCGATACGGTGGTGGCGGTGGGAGGCGACGGCACCATTAACGAAGTGCTCGACGGCGTGCTTCAGTCCAGCCGCCCCGGTTTGAAGATGGGCGTTCTTTATGCGGGAACCAGTCCCGATTTCTGCCGCTTTCACGGAATACCGACGGATCCTGCCGCCGCCTTGCCGCTCCTGCTAAAGGGATGCGCCCAAAAAACGGACGCGGTGCGCATCACCTATTCTACAGCCGACGGCTCTGCGGCGCTCGCCCATTTCGGATGCGGATGCAACATTGGCCTGGGCGCTCCGGTCGCCCGACTTTCCAACCGGCTGCGTCGGTTTCTGGGCGACCGTCTGGGCACGGCCGTGGCGGTCGGTCACGCCCTGGCGGTCTCGCATCCGATGGCGTTGGAAGGGGCGGTGGACGGGGAGTCCGCTGCCTGGCCGGCCGTGAACAATTTCTCCATCCTTAAAAACCCATTTATGGCATCGGGTCTGCGTTTGAATGTGAGCGCGGAGCCCGACGATGGGCTGCTTTGGCTGGTCGCCATTCAAGGAAAAAGCCGCTGGGGGTTGTGCGCCCTGCTGCCCGCCTTTTATTCCGGTCGCGCCGTCGAGGATTCCGCTGTGTCCATCCGGGCGTGCGCGCATATCCGGCTGAGCGCCCGGGAAAAATGCGAAATCGAATTTGACGGCGACCCCCGGGGATTTCTTCCGGCGGAGATCCGGATTCTTCCGGGCGCCTTGAATCTGATCAAGGGGGCGGCATGAACGAGTGGGCCATGATCCGGGAGATGGCGGCCCGGTTCCGGCGTAGTCCGGACCAGGCCAACGCCCTTTTTGAAAGCGATGCGGAACTGGTCGCGATCGGGGGGGAAACATGGGCGCTGACCCTGGATGATTTCAGTCCGCAGGAGGACTTGTTCAGTTTGGATAGCCCCGAACTGACGGGCGCCAACCTGGCAACGGCCACCTTGAGCGACCTGCTGGCGGCGGGGGCGGACCCCGCCTTTTACATGCAGGCTGTCTCCCTGCCGCACGATGTTTCGAACGCCGTTATTCGGGGGCTGATGGACGGCGTTCGTTCGGTGCTGGACCGGGCTGGCTGTTTCCTGTGCGGGGGGGACACGGGCCTGTCCGATCCGTGGCGCTATTGCGGGTTTGCCATGGGGCCGGCGGCGGCGCCGCTGACGCGCCGGCTGCCGACGCTTCCGCAAGCCCTGTGGATAACCGGTCAGCTGGGCGATGCCAACCTGGCCGCCTTCCGAAACGAGCCGCCCCCGCCCTTTGAGCTTCGGCTTTCGGAATCGCGGCTGCTTCGCGCTCATGCCACGGCATGTATGGATACGAGCGGGGGGCTGATGGAATCCTTGTGGACGCTGCACAGCCTGAATCCCGGCATGCGCTGGGATTTGGATTTGGCGGCCATTCCCCTGGCCCCCGCCGTTCTTGCTTTTACTCAGGCATCCGATATTCCTTCCGTGGCGGCGTTGCTCGGCGGGGCGGGCGAATATGAGTTGCTGGCAATGGCGCCCGTGAAGGGGGAAACGGTTCGACTGCAGGAATGGCGTGAGAAGGGATTGACCCGGATCGGCGAAGTGACGCCCAGCGCCGAATCCGGCATCTTCCTGCATGGTAAGAACGGCCGCCCTCGGCTTTTTTTTGGGCCGCCGCCGTGTCCCCGGGCCGCCGGGAGGAAGGAATACCGGGAAGCGGTCGTCCGGCTGGCGTTTCAATTGGCGGGGGACGGCGGCCGATGAAGGATGTGCTGTTCCAACCGCTCGCGCTTCCCCGGATTACGCTTCCCAATCGGATCATCCGCTCCGCCACCTACGAGGGGTTGGGGGATGAGAAGGGGCTGCCGCGCTCGGAACTGGCGGGCCTCTACACGGATCTGGCGCGCGGCGGTGCGGGGGCGATCATCACGGGATTCGTTTTTGTTTCGCAGTCCGGCCGTGCGATGCAGCCTCGTCAGTGCGGGATGGATGACGAAGAAAAACAGCGAGTCTGGAGCGATGTTGTCGGGCTGGTAAAAACCGCCGCTCCGGGGACGCCGCTCTTCATGCAGCTGGCCCACGCCGGCCGGCAGACCCGCCGTGAAAATACGGGCCTTCCGGTCCGCGCCGCCTCCGGTCGGGCCTGTACCTATTTTAAGCAAACCGTATCCGCGCTGCGGGAAGACGAGGTCCCGGCGGTGGCGTCCGAATTCGCCCTCGCCGCCGCCCGCGCCCGGGCCGCCGGGTTCGACGGCGTGCAGATCCATGCCGCCCACGGCTATCTGGTCCACCAGTTTCTTTCCCCCTGGACCAATACCCGGCGCGACCGGTGGGCGGACGGCCCTCTTTTTCTCGAGACGATCATCGACTCCGTTCGGGAGCGATGCGGGAACGGCTTCCCAGTCCTCGTCAAATTAAGCGCGGAGGAAGACCGCAAGCCGGGGATCGGCCTTGCGACAACACGCGAGACGGCCCGGCGGCTCGCGGCCCGCGGTGTGGATGCGGTGGAGATCAGTTACGGCACCATGGAATACGCGTTGAATATTATGCGCGGAGATTGCCCGGTCGATCTCGTTTTCCAGGTGAATCCGCTGTTCAACCGGATGCCCCGGCTGTGGCTGGCTTTGTGGAAACGTTTTCGGATGCGGTCCTATAAGCGGCGCTGGATCCCTTTTTCCGAGAACTACAATGTTTCCGCCGCGGCGGCCGTCAAGGCTGGTCTGGATATGGCCGTTTATTCCGTCGGGGGGCTCCGCGCCCGTCCGGCGATGGAGGAATGCCTGACGCAACGCGGCCTGGATGCGGTGGGCCTTTGCCGGCCCCTGTTGAGGGATCCGGGCTTGCCGTTCAAACTCCGGGGTCGGCTTGTCGATCGGTCCTCCTGCCGGAATTGCAATATCTGCACGATCCGCTGCGATGCGCCAAACCCGGTTCGCTGTGTATTTGAAACGAGGAAAGAAGAAGCATGAAGGCGAAAGAGACCGAAGGAGCCGAACGGCATTTCGAGGATTTCGCTCCGCGCAACGGCGGCGCGGACCTGTTCGAGAAAGTCAACCAGTTGGACGCCTATCTCCAAAACGCCGCGCCCGGATTTCTCGACGGACTCGGCCTCCAGATTGACGGCCCGGTTACGGGTCGTGTTCCCATTAGAGAAAACGATGGGACCGTCCACGAAGCCATCATGCTGGGATCGAATTCCTATCTTTCCCTGACCACCCATCCCCGGGTTGTTGCCGCGGCCCGGGAGGCCCTTGAGCGGTATGGCTACGGCATGGGGGCTGTGTCCCTGTACGCCGGCACGAGCCCGCTGCACCGCGAACTGGAGCGGCAGATCGCGGTCTTTTACGGGGCTGAGGAGGCGATCCTGTTCCCCTGCGGCTATTCGGGCAATGTGGGCGTCATCTCCGCCCTGTGCGGGGCGGGGGATGTCGTGCTGAACGACTCGGCCAACCATGCTTCGATTTTTGACGGCACGATTTTGTCGGGCGCCACGTGCGGCGTTTTCCTGCATCGCAACATGCGGCACCTGGAGAGGCTGCTCCAGCGGTTGCCCGCGGCCGTAAAGGGCCGCCTCATTGTGACCGACGGTGTTTTTTCCATGGACGGCGACGTGGCGCCGCTCGAGCAGATCGTGGAACTGGCGGCCCGGTACGGAGCGCGCGTGATGGTGGACGAGGCGCATGCGGTGGGCGTTATCGGGCCAACCGGACGCGGTACGTCGGAAAAGTGCGGCTGCCAGGGACGCGTGGATATCACGTACGGCACGTTGAGCAAGGCGCCCGGGGCGGTCGGGGGTTATGTCGCGGGCTCGGCGGCGCTGGTCCGCTACCTGCGCTATTACGCCCGCACCTATTTCTTCTCCACCAGCATGCCCGCACCGATCGTGGCCGGGTTGATCGAGGTTTTCAAGCTGATGCGGGAGGACGCGGCGGGGCGGGCGCAGCTGTGGGGAAACGTCCGCTATCTCCGCGCCGGACTGGATGCGCTCGGATTCAACACCGGCTCCACGGAATCGGCGATCATTCCTGTCATCGTCGGCGATGAGGACAAGCTTGCGGCTTTTCATAATGACTTGCGGAAAAACGGCGTCTTCACGAACGTGGTCACCTATCCCGCCGTTCGCCGCAAGGAGTGCCGCCTGCGCGTCAGCGTCATGAGCGCGCTGACCCGCCACGACATGGACCAAGCGCTGGGTGTTTTCTCCGCCTCCGGCCGGCGGCGCGGGATTGTCTCGTGAAGTGCGCGCTGATCACAGGCGCCTCGGGGTTTATCGGCGGAGCGGCGGCCGCCTTCTTTATCAAGGAGGGCTGGCATGTCCTGGCGTTGATCCACAGACGGACCAGCCCGGCGTTGGAACAATTTGCCGCGCGGGGAACCGCGACCCTGCTCCGGGGGGATGCGGCGGATGCGTCCACTTTCAAGGGCGCGTTGGCGGAGGTAATGAAGAAGAGAGAGATGCGACTGGATGTCGTGATCCATGCCGCGGGGCGCGCCTCGGACGTCGGCTGGCCTTCGGCCTTTCGCCGCAGTCATGTGGATTCCGCGCGGGAGGTGGCCCGGCTTGCTCGGGAGTACTGTTCGGAGCGCATGGTGCTGGTGTCCACCACGGATGTTTATGGATTGCGGGATTTTCACGGGGAGGGGGAGGACGAACTGCCGCTCAAGGCGTATCCGGCCAATTCCTATCCTGCCAATAAAATAGCCGCTGAAATGGTCCTTCGCCAGGAACTGCCTCAGGAGGGCTGGTCCATTGTGCGTCCGGCTTTCGTTTGGGGAACTGGGGACCGGACCTTGATGCCCCGGGTCGTTGAATTCTTGAAGCATTCACCCTGGATTGTGCATTTTGGGCCTTGGCGGGGGCGGAACCGGTGGCCCCTGGCGCACGTCCGAAACGTGGCGGCGGCGATTTTTCTGGCGGCCACATTGCCGCGGGCCGCGGGCCGGGCCGTGAATGTGCTGGATGACGAACACACAAGTGTTGACGATTATTACCGGATTTTGATCGAGATGTTCATGCCGAGGAAGATGTTTCGTACCGTGTGCCTTCCTTTTTGGACCGGGTGCCTGGCGGGTTCCGTTTCCAGCATGGTTTCCAACGTCCTGAACCTTGACCACCCGTGGTTTGACCCCTCTTACTACGCCGCGTACGCTGTGAGTCGCAATCTCGATTTCGGCGACCGCCGCATGAAGGAATGGTTTGCGGCCGGGGGGGCCGGTCTCGTCACCCGAGATGAAGGAATCCGGGAGTTGAGGCAGGCGGAAAAGAATTCGGGTTTTTAGCCCGGGATATTCGCCATTTCCGGGGTTGCACCCCCCGGGCCGCTCGGGTAGGCTTTGGGGTACGAAGGGATACCATTATGCCGACCTGTTATCTGGTGCGCGAGGAGCATGTGCCGCAAAAAGCCGCTTTCCCCGTTATCGACGCCCACAATCATCTGTGGGGCGGGTGGGACAAGGTGGAGGCGGTCGTTCGCGTCATGGACGCCTGTGGCGTGGTCCTTTATGCCGACCTGACCGCCAACCTGAACATCCGCTTCGCCGGCGGCGGCTATCAGTTCGAATCCGGCGACCTGACCGACTTCAACCGCCACTGCCGGGATCGTCACCCGGGTCGCTTTTTCTGCTTCACCACGGCCGGTTTTTCCTCCCCCGTGGACCGGCCGCTCTTCACCGATGCCGACGCCTTTGTCCGGCACAACGTGGGGCTGCTGCGCGAGCATGTGGCCCTCGGGGCGCGCGGGTTGAAAATCCTCAAGGATTTGGGGCTCAAATACCGGGACGGCGAGGGGAACCTGGTGCGGCTGGACGATCCCCGCCTGGGGCCGGTCTGGGACACCTGCGCGGAGCTGGGCGTTCCCGTGCTCATGCACCAATCCGATCCCGTCGGATTTTTCGATCCCGTCACGCCCGACAACGAGCACTATGACACGCTGATCAAGTTTCCCGACTGGTCCTTCGCGGATCCCAAGTTTCCCCGCAAGAGCGAATTGCTGGAGCGGCGCGACCGGCTGATCCGCCGCCATCCGCGCACGACCTTCCTGCTTCCGCATGGCGGCAACTGGCCTGAGAACCTCGCCTACGTGACGCGCCTGCTGGACGAAAACGCCAACGTCTTCATCGACTTTTCGGCGCGGCTCGACGAATTCGGCCGCCAGCCCCGCCGGGCGCGGGAGTTTTTCATCCGCCATCAGGACCGGATCTTTTTCGGCAGCGACATGCCCGCCTCCGAGGCGATGTACCGCTGTTATTTCCGGTTTCTCGAGACGTTCGACGAGCACTTCGCCTGTCCCGATTACGATGGCACGTTCAACCGGCTGCGGTGGCACATCCACGGCATCGGCCTGCCCCGCGCGGTGCTGGCCAAGATCTATTATAAAAACGCCCTCAAGCTGATTCCCGGTCTGCGCCGCGATTGGCGGAGCCGGGGGGGCACGGACTAACGAAAGGAGCGGCCATGCAACCGGTTGATCGAATTCAAGGCGGGTTGATGCCCTTCTGGATGCTTTGCGACGCGTCCACGGTGGAAGAAAAAAAAGCGTTTTTGCGCCGCTGCCAGGCGGGCGGCATCAAGGCGCTGACCCTTCATCCGCGCCCGGGCAACCTTGTTCCCTTTGCCTCCACGGAATGGTTTGAGATGATCCGGGCCGTGGTGGAGGAGGCCGAACGGCTCGGCATGAAGCTCTGGCTTTACGACGAGGATCCCTATCCGAGCGGCGCAGCGGGCGGCTTGGTCATGGCCGAGCGGCCCGACTTGCGCGCGCGGCACATGGAGCTCATTGACAAGCCCGCGAACCTGAAGCCCGGCGAGCTGTGGTTCATCGGCCGCCAGCGCGTCATCTGGGCCGGCCTGGCCCCCCTGAAGGCGGGGCTGCACGCCCGGGATCTGACCGGCGGCGTCGGGCCCGTGCGCGCCGACTGGTTTGCCGCGGAGTGGGACAGCCGGCATTATTATAGCGAACCCCCGCTCTTCCGCTGCGTGCGCGGCGACGCCGTCCGCCTGTTCCACGCCCTGCGGGTGCCCGAGGTGCCGGCGGGGTACAAGCTCTGCGCCGTGACGGAAGGCTTCGGGGGCGCCGACGGGCCGTGGGGCAGCCTGCCCGACCTGCTGCAACCCGAGACGTTCGGGGTTTTCCAGCGGCTCGGCCTGGATCCCTACGCCGAGGCCGTGGGTTCCCATTTTGGGAAAAGCATTCCCGGCATTTTCACGGACGAGGCCAAGCCGCACGGGGGCGCGCCGTTCACCAGGGATCTCTTCGCCGCTTTTCAGGCGCGGTTTGGTTACGATCTCCACCAGCGGGTGCATCAGCTTTTCGGCGATCCGCTGGACGATTTCACCCTGCGCACCCGCATCGATTACCGGCGCTGGATCATGGACCGTTTTCTGGACGGCTTTGTCCGGCCCTACCGCAGCTGGTGCGACCGGCACAACCTTCACCTTGCGGGCCACTTATCGCCCGAGGACGACCCGATCCAGGAGGCGGCCTGTCTGCCGGGCTGCGATGTGATCGTGCCCGCCGTTGGCGATGAGTCGAGCCCCACCCTCAACCTGGGCAGCCTGAGAGCGGGCTCGGTCAAGAGCCAGTCCGGCCGCCGGTATGCCGCCGGCGAATCGCAGGCGCTGGGCGACTGGAGCATCACCACGCGCCAGACCCGCCAGATCTATGCCTGGCAAAAGATGCTCGGCGTGGACCGCTTCATCACCCACGGTTTTTGGAACACCTTGGACGGCATCACGAACCTAGAGGCCCCGCCCGACTTCGGCCCCAACTCGAGTCTCTTCCGCGGCACGGGCGCCGTCAACGCCTGGCTCGAGCAGTGCGACGCCGTGATGGACGGCGGGGTGGAGCAGGCCGAGGTGGCCATCCTGGACAATGTCACGGCCTATTGGATCTGGGGGCAGGGGATGGATAACCGGCCCCTGATCCCCCTGCGCCGGTCGCTGTGGTTGACGATTCTGCGCTGTCTCCAGGCGCAAGTCGGCATTCATGCCCTTGAGGCGGCCGATGCCGCCACCGCGACGGTCGGGGCAAACGGACTGACCTTTGGCGCGCGCACCTACAAAACCGTGCTGGTGCCGGCGGGCGGCATCATGAGCGGCCCCGCCTTTCGCCGATTGCAGGAGGCGGCGGTCGGGGGCACGCATGTGGTGTGGTTCGGGGGCGGTCCGACCAAGCTGGCGGAGGAGTCCGGCCCGCTCGTCCAAGCCCCCGCGCCGGCCGGAGAAATCCGCCTCGAGCGCGAGCCCTCGCGGGCCTGGTGCCGCGGTAATTTGCCCGCCCAGGCCGCGGTCGGCGGGCCCCAGGCAAGGGAATGTTATGTGCGCCGGTTCCAGGCCGAGGACGGCACCGAGCGGCTCTTTGCGGTGAATATTTCCAAAGCGGCGCGGGTCTTTACGCTCTCCGACGAAAACGGGTCGGCCTGGAATCCCGATCCGCTTCTGGCGGACGGTTGCGCGGTCCGGACTCCCGCCGCCACCCGCTGGAGCGTGCCGGGTTACGGCTGCGGGCTCTTCACGCGGGGGCCTGCTCCGGCGGGGTATCCGCGCCTGATCGCGGCCCACCCGGCCGGCGGCGGTGCCGCTTTCGAACGGCTCGGCCCGAACGGCCTGCGGCTGGATCATTGCCGGATTGTCCTGAAGGGCCGGCCGGCGCAGGATCGGCTTTATCCACAGCCGTTCTGGCAGCGGTTCAAGGATTACAAGGCCTCCGAACTGTTTCAGACGTTCGCCGGTGGCATGCCCGTGGAGAGCACGGTGGCTCAGTCGGACCTGCGATACCAGTTCACGTTCACCTCCAAGGCGGCCCTGAAGAAAACGGAACTGGTGCTGGATCCGCGGTGCGCGCGCGGCCAGTTCCAGCTTTTCTTCAACGGGCGCAAAATATCGGCTCTGTTGAATTTCCCCTTTTCAGGGATTACGCCCCTGCGCGTGCCGGTGACCAACGTGCGCCGGGGGAAAAATGTGCTGGAGTTCCGCTTCCAGGTCAAGAACGCCATGGAAGGGCTTCTCTGCCCGGTCTGGCTGGAGGGGGCCTTCCAGGTGTGGCTCCGGAAAGGGCAGCCGGTCGTGGAGTCCGACGCGCCTGTCGCGGTGTCGCCCAAGGGGTGGCTGGAGATGGGGCTGGCCCATTTCATGGGCGAGGGCGTGTACCGCTGGACCGAGACCCTCCCGGAAAAGAGCCTGGCCGACGGGCAGTGGGCTCTTGAGCTGGAGGAGGTGATGGACAGCGCGAAGCTGGTTGTCAATGGACTGGATAGGGGGACGCGAGCCTGGGGCCCGTGGCGCTGGAATCTCCCGGGCCTGAAGCCGGGTGAGAATGTGTTCGAGCTGACCGTCAGTTCAACCGCGGGCAATCGCCTGCAACTGTTGTATCCCGCCCAGCCCCAGGGCTGGATGGGAAAAGCCCGGCTGGTCCGCCGGGCGTAAGAAGGTAGAAAAATGGTTATCGATATTCACGCGCATGCCTACAGGCCGGAATGTCCCGCCGCCGACGGGACCACCGTGTTTGCCACGCCCGATGAGGTGTTGCGGCGGTATGACGAATTGCAGATCGAGCGGGGCTTTCTGCTGCCGCTGATCGGGCCCGAGGTCTACTTGCCGCAGTCCAACGAGGATTGCCTCGATATGTGCGACCGCTAGGGCGGCCGGCTGATTCCCTGCTGCAACATCGATCCGCGCGGCATCGGCAATTCGAAGGAGGCCCCGCTGGATATCGGGCTGCGCCATTACCAGAGGCGCGGCTGCCGGATCGTGGGCGAAGTCATGCCCAACCTGCCGTTCTCCGACCCGCGCTGCCAAAATCTGTTCAAGCACATCGCGGCCACCGGGATGACGTTCACCTTCGATATCGCGGACCGCGTGGACGAACGGTACGGGTTTTATGACGACCCCGGCTTGCCGCAGCTGGAAGCCACGCTGCGGGACCACCCGACGCGGAGACCGACCGCGGCGGGTATCCCGGGTATCCGGTGCGGGACGAGGGGGCTGTGCCCCGGCTCTTCCGGCGGTATGGGAATTTGTATGGCGACCTCTCCGCGGGCAGCGGATTTAACGCGCTGGCGCGCGACCCGGCCCATGCCGTTCGGTTTTTGAACGAATTCCAGGATCGGCTGCTGTTCGGCACAGACATTTGCTATGCGACCCAGAAGTTGCCGCTGGCGGGGTTTCTGATCAAGCTCCGGGATGCGGGCGATCTTTCTGAAGCCGTGTTTGAAAAGATCGCACGCGGGAACGCTGTCCGGCTGTTCCAACTGTGAAGAGCCTGCCCTATCCCCCCGGGTCCGGACCGATACGGGCGCGGTGATTAAAAGCTTGTCGGATTGGGCGAGGATACTCTATATTTTGACACTCTTCGATTTTTGGGCACTTAGCTTAGTGGGAGAGCGCCTGCTTCACACGCAGGAGGTCGCAGGTTCAATCCCTGCAGTGCCCACCATTCGACGCGTTCGCCTGCGGCTCACTTGCTCATGGCAGGCCATGGTTTAACGACATTAACGGGGGCATCCCCTATTTCACCTAGCCCAAGTTTCTTTAAATATATGGAGCGCTTCGGCGCTAGCCCGAGTTCGTCAGTTTCAAGCCCGAAAATCGTTATTTCTTAGGAAACTCACGGATCAACGGCGCTAGGGGTCAAGTCCCGACAAACGACAAAAATAATTGACTCACCCTGTTACGGCGCGGCGCTGGAAGGGCGAGCGGTTGTATTATGACAAGGCTGACCGGCTTCATTTTCTCGATCTCCTGGGCGCGATGGTTGAGCGGTACCGAAAGTTTTGTCGTTTGTCGGGACTTGACCCCTATGAGCTTAAAGCGGAGGGCATCCAAACGCAATGGTTTTACTGCGGCCTGGAGCCGCCGAAGCAGTAGCGCACGTAGTCGGCGGGCAGGGGTTTGGTGAGGAGGGCGACGACGATCGCCGTGAGCGCCGAGAGGGGCAGGGCGACGATGAGGGGATCCACGACGGCCCAGGTGGGGCTGAAGGAAGCGGTGAGCAAGGAGTCTCTTCCGACCAGGGCTTTGCAGAGGCCGAGGCTGGCGGCGGTTTTGCCGTTGACGAAAACCGACCAGAACGCGCTGGTGAGGAAGCCCACGAGGATCGAGGCCAGGGCGGCGGACCGGGTCATGCGCCGCCAGAAGAGGCCGGCCAGGAACGAAGGCAGGAATGAGGCGGCGCAGAGTCCGAAGAAGATGGCCGTGGCCAGGGCGACGATGTTGCCGCGCACGGTCTTGCCCAGGGTGATGGCCACGATCAGGCCGACGACGATGCCCAGGCGGGTGATCATGACGCTGCGGGAGGAGTGGCCCCCGGTCACGGTTTCGAACACATCGCGGCCGATGGCCGTCCCCATGGTATGGAACTGGCTGGAGAGCGTGCTCATGGCGGCGGAGAGCAGGGTCATCAGGAAGAGCACGCCGAACCATTTGGGCATGGCGCTGTTGACGAAGTTGGGGATGATGGTGTCGGTGTTCCCCTGCATGGCGGTGCCGGCGGTGATGGTGCGGCTCAGGGAGATGAGGCCCGGCTTGATGCGGTCGGCTGTGGCGCCGGCGGTT
Source organism: Kiritimatiellia bacterium (assembly GCA_046484345.1). Classification (GTDB taxonomy): domain Bacteria; phylum Verrucomicrobiota; class Kiritimatiellia; order CAIKKV01; family CAIKKV01; genus CAIKKV01. Next base: position 16,215 of record JAWOJA010000096.1, read on the forward strand.
CCGCGTTCGATGACCATAGCGGGGGTTTTCAGGAGGTAGCGCAGGGGCTGGTCCTCGTTTTCGCCCGACATGCGGTAGGCGACGAACGTTTTGGCGCGGGCCTTGATTTCCGCGGGGGCATCGGGGGCGATGAGGGCGAGCTTGCCCTTGCCGTCGGGGCCGGGGTCGAGCAGGGCCTGGTCGTCGACGATGCGGCAGGCGATGGTTTCTTTCTTGGCAAAGTAGACGTTGGAGAGGGCGCCGACGACGAAGGCGATGCCGGTCATGCAGAGGATGAAGAGTCCGCCGGCGGCGACGCCGCGGTTGAGGGACTGCTTGGACTTGACGGTCATGAAGCGGACGATCAGCTGGGGCTGGGCGAGCACGCCGATGCCGACGCCCATGACGATGGTGGAGACCATGATCCACCATAGATTGTACTGTGTGGCGTCGGCGCCGGTGGCGCCGGGGGTTGCCCAGCCGAAGGCGGGCATGGCGGTCCAGCCCTGGTGGCCCATGGCAACGAGAGGTTTGGGGACGGAGTCCGTCATATCGGTGAGGGCCTGGTGGGCGGGGGTGACGCCGCCGAGGGTGTGGTAGGTGACGAAGAGGAGGATGAGCATGCCGACGAGCATGATGGCACCCTGGAGGGCGTCGGTGAGCATGACGCCCTTGAGGCCGCCGGCGATGACGTAGGCGGCGACAATGATGGCGAAGAGGTAGAGGGCGGCGTTGTAGGAGATATGGAAGATGGGCCCGATGAACTCGGCCCCGCCGATGATGACGGCCATGGCATAGAGGGGCATGAAGCAGAAGATGATGGCGGCGCAGGCGATTTGGATGAAGCGGCTGTTGTAGCGTTTGCCCATGAGTTCGGGGAAGGTATGGGCGTCGAGGTGGTGGCCCATGCGGCGGGTTGGGTTGCCGAGGGCGACGAAGGCGATGAAGATGCCCACGAAGATATTGAGCACGGTCAGCCAGAGCAGGCCCATGCCGAAGTTGGCGGCGACCCCGCCGAAGCCGACGATGGCGGAGGTGCTGATGAAGGTGGCGCCGTAGGAGAGGGCCATGACCACGGGGTTGGCGTTTCGGCCGGCGACGAGGTAATCGGTGGCGGTTTTAGTCTGGCGGTAGCCCTGGTAGCCGAGGTAGCCGGTGGCGAACAGGTAGACGAGCAGGACGATGATGGTAAAGAGATCCATGGGGGTTCCTTATGGGGGATTAGCGGGGGGTCAGCACTTCCTCGACTTCTTCTTTTTCTTCCTTGGCCCATTTCACATCTTCGGGCTGGACGGCCTGGTCGCCTTTATTCCAGTTGAACAAGCCATAGAGGATACAGAGCACGGAGCTTGCAAGGGAGAGAATATATGCCAGAAAGACCGAGGGGTCCGCAATGCCAAGCCTCATTATGACCTCCTATGTTTCTATGCGTAGAAAAGTGGTACTATATCAAAATTAAAAACAGGCGCAAGGGTGATTATCTGAAAAAGAGCCGTTTGCTCACACGCCGCCGCGTTTGAGGATGTCTTCGCCGAATTTGTTCCTCAAATCGTCCACGGCCTTGTCGAGCTGCTTGTCTTTTTTGCGCCTCTCGGGCCGGGGCTCCTCGAACAGCAGGGGCTGGCGGACCGGGCCCTCCCTTGGCGCCATCAGATTGGAAACGCCGAAGCCCAGCAGCCGAAGGGGCCCCTGCAGGCCCGCCTTTTCGTAAAGGGTGAACCCGGCCCGGATCAGGTCGCGGTCGGTGTCCGTCGGCTCAGGCAGCGCGGCCTGCCGCGTGATGGTCCGGAAGTCCGGGAACCGGGCCTTGATCTGGACCGTGCGGGCCAGCTTGCCGTGGCGGCGCAGGCGCCGGCCCACGTGCTCGGCCAGCTCCAGCAGGGTCTGCCGCAGGATGTCGCGTGAGGCGCAATCCTCCTCGAAGGTGGTTTCGTTGGAGATGCTTTTCTCCTCCCATTCCATGACGAGGGGCCGGTCGTCCAGTCCTCGGGCCAGGGAGTAGAGCTGGTCCGCGAACAGGCCGCCGAACAGGGCCGCCAAGTGGGCCCGGGGCGTGGCCTGCAGCTGGCCGATCGTTTTGATGCCGTGCTTTTTAAGCGCCCGCTCAGTAACCTCGCCGACTCCGAAGATCCGCGAAACGGGCAGGGGGGCGAGAAATTGCACGATGGCCTCCGGGTCCGTCGGCACGAGGGTCAGGCCGTCGGGCTTGTTCAAGTCGCTCCCCAGCTTGGCCAGGAATTTATTGGGCGCGATGCCCACGGAGGCGGTCAGGCCCAGTTCCGTGCGGATGCGCTCCTTGAGTTTGCGGGCCAGCGTTTCGGCGGAGGGCCAGAAATGCAGCACGCCGCCCAGATCCAGAAAAGCCTCGTCCACCGACACGGGTTCCATATCGGGGCTGAAGTCGTTCAGGATCGCCATGACCCGGCTTGAAATTTCGGCATATCGGGACATCCGCGGCTCCACGAAAACAGCCTCGGGGCAGAGGCGGTAGGCGGTGCGGGACGGCATGGCGGAATGAATGCCGAACTTCCGGGCCTCATAGGAGGCGGTGGACACCACGCCGCGCCGGTCGGGCGCCGCGCCGATCGCCACCGGCTTGCCCCGTAATTCGGGCCGGTCGTGCTGTTCGATGGCCGCGAAGAAAGCGTCCATATCGAGATGGAGGATAACGCGCATGAGAAAAATCCGGTTCGTTCGGCGACTTTTTCAACAGTATCAGATTCGGGCGCGAACGGATAGCGTGGATATGCTTGATTTCCAAGGGGGCAATCGCCTATAGTCGTTCTCAAACATCCTAAGGACCCTATTCCTTCGGACTCTTTCCGAAGGGGCTGATTATGAAACTTTTCTGGAAGGCCAAGCCCGAGATGCTCGGGATGCGGCCGGAAGTGCTCGAAGGCAAGATACCTCCCTCCATTCAGGAAGCCGCCAAGGCGGCCGGCATTCTCGAAGCAGATGGCCTCGTTTGCGTGCGCAGCGATTTGGACCTGGAAGGCCGCACCTGTGTGGCGTGGCTGGTTGTGACGGCCGGGGAGGCGGTGGTGCTCGCCGCGGACCGCGCGCCCGCGGCCTCCGTGCTGAGCGGCCCGTTCAAGCTGGCGGAAGCCACGAAGGTCCGGAATTTCCAGACTGTCGGCAGCATGTTTCTGCAGCTGCTGATGGACGGAATGTACGTGGACGTTATCCGCTTCAGCAACGGGCTGCGTGAAATCTTCTCCCGGGTGCAAGCCCAGCTGGACCGCAAGATCAAGGGGCAGCCTTTCGATGTGGCGGCCCTGAAAAGGCCCAGCGAAACGATCTGTCACGCCTGCGGGCTGCCGTTGCCGGGGCTGAAGGCCAACTGTCCGCGCTGCACGGGGAGCAAGGGCATTTTTTCGCGCACCCTGATGCTGATGAAACCCTATTGGGCGAGCATCCTGGCCCTGCTGGGCATGATGGTCCTGGGCGTGTCGCTGGACCTGATCCCCCCGCAGTTGACGCGGTTCCTCGTGGACCGGGTGCTCAAGGCCAACCCCGAGACGGTCAGCGCCGGGGCGTCGGCGGCGAGCGGCGGCTTCCAGGGATTTCTGGACAAGCTATTATCGGGACAGGGCCACCTGTCGCTGGACGACCGGCTCGGCATGCTTGTGATGATTCTCGTGGGGCTGGTCTCGGCCTCCGCCCTGCGCCACACCAGCAACGTGTTCATCGGCCGGGTGAGCAGCATCATCGGCACGCGGATCACCAAGGACCTGCGCGAGAAGCTGCAGAACAAGCTGATCGGCATGAGCGTGGAGTATTACAACCGCCATTCGGCCGGCAACCTGATGAGCCGCGTGCTCTATGACGTGGATTACTTCCAGGGCTTCGTCGTGCAGGTGGCCCACGGGTTCCTGCTGAACCTGCTGCTGGTGGTCGGCATCGGGGCCGTGCTCTTCTCCATGAATTGGCAACTGGCGCTGCTGGTGATGCTGCCCATTCCGTTCGTCGTGATCGGCACCACCTTCTTCTGGAGCCACATCTATCCGCGCTACTACCGTCTCTGGGACAGCCAGTCCAAGATGGCCCAGCTGCTGACCGGCCTTCTGCAGGGCATCCGGCTGGTCAAAGTGTTCGGGCAGGAGGATCGCGAAAAGGCCCGCTTCAGCTCCGCGGCCGGCTACATGCAGGGCTCGCGCCGCGCGGTTGAGATCAGCATGGCCACCTTCAACCCGATCATGGGCTTCGTCTTCGGCCTGGGCGGCCTCATTATCTGGTTCGCCGGCGGCCGCATGGTGCTGGAGGGCAAGATTACGCTCGGCACGCTGATGGCCTACTTCGGCTACATGGGCATGTTCTACGGCCCGGTGTCGGCCCTCAGTATGTTCTCCAACTGGGTGACCGGGTTCCTCTCCGCCGGCCAGCGCGTCTTCGAGGTGCTCGATTCGTCCCTGACCCTGCCCGAGGATCCCCATCCGGTGCCGGTCAAGGAGGTCAAGGGCTCGGTGGAGCTGCGCAACGTGACCTTCGGCTACGATCCCTACCGGCCGATCCTGAAAAACGTCTCCCTCAAGATCGAGCCCGGCCAGTTCATCGGCATCGTGGGCAAGAGCGGTTCGGGCAAGACGACCCTGGTGAACCTGATCTGCCGGTTCTACGACGTGCAGGAGGGCGAGGTGCTGCTCGACGGCGTGGACGTGCGCAAGATGTCCTCGGAGGACATCCACCGGAACGTGGGCCTCGTGCTGCAGGAGTCGTTCCTGTTCCGCGCCAGCATCGCCGAGAACATCGCCTACGGCCGGCCCGACGCGGCCCCCTCGGCCGTCATGGACGCCGCCAAGGCGGCCAACGCCCACAACTTCATCGCGCGCCGGCCGAACGGGTACGACATGAAGCTGGGCGAAAACGGCGCCGGGCTCTCCGGCGGCGAGCGCCAGCGCATCAGCATCGCCCGCGCCCTGCTGTGCGATCCGCGCATCCTCATTCTCGACGAGGCGACCTCGTCGGTGGACACGGAATCGGAACAGGAGATCCAGAAGGCGCTCTTCGTGCTCTGCAAGGGCCGCACGACCATCGCCATCGCGCACCGGCTCTCCACGCTGAAGAATTCCGACAAGATTTACGTGATCGACGACGGGAAGATCGCCGAGGAGGGCTCCCACGAGGAGTTGCTGGAGAAGCGGGGCGTCTACCACAAGCTCGTCAAGATCCAGACCGAATTGACCAAGCTGGAGGTGGGCTGATCATGAGCGCGCAAACACCCAAGAACGCCGAGCCGAAGCCCGCCGCCCCGTCCGTGAAGCCCGGCGACGAGAAGTTGCGCCAGACCGGCTACCGGCGGTTGCTGCCGGAGACGACCCGCGTTTTCGAAGGCTCCTTTTCCCAGCTGCACTGCCACGTGGAGGGCGACAAGCTCTACCGCGGCGTTTACGCCATGCTGATGTTCCCGGTGACCCATCCCAACCGGTTCGTCTCGCTGCGCTGCACCGACGAGCACGACAAGGACCAGGAGCTGGGGGTCATCGAGGATCTGGCCGCCTTTTCCGAGGAGGCCCGGCAGGTGGTCAAGGACAGCCTGATCAAGCAGTACTACCAGCGGGTCATCCACCGGATTTACGATATCACCTGCAAGTACGGGCTTCTCTTTTTCAACGTCGAGACCGGGCATGGGCCCGAGCGCTTCGTCATGGCCTGGCGGCATGACCGCACCGAGGAGTTCGGGGCCAACGGCAAGGTGCTGCTCGACTCGCTCGACAACCGCTACATCATCCCCGACGTCGAAAAGCTGCCCGCCTCCGACCGCCGCGCCTTCCTCGGCTACATCTACTGGTAGCCGTCTGTTCCACCATCACGCTTTTGGCCGGGTTGCGGGGCTGGCCGGTGGGGCGGCCGCGCGGGCGCGCCGTGTGGCCGGCGGAGAGTTGCGGGGCCGTCACCGCTGGAATGGGCGAAACAAAACGGGAACAGGGCGGCGCCGTGATCGTCACACGGCCAAGTCCTTTCAGGGTGTTCCTATTCCATCAGGTCGCGCTGCACCACGGCGCCCGGTCGCGTGGAAAGACCCGGCCAGATCTTGCGGCCCGGGTAGATGGAGGTGTGAATGCCGGTGTGAACGCCGTCCCCCAGGATGGCGCCCAGCTTGCGGAGGCCCGTATCCACCAGCACCCCCCCGACGCACGAGCGGTGAGACGCCCCGTCGTGTCTGAAATTGGAACAGATGGTGCCCGCCCCGAAATTGACCTTTTCCCCGACAACGGAGTCGCCGCAATAGCTCAGGTGCCCGAGGGCGGCGCCGTTCATCACGATGGCGTTTTTGAGCTCCACCGCCTGGCCGATGTGGCAGCGGTCGCCCACGCTGACCGGTCCGCGCAAATAGCAGTTGGGCCCGATCTTGCAGTCGGCCCCGATGAGCGCCGTGCCCTCGATGAAGACGCCCGGCAGCAGGCGCGAGCGGGGCCCCAGCACGAGGATGCCGTCAATGTTGGCGGCGGGGTGGACGGTCCCCTCGATGCGGGATTCAGTCTCTTCGGCGAGCAGGAGCGCGTTGACGCGCAGCAGGTCCCAGGGGTATTGGATGCGGAAGCTGGCGGCGTCGGCCGGCCAAACCGCCGCCTGGGGGCCGTTGCCCGCCCGGGGGCCCGACCAGGCCAGCGCGCCGCCGGCGGCGTCCAGCAGCGTCCAGGCGCCGGTCCGGGCCGCGCAGGCGCGGAGGAATTCGTCGGAAAGCCAGGCATCGCCCCGTACAAAGAGACCGTCGGGCTGGCCGGTGGCGGAGGCGAAACCGGCCCGCGCGAGGCGTTCGCGCTGGACCTCGGCCAGGGGCCGGTTGGCCACGGGGCAGGCGCCGAGGGGCCGCGTGCAGGTCACGGGCGCGCAGGCGGGCGTGGGCCCGCAGTCGAGAAGCTCCGCCTTCATGCGCCCAGATCCTTCCCGACGGCCGCCGTCAGCTTGTCGATCCACCGCGTGACCAGCGCCTCGGATTTGGCCTCCACGAGAAGCCGGATCTTGTTCTCGGTGCCCGAGTAGCGCACAATCAGGCGGCCCTCTGTTCCCAATTCCTCGCTGCCGAGCCGTGCGGCTTCGGACAGGTTGGGGAGAGACTCGAGCGGCTTTTTCATTTTGACGGGAAGGCTGACCAGTTTCTGGGGATACTCCTCCATGCAGTCGGCCAGTTCCTGCAGCGAAGCGCCCTGGAGCTTCATGAGCTTGAGCACCTGCAGGGCGGTGATGATGCCGTCCCCGGTGGTCGCATAGTCCATGAAGATCACGTGGCCGCTTTTTTCGCCGCCCACATTGAGCTTTTCGCGCCGCATGTGATCGATCACCTGGCGGTCGCCCACATCCGTCACCGCCACCTGGATGCCGCGCTGGTGCATGGCCTCGTGAAGCCCCAGGTTGCTCATGCTGGTGCAGACCAGCGTATCGCTGGCGAGGGCCTGGCGGGCGTGGAAGTCGATGGCGCAGAGGGCGAGGATGCGGTCGCCGTCGATCACGCGGCCCTGCGCGTCGCAGAAGACCACACGGTCGGCGTCGCCGTCGAAGGCGATGCCGATATCGGCTTTTTGCGCGAGCACGGCTTCGGCGGCGAGCTGGGGATGCAGCGCGCCGCAGTGGGTGTTGATGTTGTAGCCGTCGGGATCGACGGCCAGCTTGGTGACCTTGGCGCCCAGCTCCTTGAAGATGTAGGGGGCGATCTGGTAGGCGGCGCCGTTGGCGCAGTCGAGCACGATTTTCAGGCCCACCAGGTCCTGGTTCTTGATGGCGCTTTTGGCGAATTCGATGTAGCGGCCGCGGGCGTCATCGATGCGGTAGGCCTTGCCGATCTGGTCGCTGGTGATGTGGTCGCTGGTCAGCTCCCGGGAGCTCACGTGGGCCGCGATCGCGTTTTCGATCTCGTCGCTGACCTTGAAGCCGTCGCGGCCGAAGAGCTTGATGCCGTTGTCCTCGGAGGGGTTGTGCGAGGCCGTGAGCATGAGCCCCGCGTCGGCGGCCATGGAGCGGACCAGGTGGGCGACGGCGGGGGTGGGGACGGGGCCGACCAGCAGCACGTCCATGCCCATGGAGACGAGGCCGCTGGTGAGCGCGGTTTCGAGCATGTAGCCCGAGAGGCGGGTGTCCTTGCCGATCACGGCGCGGCGCGAGCCGTGGCCCGTGGCCTTGAAGACATGGCCGATGGCCTTGCCCACCTGGAGGGCCACTTCGGGGGTGATGGGGTGGCGGTTGGCCTGTCCCCGGATGCCGTCGGTTCCGAAAAGTCGTTCCATGTCGCTCCTTTGCGCCCGGTATGGCCGGCGCTTCGCTTAATGGAGACAACTATACGGTACAGGCCGCGGCGTGTCCAGATTACGGATTACGATTAAGAGCACGATTACGATTGGGATTATGCTCAGGGCAGCTGGGGAAGGCCCTTGAGGATCTTGAGGGATTCCTGCAATTCCTTGTCCCCGAACTCGTAGTCTTCCATTTTGCCGTCCATGTAGGCCTGGAAGCTGCTCAGTTCGAGCAGGCCGTGGCCGGAAAGGTTGAAGAGGATGGTCTTGGACTTGCCTTCTTCCTTGGCCTTTTGGGCTTCGCGCAGGGCGAGGGCGATGGCGTGGCAGGATTCGGGCGCCGGGATGATGCCCTCCGTGGCCGCGAAGATCATGCCGGCCTTGAAACACTCGGTCTGGGGCAGGGCCACGGAGTCGAGCAGGCCTTCACGCTTGGCGTGACTGACGAGCGGGGCCATGCCGTGGTAGCGCAGGCCGCCGGCGTGGATCGAGGGCGGCTGGTATTCGTGGCCGATGGTGTACATGGGCAGCATGGGGGTCATCATGGCCACATCGCCGGAGTCGTAGGTGTAGACGCCCTTGGTCATTTTCGGGCAGGCGGTTGGTTCGGCGGCGAGGATGACGGGGTTGCGGGTGCCGGCGATCTTGTCGGCCAGGAACGGGAAGGCGATGCCCGCGAAGTTCGAGCCGCCGCCCGCGCAGCCGATGATGACATCGGGGTAGGCGTTGATCTTGGCGAACTGGGCCTTGGCCTCCAGACCGATAATGGTCTGGTGGAGCAGGACGTGGTTGAGCACGCTGCCGAGGCTGTACTTGGTGTCCTTGGAGGTGACGGCGTCCTCGATGGCCTCGCTGATGGCGATGCCGAGGCTGCCGGGGGTATCGGGCCACTTGGCCAGGACATCGCGTCCGGCCTGGGTGCGGGTGCTGGGCGAGGCGATGCATTCGGCGCCCCAGGTGCGCATGAGGACCTGGCGGGAGGGTTTCTGGGTGAAGCTGCAACGGACCATGTAGACGCGCAGGTCGAGGTCCATGAGCTTGCAACCCAGGGCGAGGGCGCAGCCCCACTGGCCGGCGCCCGTCTCGGTGGTGAGGTGCTTGGTGCCGAAGACCTTGTTGTAGTAGGCCTGGGGCACGGCGGTGTTGGCCTTGTGGGAGCCGGCGGGCGAGACGGATTCGTCCTTGAAATAGATGGGGCTGGTGGAGCCGATGGCCTTTTCGAAACCGGTGGCGCGGCGCAGCGGCGTGGGCCTCCAGCGGAAGAGTATCTGGCGGACCTCGTCGGGGATGGGTATCCAGCGCTGGGTGCTGACCTCCTGTTCGATGAGGTTCATGGGGAAGACGGCGGCCAGCGAATCGGGCGTGAGCGGCTTGCCGTGGCGGTCGACGGGCGGGGGCATGGGTTTTTTGAAATCGGCGGCGATATTGTACCAGGCCTTCGGCATTTCGTCTTCGGAAAGCTGGATGCGGACGGGCTCGCTCATGGGTCGTCTCCTTTGACTCGATTGTTGAACCGTTACTATATAAAGAAACAACTGAGCAGGCAAGGGTTTCTTTTTTTCCGTTCGGAATAGGTGTTTCCATGGGCCGGGGCTTGGGCTACAACTTGTGGCAACCAAGCCGGGAATTGCACAAAAGCATCCGCCCTCATCGCTTTGCCATGGATATTGTGAGGGTCACTCCGGGGGAAATGCTGCGCACCCGCCAACCAACACCACCACCGAAAAGACAAAAGTGCCAAAACTCAGAGATGCGCCCCATAGCCAGCAAAATTGACAACGGAACTTGAAACTGGCATAAATGACGCTCAATACGGCGGAGAAATTCAAGGAGTCTCGTACATGAAGTGTCTGGTCACCGGGGGAACCGGTTTTACGGGTAAAGCGCTCTGCCTCAGGCTGATGCGCGAGGGGCATGCCGTCGTTTCCCTGGATTACAAGGAAGGCCTGAAAACCGGCGAGTTGCGCAAAGCGGGCGCCGAGGTGATCATTGGCTCCGTGACCGACGCCGCCATCGTCGCGCGCGCCATGCGGGGCATCGACACGGTTTACCACCTGGCGGCCGCTTTCCGCGAAATGAATGTGCCCAATACCTTTTACGATGAGGTTAACATCGGCGGCATGAAGAATGTGGCCGATGCCGCTGTCCGGGAGAAAGTCCGGCGCCTGATCTATTGCAGCACCTGCGGGGTCCACGGCAACATCGACAACCCGCCGGGCGGCGAGGAGGCCCCCATCCAGCCGGCCGACTACTACCAGCGCACCAAGTACCAGGGCGAAGAGGCCCTCCAGGCCTACACGGCCAAGGGTCTGAAGTGGGCCATCCTCCGACCGGCGGCCATTTACGGGCCCGGCGACCCCGAACGGTTCATGATGATATTCCGGCGCGCGGCCAAAGGCCGGTTCCCCATGTTCGGCGGCGGGCGTACGTTTTACCATCCCCTGTATGTCGACAACCTGGTGGACGCCTTTCTGCTGGCGACCCCGAACGGCAAGGGCGACGGCCAGGCCTACCTGATCGCCGACGCCGAGTATTTTGAAATCCGCGAGCTGGTCCGTCGCGCCGGCAAGGCCATGGGCATCGACGTCAACATTGTCAACCTGCCGATCTGGCCGCTGATTATTGCCGGCCACGTGTGCGAAAAGATCTGCGCCCCGTTCCACATCACGCCGCCCATCTTTCCGCGGCGCGTGGACTGGTATCGCCAGAACCGGGCGTTCAAGATCGACAAGGCCCGGCGCGACCTGGGCTACGATCCCAAGGTCGGGATCGACGAAGGGCTCCGCCGCACGGCAGAGTGGTACAAGGCCGAAGGCTACCTGAAAGGGCTGGCGGCGCGATGAGCAGTGAAATTTAACAGGCGGTGCACTTGCTGACGGCATCGGGCGCCAGGCGCGGCTTGGGCGCGCGCATTTCGAACCATTCGCGGACGGGCCGGTCGAGGCAGATCCCGTGCATGTAGTTGTAGGTCGCGCGGCGCAACGCGTCGCCGATCGCGACGGGATCGGGCGCGCCCGGCTCCTCGTAGGGAATTTCGTTGATGGCGAAACCGCCTTCCGGGCGCGGTAGAAGCTTGATGCCGAAGCGGGCCGGCTCGCGTGCGAGGGGGCTGTGCGCGGTGAGGGCGAACCGGTGCCAGAACGCGGAATGCACAATGCCGGCGGCAAAGGCCTGCCGCACGAATTCCAGGCCGTCCACCGTTTCCTGCAGCGTCTGCGTGGGAAAGCCGTACATCAAATAGGCGTGCACCAGGATGCCCGCGCCGGACAGCGCCGAGCAGGCCCGGGCCGCCTCCTTGAGGACGATACCTTTTTGCATCTGCTCCAGCAGGCGATCCTCGGCGCATTCGAGTCCGCCGGTCACCGCCACGCAGCCCGCCGCCGCCAGCCGGGCGGCCAGTTCGGGCGTGTACCCTTTTTCAAAACGGATGTTGCCCCACCAGGTCGCCTCGATGCCGCGATCCAGCAGGCGGTCGGAAAGGCCGCGCAGCAACGCGGGGGCCAGCGCCTCGTCGGTGAAATGGAAGCCCGTCCGGCCCGTGCGCTCGGCGAGGAGCTGCAGCTTGTCGGCCAGGGCGTCCGCCGGCGTGGGCGAGTAGCGGGCGATGTGGGGCAGGCCCGTGTCGCAGAACCGGCAGCGGTGCCAGTAACAGCCGCGGGTGGCGGGCAGCTTGAGCCAGAGGCCGTCGGACCAGAGCCGGTGCATCGGGTTGACCGATTCGGCCATGCCCACGTAGCGGTCGAGCGGCAGGTCCTCGTAGGCGGGAACGATTCCGGCCATGGGCGGGGGATCCGCCTCGCCGGCGGGAGCGTCGGCAAAATGGACGCGGTTGTCGCGGCGGACGAAGGTGCGGACCAGCTTGCTGTCGTCCGGTTTGCCCTCGGCGTGTTCGAGGGCCCGGAGCAGCGGGATTTCGCCGTCGTCCAGCATGAGGTAATCGGCGTAGTCGAAAATGCGCGGATCGGTCAGCTCGCGCAGTTCGGTGTTTACGTAGCCGCCGCCGAGGGCGATGCGGACGGCGGGGTTCAGCCGTTTGAAGGCGCGGGCCAGGCGGAGGGCGCCGTAGAGGGCGCCGGGGAAGGGGATCGTGATTCCGATGAAGGGGGGTTGAAGGCGGGCGTGGCAGTCGGCCGCCAGGGTGTCGAGCAGGCTGTCGATGAAGCCGGGCTTGGCCTCCAGGGCGGCGGCGAGGGCGTCGAAGGAGGGGGAAGCGAGACCGAGGTGTTCGGCGTAGCGGGCGAAGGCGAAGTTGGGATCGAGGCCGTCGCGGATGGCGTCGGAGAGATCGTCGAGGAAGAGGCTGGCCAGGAAGCGGGCCTTGTCGCGCACATCGGCGGGGCCGAAGGCGTCGAGGGGGCTGGAGGCGGCCGCGAGCGGGGCGAAGCGGGTGCCCTCGGGCAGGAAGTTGCGCGAGGCGATGCGGTAGGCGAGCGGGTCATTGCGGTTCTGGAGAAAGCGGATGACGGGGTCGATGGTTTTTTGGCAGGCATCGGCGTGCTTGAGGAAATGGCGGACAGCGGGGGAGCGGGAGGGGCGGGCCGCGCGGATGGCGGCTTCGGCTTGGCGCAGGCCGGCGGGGGAGAAGAGGCGCAGGGCGAGGGCCAGAGAGAAATCTTCTTGAGCGCATGCGCGGTTGCGGGAGCGGAGGAAGCCGGCCAGCCAAGGGGTGGCGGGGTAGGGGGAATTGATCTGCAGCATGGGCGGCGTGAGGAGCAGGATTGATTGGCGGGTGGTTTTCATGCGCGGGGAAAGATTAGCGGGAATGCGCGGGAAAGAAAAGGGCGATTGCGTTGCTGTTGGGTGGGCGCGCGGTCCCTCGCGCTGGCGTTATGCGGAGGTTGACCCGGTGGGTTCCGCCGTTTCGGCGTCAACGCGCGCCCGTGATCTTGCGCTGAGCCCGTCGAAGCGCTGTCGATCAGCCGGGGCGGCGCGCGAATTTGGCTTCCATTGTTGCATTGGGCAGCGAAACGTTCCTGGCCGGTCTTAGGAAGCGGGTCAAAGGGAATCGGGAGCAACCGGCCCGACGGCATTTTATTGAGCGGCCGACTTGGGAGCAGGTGTTGGCGGCGCTGAAACGGACGGGGAACGGAGATTGGAAAGAATATGCCGGGGTGCATGGGGATGAGCGGCGCGATTTGGCGCTTTACCTGGCACGGCGGCTATGCGGGATGACGCTTCGGGAGTTGGGCGAAAAGGCCGGGATCGTTCAATACAAAACGGCCGGGAAGGCCGTGGAGCGGTATGACAGGCTCGTCGGAAAAGACTCCGCCCGAGCCGGGCGAGTGAATCAAATAATGATGAATTGTCGAATGTCGGTTCTGCTGAAAAAGTCAGTCTGTAACCTTTCTTTTTTTGTCTTTTCTCGAATTGATTTTGCTGTTCTTGGCTTGGACGGATTGATCCGGAGCAGGTGGAGCTCTCTGCGGTCCAACAGCTCCCACTGCACCTCATCGCCGGCTTCGAGGCCGATGGCAGCAGCCAGCGGAAGCGGAAAATAGACGTAGAGTCGCGCTTGCTGGCCTTTGGATCTTATCGCTTGAACTTTTAAATTGACCTCCAGAAAATTCCCGACTATAAGTAAGAAAGAAAAAGGGGTACGAATGAGCAAAAAGGGACGGACTTCCGTTGTCCTGCTGGGTTTGCTTGTTCTGTGCTTGATCTGTATTCCGCTTGCCTACATGGCGTATGGGGCCAAGTTTGACAGGGAGGCCCTGAACCGCCGCATCGCTCTGTTGGAA
>JAWOJA010000020.1:0-4552 GCA_046484345.1 Kiritimatiellia bacterium
GGGGTTTGGGCTATAGTGACGGTTTTTAAGCGACAGTTTGAACAAAGGTGTTTTATGGCGAATTATCCGTTTGCGTCCCTCGAGCCCAAGTGGCAGCAGTTCTGGCTGTCCCAGCGCACCTTCCAGACCCCCGACCAACCCGATCCCGCCAAGCCCAAAATCTATGTGCTCGACATGTTCCCCTACCCCAGCGGCGCGGGCCTCCATGTGGGGCATCCCGAAGGCTACACCGCCACGGACATCCTCTGCCGCTACAAAAGAATGCGCGGCTTCAATGTCCTGCACCCCATGGGCTGGGATGCCTTCGGCCTGCCCGCCGAACAGTATGCCATCAAGACCGGCACCCACCCGCGGGCAACCACCGAAAAAAACATCGATACCTTCCGCCGCCAACTCCAGTCGCTGGGCTTCTCCTATGACTGGGACCGCGAACTCTCCACCACCGACGAGGGCTACTTCCGCTGGACCCAGTGGATCTTCCTGCAGCTCTTCAAAAAGGGGCTGGCCTACGAATCCGAAGTGCCCGTGAACTGGTGCCCCTCCCTCGGTACCGTGCTGGCCAATGAAGAGGTCGAGGAATGGCGAGCCAAGGGGCATGCCGTGGAACGCAAGCCGCTCCGGCAGTGGGTGCTCAAGATCACCGCCTACGCCGAACGCCTCCTGGCCGACCTCGAAACCCTCGACTGGCCCGAAGGCATCAAGGAGATGCAGCGCAACTGGATCGGCAAATCCGAGGGCGCGGAAGTGGACTTTGCCGTGGCCGGACTCGCCGGCGAAACGATCCGCGTCTTCACCACCCGGCCCGACACCCTCTTCGGCGCCACTTACATGGTGCTCGCCCCCGAACACCCCCTCGTCGACCGCATCGCCACTCCCGCCCGGCGCGACGCCGTGCGCGCCTACCGCGAGGCCGCGGGCCGCAAAAGCGAACTCGAACGCACGGAACTGCAGAAGGAAAAAACCGGCGTCGATACCGGCGCGTTTGCCGTCAACCCCGTGAACGGCGAAAAAATCCCCATCTGGATCGCCGACTACGTCCTCTGGGGCTACGGCACGGGCGCCATCATGGCCGTGCCGGGCCACGATGTCCGCGACTATGCCTTTGCCAAAACCTTCGGCCTGACGATCCGCGAGGTCGTCGCCGGCGGCGATCTCTCCCGCGAGGCCTACACCGGCGACGGGCCGCTCGTCAACTCCGCCAATGCCGAGGTCTCCCTCGACGGCCAGGCCGTTCCCGAAGCCAAGAGCCGCATCACGGCCTGGCTGGCCTCCAAAAAACTGGGCGAACCCAAGGTCAACTATCGGTTGCGCGACTGGCTCTTCAGCCGCCAGCGTTATTGGGGCGAACCCTTCCCCCTCGTTCATTGCCCCGCCTGCGGCGTCGTGCCGCTGGAGGAAAAGGATTTGCCTCTGACGCTGCCCGAGATGACGGATTACTCGCCCAGCGGCACGGCCGAGCCACCCCTGTCCAAGGCGAAGGCGTGGCTTGAAACCCGTTGCCCGACCTGCGGCGGGCCGGCCCGCCGCGAAACCAACACCATGCCCCAGTGGGCCGGCTCCTGCTGGTACTACCTGCGCTTCATCGACCCGAAAAACACGCAGGCGCCCTGCGACCCCGCCAAGGCGGCCTACTGGCTGCCGGTCGATCTCTACGTGGGCGGCGCCGAGCACGCCGTGCTCCACCTGCTCTACGCGCGGTTCTGGCACAAGGTGCTCTTCGATCTGGGCCTCGTCCCCACCGCCGAGCCGTTCCGCCGGCTGATCAACCAGGGCCTCATCCTGGGCGAAATCGAATACCACGCCTTCCAGGATGCGGGCGGCGGCTGGGTCAGCGCCGAACATGTTTCCGAAAACGAAACAGACCTCCGCAGCCGCGAACCGCTCAAGCCGGTGCGGGTGAAGCCCGAAGAGGTGCGCAAGGAGGGCGAGGGCTTTATCCTGGCCGAGCGCCCGGAGATCCGGGTCACGGCGCGGGCCTACAAGATGAGCAAGAGCCGGGGGAACGTCATCAACCCCGACAGCATCGTGGTGGAATACGGGGCCGACACGCTGCGCCTTTACGAGATGTTCATGGGGCCGCTCACGCAGGCCAAACCGTGGAACATGGAGGGCGTGGACGGGGTGTTCCGCTTCCTCAGCCGCGTGTGGCGCCTGGTGATGAACGACGATACGGGAGCGGTGTGGCCCGAGGTCGTGGAGCGCGAGCCCGCGGCGGACGAGAAGCGCGCGCTGCACGCGCTGATCAAAAAGGTGACCGACGACATCGAGTCGATGAGCTTCAACACGGCGATCGCGGCCATGATGGCGTTTCTAAATGAGATCGGACGCTGGGAGACGCGGCCGGTGTCGGTGTTGAAGTCGTTCGTGCTGCTCGTGTCGCCCTTCGCCCCGCATCTCGGGGAGGAGCTCTGGCAGCGGCTGGGCGGCGGCGCCACGCTGGCGTACGAGCCCTGGCCCGTTTACGAGCCGGCGCTGCTGGTGCTCGACACGGTCGAGTATGCGATCCAGGTGAACGGAAAAGTGCGCAGCCGGTTCATGGGTCCGGCCAGGGGGGAAGCGGCGGCGCTGGAGAAAATGGCGCTGGCCGATCCCGGAATTGCGAAGTGGATGGAAGGCAAGGCCGTTAAAAAGGTCATCGTGGTGCCCGGCCGCCTGGTGAACTTTATTGTCGGGGGATGAAAGAAAAGAGAGCTACGGATTTCGCGGATTCACGCGGATTGATTCGGAGAGACTCGAAAGAGAGCTACGGATTTCGCGGATTCACGCGGATTGGTGAAGAATGTGCGGGGTAGGATATGGAGTTGCTACACAAAGATATTACCGAGCAAATAATAGGCGCAGCCTATGAGGTTTATCGTGTTCTGGGTTATGGCTTTTTAGAAAAAGTTTACCAACGTGCGATGGTTGTAGAGCTCCAAAAACGCAATCTCCAAGTTAGGCCTGAAGCACAGGCGGAGGTATATTTCAAAGATGTCTGCGTTGGCGAATATTTCGCAGATCTTGTTGTTGAGGATAAAATTGTTGTTGAACTCAAAGTCGCACGGGATCTGAACCCCGCGGATGAAGCCCAATTGATCAATGAGTTGCATGCGACACGTCGGGAAATCGGGCTGCTCATTAACTTCGGACGCGACGGCGTAAAATTTAAGCGCGCCATTAACCAGCGATCAACATACTCTGTATCATCCGCGTGAATCCGCGAAATCCGTAGCTCTCTTCTCTGTACTATCCGCGTGAATCCGCGAAATCCGTAGCTCTACTCTGTATCTCTGTACCATCCGCGTGAATACGCGCTATCCGTAGCTATCTACTCTGTATCTCTGTACCATCCGCGTGAATACGCGCTATCCGTAGCTATCTTCTCTGTATCTCTGTACCATCCGCGTGAATCGACGCTATCCGTAGCTAGCCTTCTTTCCGCCTCAACCGCTCCATCAACTCGCCGGAAAACTTCAGCATCTCATCCGGCCGGTCCTTCAACCCAACGGGCTGCTCGGCCGTAACCGTCACCATCACCCAGCGCGAAGCCTCGTGCCGGATCGCCCGGTCCCAGGCGGTCCATAATTTCCAAATCCAGCGACTTGTCGTATTCCGTTCTCCGCTGAAAATCCAATAAACAAAGGTCAATTGCGACCCCTTGCCGCCCCGTCCCCTGGGTTGTTCAAGATCAACCCGCTTGACCGCAATAGTGGAATACGCATCCGTGGAAATCGCCGTTATGCTGATTTGCTTGGTTTTATATCCCTGCGAAAACAGACAACTCTCGGGTTCATGCAGGGCGTTTCGATCAGCGTCACTGATGACCAATGTGACGGAATACGCATTTCGTGAACTCTTGGTATAGCGAAGACGCAGGAGCCGGGTATCCGCGGGCAGAAGCTGCTTTTCCCCCAAAGACACGGCGTACAGTTCGCCCTCCTCGCAGGCGGGGCAACGGTAGCGAGGCTGCATATCGCCTAATCTTGTTCCTAATACACTTGAGCCGGAAAAAACCGAATTCGTTGTCAACGGCATCACGCGGCTCGCGGCCAATTCGTCTTCCGTGAAGGCCCGCATGCACTGCTCATTATGGCAATGCCACATGGGGGAGCCGTGCCAGGGGCCAATGGCCATCGGCATCTTATCCGCCAGGAAATCAAGGTTGCCGGGTCGGATGGCCGGCTCCATATGCACCATCACGGCGCAAAGCACCAGCAAGGCGGGCGTCAGCGCGAGTAGAAGCGCATCCCGCTTGCGAAAAGAGATGTCGCCCGAGCGGTCTCTTGTACCTGTTTTGATCTTTGGCAGGAGCACTGCCAACCGGGGCGGCAGGGAATATTTGGCGATGAGATGCCCCAGTTCCATCAGCAGGAGAATCGCCACCACGAACACGATGTAGCCGGAATAGTCGTGATAAAAACCGGTGGCTTTCTTTTCGCCGAAAACCGCGGCCACAAGAACAATGGCCACAATCCGGGCCACATTTCCGACGACCGCCACCGGCACCGCGAAGGCGAAAAGCGCCCACTTGCGAATGAGCGTCTTTTGGGTGAAAAATGCGTATGTGGCGGTC
>JAWOJA010000023.1:0-46080 GCA_046484345.1 Kiritimatiellia bacterium
GCGCCGGTCATTCCCCTTTTGGGGATTCTGACCGGGACGTGCGGGTTCGGTCTGCCCGATTGGCACACCGAGGCGGGCCGAGCCCTGCTGATCTTGCGGATGGAGCGAGTATGGGCGGGCTTGATGGTCGGCGGCGCGCTGGCCGCCGCAGGTGTCGTTCTGCAGGCTCTGTTGCGGAATCCGCTGGCGGAACCCTATGTGCTGGGCGTCAGCGGCGGGTCGGCCCTGGGGGCGGGGGCCGCCATCCTGTTCGGCGTTTCGGCCAGCATCTGGACGGTGCCCCTGGCCGCTTTTGCGGCGGGCGCGGCGACTCTGGCGCTGGTGGTGCGGTTGGCACAGGATGACGAGGGCGTTCCCTCCATTTACGGCCTTTTGCTAAGCGGTGTGATCGTCAGCTCCGTTTGTTCCGGTTTGTTGATGTTCATGCTGTCGATCGCCCCTGCCGAGGGCATTCACAATGTGCTCTGGTGGATGCTGGGTAATTTGCAGATGCCGGCCCGGCCTCTTTTGACGCTTTGTTCCGGTCTCGTTCTGGCGGGCATGGGGATCGCAACGGCCCTGGCCCCCGAATTAAATGCCCTCACGCTGGGGGGTGACACGGCGCACCATCTCGGAGTACGGACCAAGGTGGCGGTGGCGGCTGGCCTTTTGCTGGCGACGGTGATCACGGCGTCCGCGGTGGCCACGGCCGGCCTGATCGGTTTTGTTGGGCTTGTGGTTCCGCACGTGGTGCGGTCTCTGATCGGGCCCGATCACCGGCGCCTGATTCCGGGCGCGGCCCTGGCGGGAGGCCTGTTTCTGGCGGCCTGCGATATGCTGGCGCGCACGGTGCTGGCTCCGCGGGAAATTCCCGTGGGTGTGATTACGGCCCTGGCGGGCGGTCCCTTTTTCCTGTGGATTTTACGGCAGCGGCGCAAGTCGGGGTGGGCAGGATGAGCAAGCCGGCAATTCAAATTTCGGGCGTCACGGCGGGCTATGGAGCCCGTGCCGTGCTTAACGGCATCGACTTGGTGCTGGAAGAGGGGGTTATGGCGGGGCTGTTGGGTCCCAACGGCGCCGGCAAAAGCACGCTGTTCCGGGTCATCACGGGGTTGCTGAAACCCGGGGCCGGGTCGGTCCGGCTTTTTGGCCAAAACGTGGGGGACCTTCACGCGGGCGAGCGGGCCCGCCTGGCGGGGGTGGTGCCCCAGGAGGTGGAGGTGCCCATGCCCTTTTCGGTGGAGGCCTTCGTGCTGATGGGCCGCACGGCCCGCATCAGCCGGTGGACGGGTCCCACGCGGGCCGATTACGAGGCGGCGGAACGGGCCATGGGGCTGACGGATGTGCTGGAGCTGCGCCACCGGTCGATTACGGAGCTGAGCGGCGGCGAGCGGCAGCGCGCGGTGGTGGCCATGGTGCTGGCCCAGGAGCCGCGGCTGATTCTGCTGGACGAGGCGACCTCGCATCTCGACATCAATCACCGGCTGGACATTATGCGGATTGTGGAGCGGTTGAATCGCGAAGAGGGCGTGACCGTGCTGTTGACGAGTCATGACTTGAATTTGGCGGCCAGTTTTTGTCCCCGCATTGTTTTGTTGGACCACGGCAAGCTGGAAGCCGAGGGGACGCCGGAGGCTGTGCTGACCGAAGCGCGGCTCAAACAGGTGTACCATTGTGAAATCCGCGTGCGCCGCGATCCCGACGACGGCGCCATGGCATTCTTTCCGGTCTTGCGCCGCGAAGTCTGATGTGACATTGTGATGGAATCCCGAACGGAAAGGAATCACATGAAAAAAGAATCGCTGGAATTTTTGCGGACGATGCTCAACTCCCCGAGCCCGTCCGGTTATGAGATGGGCATTCAGGACCTGATCCGGGCGCGGATGAAAGAGAGCTGCGACGAACTGCGCACGGACGTGCACGGCAATGTCATCGGAGTGATCAACCCCAAGGCGCCGTACAGGGTCATGCTGGCCGGGCATTGCGACGAATGCGGCTACATGATCGTGCATATCGACGAGAAGGGCTTCGCCTACTTCACCTGCGTGGGCGGTACGGACCCGGTCATCGCCATCGGCCAGCGCCTGCGCATTCACAGCCGCCGCGGGACGGTGCTGGGTGTGATTGGCCGCAAGCCGATCCACCTGACCGAAGTGGAGGAGCGCGGCAAGCCCGCCAAGTTTCATGAGCTGTGGATCGACATCGGCGCCACGGACAAGAAAGACGCCGAGAAACGCATCGGCATTGGCGATTACGCGACGATCGACATGGGCTTCGAGGAGATGGGGAACGATCTCGTTGTCGCCCGCGCCTTTGACAACCGCGCCGGGGCCTTCGTGGTGGTGGAAACGCTGCGCCGGCTCAAGGGGCGCCCGTTGAAAGTGGGCGTCTATGGGGTGACGACCGTGCAGGAGGAGATTGGCCTGCGGGGGGCCACCACGAGCGCCTATTCGGTCAATCCACATGTGGGCATTGCGCTCGACGTCGGCTTTGCCACCGACTGCCCCGGCATGGATTCGCGCCGGATCGGCATCTGCTCCCTGGGCAAGGGGCCCCAGCTGCATCGCGGGCCGAACATCAATCCCATTTTGGGCGACCGGCTCGAAGAGACGGCGAAGAAAGCGAAAATCCCGGTCCAGATCGGGGCCGAGCCCCGCGCCACGCCGACGGATGCGAACGTGATGCAGCTTTCCCGGGGCGGGGTGGCGGCCGCGCTGATCAGCATACCCACCCGCTACATTCACAGTCCGGTGGAGATGCTGTCACTCGACGACCTCGACGCCGCCTCCCGTCTGCTGGCGGCCTTTCTCGAAAACCTGGCCGGCCGCGAGGATTTCACGCCCCGATCCCGTTAACGGAACAAACCGATGCCCCGTCTTGTTTTCCTTGCCGTCAACGCCTCCTATTCCCACACCAGCCTGGCGGCGTGGCGGTTGCGCGGAACGGTTGATCCGGCCCTGTGGGACTGGTCGACGGTTGAAACGGCGACAGCCGATTCGCGCGACGAGGTGCTGGCACGCGTGCTGGCTCTCCGGCCCGATGTGCTGGCGGTTGCCTTTTATCTGTTCAACCGGGAATGGCTGACAGCCTTCCTGGCGCGATTCCGTTTGCTGGCGCCCGCCACGTGCGTCATTGGCGGCGGACCCGAGTGGCTGGGGGCGAGTTCCGGGTTTTTCGAGCCGGCGCCGCTGGTTGATTGTGGCATCCGGGGTGAAGGGGAAATCGCCTTTCGGCAGTGGTTGGCGGTGTGGGACAAGAGGGACAAGTGGTCCGCCATCCCCGGGTTGGTGCAGACGGTTGACGGGCGGCTGGCGGATTCGGGGCTTGAGGCCGAACGGCCCGAGTCCGCCGATATTCCCCGGGTTGATGAGGTTGTTTTGAAGGGCTTTGACAAGCCCTTTGCGCAATTGGAAACCTCACGGGGTTGCCGGGGGGCCTGTTTGTATTGCACAAGCGGGCGAGGCGGAGGAGTCCGCTATTTTCCGCTCGATCGCGTCCGGGCGGAGTTGGCCGCCATCCGGGAGGCGGGAGTCCGGGACGTGCGCGTTCTGGACCGGACCTTCAACGAGGACGACGAACGTTGCCTGGCTATACTGGCCCTTTTCAGGGAACAGTGCCCGGAGATCCGGTTTCACTTGGAAATCGACCCGGCGCGGGTCAGCGAGGCGATGACGGCTGAATTGCGCCGGTTCAAGCCCGGTTGCCTGCATATCGAGGCGGGGGTGCAGTCGCTAGATGAAGAGGTGTTGAGGCGGTCGGGCCGGCGGGGCTCGCCGGCGGAAATCCTGCAGGGTTTGAAGCGGTTGTACGGGGTATTTGGGTTGCCCGTGCATGTCGACCTGATTGCCGGCCTGCCTGGGAGCACCTTGGAAAATGTGAAGCAGGATCTGACGCTGCTGACCCTGCTGGGGGTGGATGAGATCCAGTTGGAATTGCTGAAGTTGTTGCCGGGCACCCGGATGGAGGCGATGCGGGATTCACTGGGCATGGCCGCGTCGCCGGTTCCGCCGTATGAGGTGCTGAAGACGCCCACGTTTTCCGCGGAGGGGCTCTGGCGGGTGGCGCGCCTGTCGCGCGTGGTTGACGGCTATCATAATCAGCGCGATTTGCGAGCCCTAGCGCGCAAGGCCTGCATGATGACATCGGATTTCTGGTCGGCCCTGACGGATTGTGTTTTTGAGCAGGGATCGATCCGCGAGGGGTTGAGCCTGCGGAACCGGTTCCGGATTTTTAAGCGGTTTTTGAGCGCGTGTTGCCCCGAGTTGATCCCCGAACTGGTGGATGCCTGGTACCGCGGGGATCATGGGCTGGACGAAGAACTGGCGCCGGCGCGCATGTGGCGGGGCGACGTGCCGCCGGGCGCGCGATTGGTGGAAGGCGAGGCCGGGCAGGCGGACCGCATGGTGGCGGTGGAGGGGAGGCCATCGCGCTATTATGCGTTCAAGGTGGAGGCGGGTGGCCGGCGGCGGTTGACGGCGGTCTATGAAGGCCCGGCCTAATATTTGACTTCGTATTCGCCCTTGCCGAGGCGTTTCAGCTTGTGGAAACCGGACTTTTTGGCCCTGTTGTCGAAATTTGAGACGGAAGCGCCAATGGACGGGCAAGACACGAGCTTGCGAACCGGCTTGCCGCAGGCGGGGCAGGCGGCGAGAGGCGGCTCGGTCATGCGTTGCACGCATTCGAACGGGGTCCGGCAGCGCTCGCAGCCGGCGGCGGGGTCGACAGATTCGTATTCATACGTGGGCATGATTGAAGAATACAGCATGGCCGCGATTTTCGCAATACCCGCGAAGGCTCAACGTCATGCTTGCGATGCGCGCCCGGTTCTGGCATCGTCTTCAGAGAGGTGAATTTTCAGGCGGACTCCTTGGGGGCGTTTCCCAGCCGGCTGAAGGCGATTTCTTATCCGTTCACGAATGCGGTTTTATGGATCATAAAATCGGTACAATATGGGACAAGCACTGGGCGCATGTTGAAAATCTCGAGGCATTCATAGAAATCGGGGAAAGCGCCGACAAGTGGACGCAACATCATTTGCCGGTCATTGACCGGCTTTTGCGTGAGATGGGGAAAGGCGGCCTTTTTTTGGAAGCGGGCTGCGGCCTGGGGCAATGGTGTTTTTATGCGCAAAAGAAATATGGCGCCAGGGCCTTGGGCGTTGATATTGCGGCAGCGACCATGGCCAAAATGAGGCAGTATGTCGCGGGCAAGCAGATTCAGGGTGTGGAATTTGCCGAGGACGACTTGACGGACACAAAACTTCCCGAAAATTATTGTGATCTGTTTATTAGCCTTGGCGTGATTGAGCATTTTGAGGATTCCGGCCCCATTTTAAAAGGGATGTACAAGATCACCAAGCCGGGGAAGCGGGGGCTGATTACGGTGCCGAATGTGTTTTCGCTGCATACTTTTTTTCGGCCATTGGCAAAAATTCTGGGAAAATGGACGATCGGATATGAAAAATCCTTTTCGCCCCGGGGGCTCCGGAATGCCTGTGAAAGAACCGGGTTCAAGGTTGTCGAATGCGGCGTTATTCCCAGCGGGGAAATGTTCGGGGCCTCCCTGAATAGCCTGCCGGTGGTTGGCAAATTGTTTGAGCGATTAAGTTGCGCGATTGAAAAACGCCAGCATACCCTGGGCTTTATTGCCTACGTGATAGTCGAAAAGTAAGAGGGCGCTTGGGCGGGGCGGGGCGCTTAAATTTTGAAATCATCCATCATTTGGTAAAGAGTTTTAATGGCTTCAAACGATTTCAGGGTGGCTTGGACCAGGAACCAGGTGATGATAAGTGTGGCGACGGAAATGGCGATTTTCCAGTGCAGCGAGGTTTTCGGGCGGAACCAGATGAATGGAAGGGCCAACGGGCCGATGGTTAAGATGGCCAGGATGAGGAACGATTTCCGGAAATACCACTTGAATGAGCTGTCGGCTGGTTTCCGGCTGCCGGTGGTCCCATCGAGGAACTCCATGCAATGCTTGCACTTGATGGCCGCATCCTGGATATCTTCCGCGCAATAGGGGCATTTCTTCATCGGGTTTAATTTTATCAAAATATCCTGTTTGCCACACCTTGTTTTTCAGAAAACGGTTTTGCAGAGGGGGGATTTGTGCTATCTTTGATGGATGAAAAAGGATTTGAGCAAAAACGCCATCGACTTCATCGAAGATGAAGCCATTACCGCTTTGATTGGCCGTCCCGGGCCCGATGATGCGCGCCTTAAAGAGTTGCTGGCCAAGAGCCTGGACAAGCAGGCCCTCACGGTGGAGGAGACCGCCGAGCTGATCGCCGCCGACAAGCCCGAGCAGATTCAGGCCATTTTCGAAACCGCCCGAGAATTGAAGCGCCGTGTTTATGGCAACCGGATCGTGCTGTTTGCGCCCCTTTACGTGGGCAACCGCTGCATCAACGATTGTGTCTATTGCTCCTTCCGAAGCACCAACAAAGCGCAGGTCCGCCGCACGCTGGAGACCAAGGAGCTTGAGGAGCAGGTTGTTGCCTTGGAGCAAAAGGGGCACAAGCGGCTGATTCTGGTGTTCGGGGAGCATGCCAAGTATTCCGCCGAGTATATTGCCGAATGCGTCAAGACGGTCTATGCCGTTAAGGATGGCCGGGGTGAAATTCGCCGGGTCAACATCAATGCCGCCCCTTTCGATCACGAGGGCTTCCGCACGATCAAAGCCTCCGGTATCGGGACCTACCAGGTTTTTCAGGAATCTTATCATCACGAGACCTATGCCCGCATGCACCCGGAGGGCACGCGCAAGTCCGATTTTCTCTGGCGGCTGGACAGCTTGAGCCGCGCCTTTGAGGCGGGTTGCGATGATATGGGCGTGGGGGCCCTGTTCGGGTTGTACGACTGGCGGTTCGAGGTGCTGGGGTTGGTGACCCATGCGCGGCATCTGATGGACAAGTACAAGGTGGGACCACACACGATCAGTTTTCCGCGGCTTCAGCCCGCGTCCGGCGTGAAGCAGGACTGGCCGCACCTGGTGAATGACGACGACTTTAAGCGGGTAATTGCGATTCTGCGGCTGGCGGTGCCGTATACGGGCATGATTCTGACGGCGCGGGAAAGTCCGGCCTTCCGGCGCGAGGCGATGTCGTTTGGCGTGTCGCAGATCGACGCGGGCAGCCGCATCGAACTGGGCGGATACACCGAGGCGGGCGACAGCCAGGTGATGGAGCGCGAGCAATTCAAGCTGGGCGACATCCGGCCTTTGGACACCGTCATGCGCGAGTTGCTCCAGGACGGGTATATTCCCAGTTTCTGCACCTCTTGTTACCGGTTGGGCCGCACGGGCGAGCATTTCATGGAGTTTGCGATCCCGGGATTCATCAAGCGTTTCTGCACGCCCAACGCGTTGAGCACGCTGACGGAATACCTGGTGGATTATGCCACGCCGGAGACCCGTGCCGTGGGGTTGAAAGTCATTGAAGAGGAATTGGCCAAGATTGCGGAATCGCCGCAAAAGGCCGAACTGCAAGAGCGGCTGAAGAAGATCCGGGAAACGGACGCCCGGGATTTGCTCTATTAATAGAGGGGAGGGCGCCATGACTAACAGTCTGGTAAGCCGAGCAAAGGTGGCTCTTTTTGCGGTTCTGGGATTGATGCTGCTGCTCGCCTGGGTCGGACATTTAAACGTTGATTCGTTCATGGAATGGCGCAAGGCAAAGCGGACCCGACAGGCGCGGGTGATGCTGCGGGAAGCTACGACTGACCGTGACGGAGTGACCTATTTTTCGAACAGTCCTCAAGCCAGCCATGTCGAGCTGGATGCGCGGATTCCCAAGCTGATTCGTGCGCTTGAGCTGGATCCTGTTTTGACGGAGGCGCATTTCTGGCTCGGCCAATATGGACTCGACCGGCTCACCATGCCCAATGCGAGCAACGCGACGCTTTCGCTTGTCGCTTCGTTGAGTCAATTGAAGACCTACATCAGGGAGCAGCCAAACGACGGGAAAGCCCATTCACTTTCTTACGCCAGCGAGTGGAAAAGCCGCTCGCCGGGGGCGCTTCGGGAAAAGGCATGGCATAGCCTTATCTGGAGTGCCTGCAAACTGTGCCCCAAACCGCCTGAGTCCGGCGGCAAACTTGTCCTCCCGGACTCGAGTGATGGAGTGTCCAACCGGGTTTTCGAAGCTTTTCGCGATCGGTTTTCGTCGCTTGTTTCGGAGTATTTGCTGGAGAAGCCGAGAAAGACACTGAGCGATCATCTGCATCATATCCCCCCCATGTTTATGAGGCCCCCAATGGCTCGGGAGCCCCAGAGGGTCATCGAATGGTATCGATTTATTGACCATATATATGGGGCAGACCATCTTGCGTACAATGTTCCCTGCCCTTTCGAGGATGCGGCTCGGGCGCTCGACAACATGGGCGAGAGCAATTTGGCACGGGAGGTCCGCGAATCTCCCGACAGAAAGCACTGCATCAACCGGGTCGAAGTTTCGACCGTCGATCCGGAACGGGAAGCCCAGCAAGATTGGGAACCTGATCTTTCCGCGCCTTTGCTGCCGAGCGCTTGGCGCGAGAGCGTCGATTCGTTCCCGACCAACGCCGGGCGCGTACAATTCCTAGTCCGGGTTGGGACGACTCGGTATCTGGTAATGGGGGCGCCGGGGGCGAGCCTCTGGGGCGCCAGGAGAGAGAGTTTTAAACGCCGCGTATTCAGGCAGGGCGTTGTTTCCGGCGAGGTTGAAGAGATTCCTTTATCGCCCAAGGATGAGCCGGTTTTCGTGACGTCCGTAATTTCGCAGGGGGCCGAAGTCTGGTTTTCCACGCTTGACGGAATTGTTCGGTACGAACCCGAGACGCGAACGTTGAAATGGCTGAAGGAGTCCGGGACTTTCCCGGGGGCGATAATGTCGGGGATAGCAGCGGAGGGGCTCTTGTGGTTTGCCGGAAAGGCACGCAACGACAACCTGCATATTATCCGTGTCGACCCGACAACGTTTGCGGTTCGGATGTTTTCGCCAGGTTTTGTGATCAACAGCGTTGAGGGTCTCTCGTGGGTTTTCGGACGATTGTTGATCCGGAGCCTCACGAATACGTATTGGCTGGACCCGGTTTCGGGACTGTGTCAAGGGGTGCCGTTCCAAGCGGTCTCTCCGATAGTGGCCTGTGCCGGTTCGTATTGGGTAATAACGGTGCGGGGGCTGGAGAAAATCGTTGATTCCGCAACATTGGCCACCACGCTGGTGCTTCCTTTTAGGGACGCAGGAGGCGATCCGAATGCTAAGCGTCTTTTGCCCGATCCTCCCGCCGCCCCAAAAATGTTGAGGCCCGGCGAGCATATTGGCATGACGGGCGATGGGGAAACGCTTTGGATTTCGATCGGAGAAAATTTGTCGGCCTATGAGCCGGGACGGGATTTGCTGCTGGGGCCGTACGCGATGACTGAGGGGCACGGCGCGGCTCCCCTGTTTATTGAGGAAGGGAGCCTGTGGAGCGTCGTTTCGTCACAGAAAAAGGACGCCAAAACGGTGATCCGGGTATCAACCGGCGCCTTCCGGGCGGCAGCTAAAAAAAAGTAACGACGGCTTGAGCGAAAACAGATATTCAGCGGGAGAGCTTTGTTTCCACATTCAGCCAGGGGTTCAGCGGGGTGTAGGATTCGGGCGCGGGCATCGAACGAGCAGTAAAAGAGCCGCAAGCGGTTGCCTTCGCGGATGACCGAAGGGTATTCGACCATCTGCCATTCCCAGGGATTCCAGGCCGGTGCGAGTTGAAGGTTATCGCCGTAATCCCCGCGGTACCAATGGATTCCGTCATCGGATTCCGCGTAACCGATCGAATAAGCCCCCCATCGGGTGCCGATCATGGAGTACCACATGCGGAAGGATCCGTCGGCTTCCTGATGGACGACGGGGCCGAGGCGTGTGAAGGCGTCGGGTTTTTCAACGGAGGCGGTGGCCAGACAGATGCGTCGGAAGCCGACCTTGTCCGCCCCGGCATATATAGAGGTGGTAGGCGTAGCCGAAATCGGAGGGATGTCCCCCCGGGGTGAGGGCGGGGGAAACGCCCTGCCGTATCCACCAAGTGTTGCGATGCAGGGCGCGCGAGGCGGGGGTCATGGAGTCTCCTTTCCCCGGACGGGAATAGTTCCAAATCACAGACTTTCGAAAGCGGAATCGATTTCCTTTAAAAGGGACAGAACGGCGGCGGCGGGATCGGGGGCCTCGGTGATGGGGCGTCCGACGACGAGGAAATCGGCGCCGGCGCGGACGGCGTCGGCGGGGGTGGCCACGCGTTTTTGGTCGCCCAAGTCCCCGCCGGCGGGGCGGATGCCCGGGGTGACGAGGAGGGGGTCGGGTCCGAATTGGCGGCGCAGTTCGGCGGCCTCGTGGACGGAGGTGACGAGGCCGTCGATGCCGCAGGAGAGGGCCAGTTCGCCCAGTCGCAGAGCCTGATCGGCGAGGGATCGGGTGATGCCGAGGTCGGCGAGGTCGGCCTGGTTGAGGCTGGTGAGGGTGGTGACGGCGACGAGGCGGGGCGCGGCCTGTCCCATTTCGAGGGCCGCGGCGGAGGCGGCGCGGAGCATGTCACGCCCGCCGCAGGCGTGGACGGTCATGAGGGAAGCGCCGAGGCGCGAGGCGGCCTTGACGGCGTGGGCGACGGTGCGGGGGATGTCGTGGAATTTGAGATCGAGGAACAGGCGCATGCGGCGGGCTTGCAGAGCCTGGAGCACGCCGGGCCCCTCGGCGGTGAAGAGTTCGAGCCCGATTTTGCCGAAGCCGGCGTCGGGCGGGAGGGCGGCGAGGGCGGCCTGGAGGGCGGGGGCGTTCGGATAGTCGAGCGCGACGATCAATTCGGGTTTCCGGTTCCGTTTCTGCATTAGGTACATGCTCCTGTTTGGGTCTGCCCGCATTCTGCTTGAAGGCCGGCGTTCGGGGCAAGGAAATAGGGGCGAAGCGGGCGGAATGAAGAAATAGTTAAAAAGAGTTTGCGCAAAAGGGGGGGTATTGGTATCTTCAAACGGTTTTCACGATAGCAGTTCTTTGTAAGTCGGTAAATGCGGTTGAAGCGGCCAAAAAGAAACATTAAAAATTCTTAAAGAGCCGTTGACATCGAAGAGCCGATTTAGTATAAATATTAGCTCGCAAGACACAGAAGAGTGTCTGCGGGTAAAGCAAGCAGATCTCGAACCGGTGGGGGAACGACAGGGAAGACCGGGTGTGGGATTATGTTCTTTGAAAACAGAATATTCTGCGTATATAGAGCACTACTTCGTATTCAGAAGTGGTGCGACTCGGAAAGAGCCCTTGTGCGAGGTCAGGTTTTCGGCGTAAGCCGGTCTACCTGGCCTGGAAGTGAGAAATCGCTTCCAACCGTTGATTTTGCAACGGAGAGTTTGATTCTGGCTCAGAACGAACGCTGGCAGCGTGGATGAGGCATGCAAGTCGAGCGGGATTGCTGTTGTAGCAATACAGCGGCATGAGAGCGGCGAAAGGGTGCGTAACGCGTAGGCAATCTGCCTTCAAGTTTGGGATAACTCCGCGAAAGCGGTGCTAATACCGGATATGATCCACCGATCGCATGATTGGTTGATCAAAGACGGGGACCTTCGGGCCTGTCGCTTGTTGAGGAGCCTGCGTCCTATCAGCTAGTTGGTGAGGTAATGGCTCACCAAGGCTTACGGGTAGGTGGACTGAGAGGTTGGTCACCCACACTGGGACTGAGACACTGCCCAGACTCCTACGGGAGGCTGCAGTCGAGGATCATTCGCAATGCGCGAAAGCGTGACGATGCGACGCTGCGTGGAGGATGAAGGCCTTCGGGTCGTAAACTCCTGTGATTCGGGAACAATGCCGGGCGAATTAATACTTCGACCGGAAAGAGAGTACCGAAAGAGGAAGCCACGGCTAACTCTGTGCCAGCAGCCGCGGTAATACAGAGGTGGCGAGCGTTGTTCGGATTTACTGGGCGTAAAGGGTGCGTAGGCGGTTCCGCGTGTCGGATGTGAAATCTGGAGGCTCACCCTCCAAAGTGCATTCGAAACTGCGAAACTTGAGTACAGGAGAGGAGAGCGGAATTCTTGGTGTAGCGGTGAAATGCGTTGAGATCAAGAAGAACACCAGTGGCGAAGGCGGCTCTCTGGAATGAAACTGACGCTGAGGCACGAAAGTTGGGGGAGCAAACAGGATTAGATACCCTGGTAGTCCCAACCCTAAACGGTGTACACTTGATGTAGGAGGAGTTAACCCCTTCTGCGTCGAAGCTAACGCGATAAGTGTACCGCCTGGGGAGTACGGTCGCAAGATTAAAACTCAAAGAAATTGACGGGGGCCCGCACAAGCGGAGGAGCATGTGGCTTAATTCGATGCAACGCGAAGAACCTTACCTGGGCTTGACATGCAGAGTTCAAGCGGTGAAAGCCGCTGGCCGCAAGGCGATCTGCACAGGTGCTGCATGGCTGTCGTCAGTTCGTGCCGTGAGGTGTTGGGTTAAGTCCCGCAACGAACGCAACCCTTGTGTCTAGTTGCCACCGGCGTGATAAACGTCGAGCACTCTAAACAGACTGCCCGTGACAAGCGGGAGGAAGGTGGGGATGACGTCAAGTCAGTATGGCCCTTACGCCCAGGGCTGCACACGTGCTACAATGGCCGGTACAGAGGGCTGCAAGACCGCGAGGTGGAGCAAATCCTAAAAACCGGCCCCAGTTCAGATTGAAGGCTGCAACTCGCCTTCATGAAGCCGGATTCGCTAGTAATGGCGTATCAGCTACGACGCCGTGAATACGTTCCCGGGCCTTGTACACACCGCCCGTCACATCATGAAAGCCGTCTGCACCCGAAGTCGCTGATTCAACCCGCAAGGGGGATAAGTGCCGAAGGTGTGGGTGGTGATTGGGATGAAGTCGTAACAAGGTAGCCGTAGGGGAACCTGCGGCTGGATCACCTCCTTTCTAAGGAGTAGGTCTTGTCGGCTTCGGCCGACAAACCGAGGTTAGCCCGGATGGATGCAAGTCTGTCCGTGTTTTGGATAAATGGTCAAGGGACTCGCCGAGTCGCTCCACTTCTGGAGACGAAGAATGACGCAGAATATTTTGTGAACGCATGGGTGGCCGTGTAAGCCGGTGTGGCCCTGATAACGGAGGCTGTTCGGAGCCTGGGGGCATAGCTCAGTTGGTAGAGCACGAGCTTTGCAAGCTCGGGGTCGCCGGTTCGAGCCCGGTTGCCTCCACCAAATCGGGACGACTAGGGCGTGTAGCTCAGTTGGTTAGAGCGCGTCCCTGATAAGGACGAGGTCCCTGGTTCGACTCCAGGCACGCCCACCAAATCGATCATGCGTTTGAACGGATTTGAAATGACGGCCGAAAGGCCTTTAATTTCCGCGAAAGCGGTCTGTTCTTTGACAACTGCATATTTGAGAGCGCGAGAATATATCGCGCCGAGGTATGAGAGCCAAGAATTAGGATTTTGGTCAAGATAATAAGGGCGCACAATGGATGCCTAGGTATCAGCAGGCGAAGAAGGACGTGGTAAGCTGCGATAAGCTTCGGGGAGCGGCAAACACGCTTTGATCCGGAGATTTCCGAATGGGGCAACCCATCCAGTGTAATGACTGGATACTGGGGTCTGAATAAAATAGGACTTCAGAGCGACACCAGGGGAAGTGAAACATCTCAGTACCCTGAGGAATAGAAAACAACAGTGATTCCGTCAGTAGTGGCGAGCGAACGCGGAACAGCCTAAACCAAGGTGCTTGCACTTTGGGGTTGCGGGACCTTAACATGGCATTGGAGACGAGTAGCAGAATGGTCTGGGAAGGCCATCCATAGAGAGTGAGAGACTCGTATGCGAAACTCGAATCCAGCTTAGAGGTATCCCAAGTAGGACGGGACACGTGAAACCCCGTTTGAATCCGGAGGGCCCACCCTCCAAGGCTAAATACTAGCTGATGACCGATAGTGAACCAGTACCGTGAGGGAAAGGTGAAAAGTACCCCTGTAGGGGAGTGAAATAGTACCTGAAATTGTGCGCTTACAAGCTGTGGGAGCCTTCGCAAGGGGGTGACCGCATGCCTTTTGCATAATGAGTCCGCGAGTTAGTGTATGCGGCAAGGTTAATCCACCGTTGGTGGAGCAGCCGAAGCGAAAGCGAGTGCGAATAGCGCGTATAGTCGTATGCACTAGACCCGAAGCCGTGTGAGCTACTCATGGCCAGGCTGAAACCCCCGTAACAGGAGGTGGAGGGCCGAACTAATTAGCGTTGAAAAGCTATTGGATGAGCTGTGAGTGGGAGCGAAAGACTTAACAAACTCGGTGATAGCTGGTTCTCCTCGAAATAGCTTGAGGGCTAGCCTGCACGAATGCTCGGAATGGTGGTAGAGCACTGAATGGACTAGGGGTCTTACCGGACTACCAACGCCAATCAAACTCCGAATGCCATTCCAGTCACGTGTGGAGTCAGACTGTGGGGGATAAGCTTCATAGTCGAAAGGGAAACAGCCCAGATCGCCAGCTAAGGTCCCTAAATCCGGTTAAGTGACTAAGGATGTGAAACTTCGATGACAGCTAGGATGTTGGCTTAGAGGCAGCCATCATTTAAACAGTGCGTAACAGCTGACTAGTCGAGAGGTTTTGCGCCGAAAATGATCGGGACTAAACCGGATACCGAAGCTGCGGATAACCCGCAAGGGTTGTGGTAGGGGAGCGTTCCATGTGGGGTGAAGCCGGAAGGCAACTGATGGTGGACTGCATGGAAGTGATTATGCGGACATGAGTAACGAAAAGCCAGGCGAGAATCCTGGCCGCCGGAATCCTGAGATTTCCTGGGGAAGGTTCGTCCGCCCAGGGTTAGGCGGTCCCTTAGGCGAGACCGAAAGGTGTAGCTGATGGGTTACAGGTTTAATATTCCTGTCCTACCTTACGACGTTGATCTCTGGAGTGACGCAGGAGGCTAGGTCAGCCATCGATTGGAAGTGATGGTTCAAGCCCGTAGGAGGTTCCGACAGGTAAAATCCGTTGGGGCAACTCCGAAAGGTGATGAGACGTTGAGACTACGGTCAAGACGGATTGGCTGAGGCCACGCTGCCAAGAAATAACTTCGTGGGAGTCGTGAGGTAACCGTATTCAAACCGACACAGGTGGGATGGTAGAACATACCAAGGCGCGCGAGAGTACCCTCGTTAAGGAACTCGGCAAATTAGCCCCGTAACTTCGGGAGAAGGGGTCCTCATCGATCGAGATTATATCAAAGATGGGTGAGGCGCAGTGAAAGGGCCCAGGCGACTGTTTAACAAAAACACAGCACTCTGCAAACTCGAAAGAGGAAGTATAGGGTGTGACACGTGACCAATGCCAAAAGGTTAAGGCTAGGGGTTAGCCGCAAGGCGAAGCTCCGAACCGAAGCCCTGGTGAATGTCGGCCGTAACTATAACGGTCCTAAGGTAGCGAAATTCCTTGTCGGGTAAGTTCCGACCTGCACGAATCGTGTAACGATCTGGGCGCTGTCTCAACGAGGATCTCGGTGAAGTTGTAGTTCCGGTGAAGATGCCGGATACCCGTGGTAGGACGGAAAGACCCTGTGAACCTTTACTGTAATCTGGTATGGGCATTTGGTTGTTCATGTGTAGCATAGCTGGGAGGCTTTGAAGTGGTGGCGTCAGCCATCATGGAGCCAACAGTGAAATACCAGTCTTGAAGAATCGACTGTCTAACTTTAGCCCGTTATCCGGGCCGAGGACAGTGCCAGAGGGTCAGTTTGACTGGGGCGGTTTCCTCCTAAATTGTAACGGAGGAGTTCGAAGGTTCCCTCAGCATGGTCGGCAATCATGCATCGAGCGCAAAGGTATATAGGGAGCTTGACTGCGAGACTTACAAGTCGAGCAGGTGCGAAAGCAGGACTTAGTGATCCGGTGGTTGCTAGTGGTAGCGCCATCGCTCATCGGACAAAAGGTACTCCGGGGATAACAGGCTGATCGCTGCCAAGAGTTCATATCGACGCAGCGGTTTGGCACCTCGATGTCGGCTCATCGCATCCTGGGGCTGGAGAAGGTCCCAAGGGTTTGGCTGTTCGCCAATTAAAGCGGTACGCGAGCTGGGTTCAAAACGTCGTGAGACAGTTTGGTCCTTATCCACCACGGGCGCAGGAGATTTGAGGAGAACATTCCCTAGTACGAGAGGACCAGGAATGACGTACCTCTGGTGTTCCAGTTGTTCCGCCTCGGAGCATCGCTGGGTAGCTACGTACGGAACGGATAAGCGCTGAAAGCATCTAAGCGCCAAGCCTCCTCCAAGATCATATCTCCCACTCCGCAAGGAGCTAAAGGCTGGTCGTAGACTACGACCTTGATAGGCTGGAAGTGTAAGCAACGTGAGAAGTTTAGCCTACCAGTACTAATCTGCCGTGAGTCTTGACCTTTTATTTCCAACTCTCCGCCTCAGACGCGAATATTATCGTCTCTCAAATATGCAGTTTCATTTTTCCCCGGTGCCCATAGCGAGGAGGAAACACCCGTTCCCATCTCGAACACGGAAGTGAAGGGCCTCTGCGGCGATGGTACTGTAGGAGCGAGCCTACGGGAGAGTAGCACGGTGCCGGGTTTTTTTTCTGCGGCCTGCAACGAAAGTTGCAGGCCTTCTTTATTTTAAAGAGACAAGGGACCTAAGAGGCCAAAGGGACCTAAAGGACCAAGTAAAAAGGCACACACGCGTTCGTGTGCGCCTTTTGTTTTCTTTCCTTAGGTCCCTTAGGTCTCTTTTTTTACTTCATCAGTTCGGCCACGCTGTCGGTGGCCGGAACAACCCGGTTCGTTTTCAACACCGGTTCGAGCGCCTCCCCGTTCCAGCGGGTCATCCGGTAGAGCGTGGCAAACGGGAAGTCCGGCACCGCGCCGCCCTGACCCCCCACCACCTCGCCGCCCCGCCGCACATTGTCCATCATCCACGCCGGAAGGCTCAGGTGATAGGGATTACGGCTGACCTCGCCAACATGGAAACTCAGGGCCGTCAGAAGCGACGCCAAGTCCGTCGGGGGGATTTCAATCATCAGGTTCGGCGCGGCCATGGGCGCCCAGAACTCGGTTTCCACCACCCGGCAGGGAAAGTCCATGCCTGCTTTGCGCAGGGCCGCCATGACCAGGAGGTTCGTGCCCTCGTGAGTGCTGTTCGCGTCCCGCTCATGAGGAATGAAAATCATTGCCGGCCGGTGTGTCCGCAGAATGGCCTCCACGCAGCCGACGGCTTCCGACCAGGCCGCCGGATCCGAGTCGCGCGTTTTTAGGGTTATTTTTTCCAACCCGTTTTCACGGGTCGTCACCAGACCGAAATCCAGGTAGCGACAGGCCTGGCTCAGTTCTTCCAGGCGCTCGGCCTGCCGGCCCTTGTTGCTGCCTTGTGTTACCGCCACGTTCACGATTTCAAAATTCGCCTCCCGCTTCAGGCGAAGCGGAAACCCTCCGAATATGCATTCGTCATCCGGATGCGGGGAAAACAGAAGAGCCTTCGGTCCGCCGGGCCGCTGGGTGGGGGTCGGAAACGGGAAGCCACCCAGCGGGCAACCCCGCCCCGCTTCCCGAAGTTTGAGGAAGCCCTCGACGTATTCCGCGTAAGTCTTC
The DNA here is from genome assembly GCA_046484345.1 of Kiritimatiellia bacterium. Taxonomy (GTDB): domain Bacteria; phylum Verrucomicrobiota; class Kiritimatiellia; order CAIKKV01; family CAIKKV01; genus CAIKKV01. The sequence goes on from JAWOJA010000023.1 coordinate 17,541, forward strand.
ATCGCAAACCGTTCCTTTTTCAGGCCATCGGCAGGCTGGCGGCCGCCACGGCCTGGCCGTGTCTTTTCATTTTTTCGTCCGGAATGTGAATGTGGACCTGTTCGGCCAGTTCCGGGAATTCCTGTTCCAGGACCGCTTTTGCCGTGTCCAGCAGCAGCGTGCCGCCATAGCCAGAGGTCACCCGGCCCAGGATCAGCAGGTGCTGCAACGCATAGTAATCCGCGTAATGCGCGATTGTGTAGCCCAGGTAGGTTCCGATTGTGCGGTAGATTCGCGCGGCGCGCGGATCGGCGTTTTTCATCAACGCCTGGACCTGCTCCAGCCGCACGGGTAGCGTCATCTCCGTGGGAAGGGGGATTCCCGCCTTCCCGACCAGGCGCCCCACGGCCTGCTGCGAGAAATACAGGGCCCCGACGCCGCGGTCGCCCGACCACTCGTCGGCCACGGCTTCCGGATTGCAGTCGACCGGCGCAAAGGCCAGTTCGTTCAGCCAGGAGGTGATGTTGCCCTCCGGAGTCACATAACCGACCGCCTCGCTGGAGCCCATGGCCACACCGAGCAGGCTGTTGACGCCGAGGGACATCGAACCCGCCAGGGCGGTGACTTCGCCGTCGTTGACCACCTCAAAGGGAATGCCCTTCCAGGCGGCTTTGAGTTCGAGGAAAATGTTTTTGACCCGCGTCTCGAAGAGGGGCCGGGGCACGCCACGGAAAAGCGAGGCGACCTTGATCCGGTTTGAGACGATGACGCCCGCCGAGCTGCCGCCGATGGCGTCAACCCGGGGAAGATGCCGGGCTCCCTGTTTAAGGGAGTCCATGATCTGGTCGAAATGCCATTGCGGATCGGTTTCTCCAACGGGGCTCCAGGGAGACTCCTCGCTGAATACAACTTCGCCGTCGATGAGCGCGGCCACCTTGCGATCGCTGGCCCCCAAATCAAAGCCGATCCGGCAACCCTTCAAGTGCCGCCCGAGCGGCTTCGTTGTTTCACACGGAGCGGGCAGTTCGTCCGGGGAGCAGGCGACGACCTCGAAGGGCTGTTCGTAGATGCGGGAGCCCATGATCTCGGCATCGAATTTGCCGGTGCTGGTAGTGGCGAAATGCTCGCGGATCCGTCGGGTCAGCGACGCGGGCGCCGCCAGGTACAGGCGGTGACCGCCGCGCGACCAGAGCAGGAACTTGATCATGCGCTCCAGGAAGAACAGGTTATCGGATGAGCGGGGATGCGCCTCCGGCAGTACCGCGGTTTCGAAACGGAAGCGCGAGCCGTCCGCCTGTTCGAGAACGAGTCCTACGGCGGGGGAACCGGGGGTGGCTGCGGTCAGGGCGCGGAAAGCGCGATTGAACAGAACGGCCGGACGGAAGGCGGGCTCGAGTTCGGGCGCGATGCCTGGAGCCGGAAGGAGCTGGGTTGTAGATGTCATACTCCTTTTGTAACCATCCCCGGTCCCGGTGTCAAGAGGCGGATTGCATTTGGTTGGATTGACTTTGTTCGATTGATTTTTTATTTACAAAAAAGCCGGCAGAGGTCACCATGCGAAAACAACTGGAGGCTTTTCCCCTATGAACGTGGCCGACGTTTCTTTCCAATTTCAGGTGGCTGGCCGGCAGGTTATGGTGAATCCGACCGGATCGGGCAATGTTAACGACACCTACCTGGCCATCTTCCGGACCACCTTCAGTGAAGAGCGGTTCATCGTGCAGAGAATTAACAAAAGGGTGTTTAAGCGACCGGAATGGGTCATGCTGAATATCCGCATTCTGACGGAGCATGTCCACAACCGTCTGGAGACGGCGCGGGACACGGCGGACCGCATTTGGCAACTTCCCCGGATCATTCCCTGCAAGGATGGCCGCGATTTCTTCATTGATGAGCATGGCGAATTTTGGCGGGCCATGACCCTGATCGCATCGGCCAAGGCGTACACGACCACGCAGGGTTCAGAACATGCCATGGAATGCGGAACGGTTCTGGGGCATTTTCACAACTTGATTTCGGATCTGGATCCCGCCCGGCTCAACGACACGCTTCCCGGGTTCCATATCACGCCGCTGTACCTGGTCAAATACCGCCAAACCCTGGCTAGCAGTGAAGCCCAGAATATCCTGCGAGGTTCCGCGGAGGCCCGCCGCCTGGCGTTATTCGTGGAAGCGCACACGGAAATGGCCGGTTGCCTCGAGCGCGCCCGGGAACAGGGGGTCCTCGGCCTTCGCCTGATCCACGGCGATCCGAAGGTGACCAACATCATGATCGATGACTTCACCGGCAAGGGCACCAGCATTATCGATTTGGACACCGTCAAACCGGGGTTGATTCACTACGACTTCGGCGACGCCCTGCGCTCGACCTGCAATCCTGCCGGGGAGGATGTGGAGAATCTCAACGAGGTGGTGTTCGACGTGGACCTTTGCGAAGCCTTTATCAAAGGGTATATGGTCAACGCCGATCGGTTCCTGACGCCGGGCGACCGTGCGCACCTCTTCGACGCCATTCGGTTGCTGGCTTTCGAGCTGGGCCTTCGCTTTTTCGAAGATTACCTCGCCGGGGACGTCTATTTCAAGGTCAAGAATCCCGAGCAAAACCTCATTCGGGCACGTGTGCAGTTTAAGCTGTGCGAAAGCATTGAAGCCAGGGAGAAGCAAATCCGCGCGGTGCTGGAGTCGACCCGTCCGGCTTGAACGAAATGGCGTCTTTCATGCTTGACTCCGGCTTCCGTTTTCCCTCAATATGATGCGAATTTGACAGGTTTGAAAAGGATGAGCGTCCCGCATCAATTGTATTTCGCCGGGCAACGGGGTTCGATATATGTTTAATTTTCTGTTGGGGCTTTTTTCCGACGATATCGGGATCGATTTGGGCACGGCCAACACCTTGGTCTATGTGAAAGACCGGGGCATTGTGTTGCGCGAGCCGTCCGTGGTGGCGATCCAAGCCGGAACGAACCGTGTTCTCGCGGTGGGCGAGGAGGCGAAGCAGATGCTGGGGCGGACGCCCGGCAGCATCGTGGCCATCCGTCCGATGAAGGCGGGCGTGATTGCCGATTTCGAAATTACAGAGGCGATGTTGCGATATTTCATCCGCAAGATACACAATCGCCGCAAGATGGTGCGTCCCCGCATCATTATCGCGGTGCCGAGCGGCATCACCGAGGTGGAGAAAAGGGCGGTCAAGGATTCCGCGATTCACGCGGGCGCCCGCGAAGTTTACCTGATCGAAGAGCCCATGGCCTCGGCCATTGGCGTTGGCCTTCCGGTCCAGGAACCGGCCGGCAACATGATTGTGGATATCGGCGGCGGCACCACCGAAGTGGCGCTGATTTCGCTGGCGGGAATTGTGTTTTGCAAGAGCGTGCGCGTGGGCGGCGATGAGATGGATGACCACATCGTCCAATACATGCGGCGGGTTTACAATTTGATGATCGGCGAGCGGACCGCCGAGGAAATCAAGATCGCCATCGGGTCGGCATACCCGATGGAACAGGAAATGACTCTCGATGTGAAGGGGCGCGACCAGGTGGCCGGACTGCCGAAAACGCTGACCATCACATCGGAGGAGATCCGCGAAGCATTGCAGGAGCCGGTCTCGTCGATCATCGAGGCCATCCGCACCACATTGGAAAGGTGCCCGCCGGAATTGTCGGCGGACCTGGTGGACCGCGGCATGGTGCTCGCGGGCGGCGGGTCGCTGCTGCGGGGCTTGGACAAGCTGATCGCCGAGCAGACCGGGCTTCCGGTTCATCGCGCCGACGATCCGCTCAGCGCCGTGGCCGAAGGCATTGGCGTGGTCCTCAACGAGCTTAATTTCCTGCATAAGGTTGCCAGTTCGGACCGGGGTTAAACCCGGACCAACAGGTTGCCAGTAATCCCGTCTGCTGTCCCTTTCCCGCGCCGCTCGAGTTGGAAACGCTCGACGCACGAGGCTTTTTTGTCCAGAGAGACGCAAGTGATGATTCTGGGATTGGGCGCCGCCTTGCTGGTGGTGTTCAATCTTCCGGATTTTGTTGCCCGCGGGGCCAAGTCGGCCGGTCGTGAGTTGCTGGCTCCGTACCATTCCGCCCTGGCCGCCGCCGCCAATTGGCGGCCACGCTCCGCTTCACCACCGTCCGACCTCGATGCGTCCCGCGGAGCGCGGCTTCAGCGTCTTGAAACCTTGGAACGTGAAAATGACGAATTGCGGCGGCTGCTGGGCCTTGCCCGGCGTCAGAATCCGCCGGTTTATGCCTGCGAAGTCATTGCCCGGGACGGGGAGGCCGGTTGGTGGCATACGGCTCGGCTGAACCGCGGTTCTCGGGAGGGTATTTCCACCAACGACGTGGTCATCACCGATGCCGGCGTGGCGGGCGTGGTGCGGGAGGTTTCGCCGCATACGGCGGATATTCTGTTGATCTCCGATCCGGGCTGCCGGATCGCGGTCCGAAGCAGCCGGACCGGTGATTTTGGTCTTCTTGCCGGCGGAGGATTTGTAAGCCGCGGGGGAGACCTGGAAATGCTCCTTCCGTTGGAATATCCCGAAATCACTTTTATCTCCCGGGATTCCGCGCTCCGGGAGGGCGATGCGATCGTCACGTCGGGGCTGGGCGGCGTCTATCCCGAAGGACTCCTGGTGGGGCGTGTCCGCAACGTTCAACCGGCCCGGTCCGGGCTGTACCTGACGGCCCGGATTGTTCCGGCTGTCGATTTGGCCCGCTTGCGCCGGGTGCTGGTGCTGGGCTCGAGCGTGACGGACGGGGCGGAGAGGGGCGGACCATGATTTTCATTCCCATGATTCTGGTTCTCCTGGCCGCCGGGCTCCTGCAGGGGCTGGTGCCCGCCGTCGGTCTGCTCGGCATGGCCAAGGCTCCGTGGTTCTTGAGCGCGGTTCTCTACTATGCCCTCTTTCACGGCCGCTATGCGATGCTGATGGCCGCTTTCTTTGGGGGGCTCTTGCACGACAGTCTTGGCTTCACGCCCTTGGGCTGCAGCTCCTTTTGTTTCTGCCTGACCGGCCTTGCCGTACAGGCGGCGCGGGAGATGCTCTTCAAGGATTCCATCCTGACCTTGGTCGGCCTCACGGCCCTTTTCGCCGTTCTGCTCACTTTGGCCACGTGGTTGTTTCTCGCCTTCGGGGACTTTGGCGCCATGCCGGCCATGGGCGTAACGGGTTGGGGGGTCTGGATCAAGGCCGCGGGCACGGGACTGCTTGCCGTCATTGCCGCGCCCCTGGTCTTTGCCATGGCCCGGGGTCTGGATACCCTCGTCGGAACCGGGGAGTATCCTCCCTTATGAGTATGCGAGACGACAGCCGCGCCTTGATCCGAATCGGCATCCTGACGCTCCTGATGATGGGCGGGCTTCTCTTTCTAACCGCCGCCCTCTGGCGCATCCAGGTTTGGAAAGGGGAAGGCTACGCGTTGAACGCGCGGGAACAGAGTCTCCGAATTGTGCGGATACCCGCCGATCGCGGCCGGATCTTCGATCGGAACGGAATCTGCCTGGCGGATAATTCCCCCTCCTTTTCCCTCTGTGTTTTCGTGGAGGAGTTCCGAAAACCAGGACGCTGGGACTACACGGCCGAGGCCGTCGGCCGGCAGTTGCAGGGCGTCTCGGCGGCGATCGGCCGGCCCGTGGAGCTTTCGGCGGTGGACTTCACCAATCACATCCGCCGCCGTCTGCCCCTGCCGCTCGTGGCCTGGACCAACCTGGATGCCCGGGCCATGGCCCGGTTCGCCGAAAACCAGTGGCGCTTCCGGGGCGTGGAGATTGTGGCGACCCCGTCGCGCAATTATCCCCACAGGACGCGGGCCGCTCACCTGCTGGGCTTTGTGGGCAAAGCTGAGCTGAAACAGGGACAAAAGCGGGAATATGACTACCTGCTTCCGGAGCTTTCCGGAAAGTCGGGCCTGGAGCGCCGGTTCGATGGCGAGTTGACCGGAACGCCGGGCCGCCGGGCGCTCCGCGTGGATGCCTCCGGGTTCATGTCGGGCATCCTGCAGGAGACGGATCCCGTGCCGGGCCGCGACCTGCTGCTCACGATCGATGCGCGCATCCAGGGCATGGCGGAAGCCGCCTTGGCGGGAGAACGGGGGTCGGCGGTGGTGATCGACCCGCAGTCCGGCGATGTGCTGGCCTTGGCCAGTTCCCCCACTTTCGATCCCAACGGTTTTGTCTCGGGCATCTCGCGCGAGCTCTGGAGCGCGCTGAACGCCGACGATTCCGATCTGCCGATGATGAACCGCGCGATCGGATCGTTTTATCCGCCCGGCAGCCTGTTCAAGCCCATCGTTGGAATCGCCGGGCTGGAGAACAAGCTCTGGGATTCAGACACGGTGGTGCCCTGTCCCGGCTATTACCTGCTCGGCTCGAAGCCGATCGGCTGCTGGAACGTGAATGGTCACGGGCCGCTTTCCCTTCGCAAGGCGATCGAGGGCTCCTGCAACACCTATTTCATCACGCTGGGCGTGGCGATCGGCTATCCGTCCATTTACAGGATGGCCCAAGCCATGGGCCTCGGAAAGCGGACCGGGATCGAGTTGGACGGCGAGTTGGGCGGGCTGTTGCCCGATGCGACCTGGAAGAGGGCGCAATATAAAGACGGTTGGCGCGAAGGCGACACCTGCAATGCCTCGATCGGGCAGGGCTTTCTCGGGGTTACCCCGCTGCAAATGGCCTCCGTATGCGCGACGATCGCCAACGGGGGCCGTGTGTACCGGCCCCGGTTGATTCGCGGCTCGCGGCCTGCCGGGAGTGATTCGGAGCCGGATCCCGCGCCCGATCTGGTGCGGGACCTGCACTGGGGGCCACGAACGATTTCCGTTATCCGCGGGGGCATGCGGGATGTGGTGAATTCGCCCACGGGCACCGGAAAGAACGCCCGGCTGGCCAACGTGGTGGTCGCCGCCAAGACCGGCACGGCGGAGGTGGGGCGCAAAGGGGAGGGCAAGAAACATGTGTGGATGATGGCTTTCGCCCCGTTTGACGAGCCGCGCTACGCCGTGGCGATGGTGATTGAAGAGGGCGTTTCGGGCGGGTCCACTGTGGGCCCGAAGGTCGGCAAGCTGCTGGAAGCGATTGTTTCCGAGGCGGAGGCCCACGGATGAAACAGTGGGGTTTCCATTTTGCCCTGTTAAAGCGGAGCAACTGGCTGTTGTTGCTGGCGGTGCTGGGCCTGATGGCCATCGGCGTGCTGTTCATTCGGAGCGCCTGCGCGGCTCGGCAGGAAGCGTCCATCCGGTCCCTTTACCAGATGCAGATTGGGTGGGCGGTGGCGGGGCTGGTCCTTTATTTTGTGATCAGCGTGTTTGATTACCGCCGGCTGGTCGAAGGGGCCTGGCTCTATTACGGCTGTGCCCTGGTCCTGCTGGTCATGGTTCTGGTGGTGGGCCGTGAGATCTACGGAAGCCGCCGGTGGCTGGATTTTTTCGGGATGACCCTGCAGCCTTCCGAAATCGGCAAGCTGGCGTTGCTTTTTGCGCTGGCCTGGTACCTGAGCCGGCCGGGCGTGGAGGCCACCCTGTGGCGGACCATTGGGCTGGCCGGAGCGATTGCGGCTCCGATCGCGCTGCTGATCCTGAAGGAACCCGACCTAGGCACGGCGATCGTCTGCGTGCCAATCCTGTTTTCGATGCTGTTCGTGGCCGGCGCCTCGCTCAAACATTTTGCCGTTTTAATCGTGACGGGCGGGCTTGTGGCGGGCATTCTATTGGGGGCTGTGCTGATTCCCCGCTGGATGGGGCTGGAGGAAGCCCGTCAGAAGGCCGTGTTCACCCGGGTGACCGGGCTGAAGGAATACCAATGGAAGCGGTTGGTGGTGTTTGTGGATCCCGGGTCGGATCGGAAGGGAGCCGGCTACAACAGCTGGCAGTCCGCGATTGCGGTGGGATCGGGGGGCTTGACGGGCAAGGGGTATATGCAGGGCACCCAGAGCAGTCTGGGTTATTTGCCGAGAACCGTGTCGTTCACGGATTTCATCTTCGCCGTGATCGGCGAGGAGACGGGGTTTGCCGGGGGAGCGGTGGTGCTGGGCCTGTTTGCCGTGATCATCGCCTGCGGGATGCGGGCGGCGGCGCGGGCCCGCGACAAGATGGGACGGCTGATTTGCACAGGGGTGACCGCCATGATTTTCGCGCATGTGTTCGTGAATATCGCGATGACGATCGGCGTGATGCCGGTCACGGGTCTGCCCCTGCCGCTGGTCAGTTATGGCGGTTCGTTCATGCTCTGCACGATGGCCTCTCTGGGCCTGCTGCAAAGCGTGTACTGTCGCCGGATTTAAAACGGGGCGAAGGCCGGCGCGGCAGCGCGGCGGCCGGAAGCAAGAAAGGTGCTGGAACATGTGGCTGGTCAATTTCATTAGGAACAAAATGAAAGGCAATCCGATTAAACGCGAGATCATCATCAATTGTGAAAGCCTGGAGACGCGCGTCGCCGTTCTGGAGAACGGGCGCCTCGAGGAGTTCATGATCGAGCAACCCCAGGAGGAACGTCTCGTGGGGAGCATCTACAAGGGCCGCATCCAGAACCTGGAAGACGGCTTGCAGGCGGCTTTCGTGGATATCGGCATGAGCAAGAACGCCTTTCTCCACTACTGGGACATGATTCCCGAGGATGCCGCCCGGCTGGCGGCCGAGGAGGAGGGCTCCTATCGCGGCAGCATGCCGCGAACCAAGCGTTTTTCGCCCCAGGAGATCGCCAAGAAGTTTCCCGTGGGCTCGGAAATCGTCGTGCAGGTCACCAAGGGGCCCATCAGCACGAAGGGGCCCCGCGTGACGGCCAGCCTCAGCATCCCGGGCCGCTACCTGGTCATGTTGCCCGGCAGCAACCTGCGGGGCGTTTCTCGCAAGATCGAGGATTCCAAGGAGCGCTCCCGGCTCAAGCAGATTCTAGACCGTTTGCCCGGCCCCCAGGGCGTCGGGCTCATCGTGCGCACGGCGGGTGAGGGCGCCCGGGGCGTCAGTTTCGCCCGCGACATGCGCAGCCTGTTGCAGATCTGGGACCAGTTGCAGTCCGGCATCCGGGACCACCGCGCGCCCGTCTGCCTGTACCAGGAGCCCGACGTCATCGAACGGGTCGTGCGCGACTGGGTGACCGAGGACGTGGACCGCATCGTGCTCGATTCGCAGGAACGCTGGGAGCAGGTGAAAAACCTGGCCTCCCAGATCTCCCGGCGCGTCAAGTCGCGTATCCAGCTCTATGACGGCCATTCGCCAATGTTCGAGCATTTCAACATCGAACGCCAGATCGAGGACGCCTTCCAGCGCAAGGTGCAGTTGAAGTCGGGGGGCTACATCATCATCGATGAAACCGAGGCCCTCATTTCGATCGACGTCAACACGGGCCGCCACAAGGGCGGCACGACCCAGGAGGACGTCATCCTGCAGGTAAACCTGGAGGCCGTCGAGGAGGTGGCCCGCCAGTTGCGTCTGCGGAACGTGGGCGGTATCGTGGTGCTCGACCTGATCGACATGAAGCAGAAGAAGAATCGCAACGCCGTCTACAAGGCCCTGCGCCAGATTCTGACCCGTGACAAGGCCCGCACGAATGTGCTCCCGATCTCCCCGCTCGGCCTGCTGGAGATGACCCGCCAGCGCGTGGAAGAGGGCATCCTCTCCTCCCGCTACATGGACTGCCCCTATTGTCGGGGCCGCGGCAGCGTGAAGTCGCCGCTCACCATGAGCATAGAAATTCAGAGGCGGGCTACGGCGATCTGGAACTCGCACCGCAAGTCTGATCCGGGCCTGCAGCTGCAGATTACCGTTCATCCCACGATTCTCGAACGGTTGCGCAAGGAGGACGAGCAGATCCTCGTCGACCTGCAAAGCCGGTTCGAGGGCCAGTTGGGCTTCCGTTCTGATCCCACCCGCCACATCGAGGATTTCGTCATCCGCAACGGCGTGTCGGGCGAGGTCTATTATTCCAGCACGCCTTTGTCCGCGGCCGAAGCCGCCGCCGTCCCACCCCGGACCCAGGAAGACAAGGCCAAGGCATGAAAAAAGCCCTGCGTTTCATCGGAATTTTCGCGCTGGCGCTCCTGGCGGGGCGGGCCGCGTTGGCCGCACCCACCGCCGAGCCGGCCGTCGATCCGTTGGCGGGGGTCATCATCAACGCCGACCGGCTCGACTATAACCGCGACACGGAGCTGGTCACGGCCGAGGGGAATGTGAAGATTGAGCACGGCGCAATGAAGCTCCAGGCGGATCGCGTGGTTGTGAATCGGAAGACATCCGTGGCCGAAGCGTCGGGTTCGGTCCGACTGCAGCGTGCGGACATGGTATGGGAAGGGGATCGCCTGGACTACAACTTGGCGACCCGGGAGATGAAGACCGATCGGTTCTCGTCGGTCTTCGAGCCCTACCACGTGTGGGCGGCGGAAGGCGCCAAGGGCACGGGCATGACCTACACGCTGAAGAGCGCCACCTTTTCGACGTGCAGCGAGCCCCTGGACTCGCTGCATTACCGGATGCGCGCGCGGGAGCTGGTCATTGTTCCGAATTCGTATATCCAGGCGCGCCAGGCGGTGGTGTTTGCCGGGCCGGTTCCGGTTTTTTACTGGCCCCGGATGACCCGGTCGCTGGAAAAGGACGCCATCGGCGTCGAGATACAGCCGGGCTATCAAAGCCGGATGGGCGCTTATCTGTTGACCGGCTGGTCGTATGAGTTCACCAATTGGTTTTCGGCCACCACCCTGTTGGATTACCGCGAGAAAAGGGGCGCCGCCGTTGGCGAGGAGTTCGATTGGAAGACGCCCGCCGGGGCGGGCAAGCTGCATGCCTACTTTCTCAACGATGAAGGGGTGGATGAGGACGATAATCATTATCCGGTGGACCGCGTTCCAGACGCCAGCCGGTACCGCATTCGCCTGAAACAGGCCGAGCAGTTCGACTTTGGCTGGTCCGCCATGGGCGAGTTGAATTATCTGAGCGACGAATTCGTGCTCGAGGACTTCTATCGCCGCGATTTCCGCCAGAGTCCCGAGCCGTTGAATTATGCTCTGCTCAGCCATCTGCAGGACAACCAGGCTTTCAGCGTGATGGGCAAGGGGCGGCTCAACGATTTTTATTCCACGATTTCACGGCTGCCGGAAGTCCGGCATGAGCTGTTCCTGACGCCGCTCGGGGACTCCGGCTATTTTTACGAGGGATACAATGACGCGGTCTGGCTGATGCAGGAGCCCGCCTCCTTCGAGGAAGACACGGAGGGGGGGGGCGATGGGACGGTGGAGGATGTTTCGCTTCTGCGTCTGGACACCCGGCAGTTTGTGACGTACCCCACATCCGCTGGGGTTTTCCACCTTGTGCCCCGGGCGGGCGTGAGGGCCACGTGGTACTCCAAGACCCGCGACGAGGAGACCGTTGAGGAAGTGGTTCCCAACATGGTCACCAACGTCCTGTCCGACGGCACAACAGTTGTCACCAACGGGGTTCGCAACACGGTGCGCACCAAGGAGGGCGGGGCGATGCTCCGTCCCCTCTTTGAAGTCGGTTCCGAAGCCTCCTTCAAGGCTTTTCGCGAGTGGGGCACGGGCGAAAAGGAAACGCTGCTCCGCTACCGGCACATCGCGGAGCCCTATGCGAATTACACCCTGCGGCCGAATGTGGCGGACCAGTCGCCGGACGATTTTTACCAGATGGATGAGGTCGACGCCTACGGCTCCGAGCATGCCATCCGGCTGGGCATGCGCAACACCATCCAGTTCAAGCGGGATTCGAAGATTTACGAACTGTTCGATGTCGACGTCTACTCGACCTATTACATGGAGTCCCAGCAGAACGACGAGGGCGTGGGACCGCTTGTCGCGAATGTGGAAAGTCGTCCGGCGGACGAGGTTTACCTGCGGATGAACGCCATCTATAATGTTCAAGACAGCCTGGTCCAGGAATGGAACCTTCGCGGACAGTTCATGCCGCACGAGATGTGGAAGATCACCGCCGAATACCGATACCGGGATGAGTTGAGCAGCCTTGCGAACGCGACGGTCCGCTACAAGCCGAATGACGAATGGTCCTACGAGGTCTACAGCCGCTATAACCTCGACGATTCGCGCATTGAAGAGCATTCCTACGAGGTGGGGCGGATCCTGGATTGCATGGGCATCCGGTTGGGGTTCACCCATGAGCCGGGGTATACGCTCGAGGACGGCCAGGAGCGCGAGGACGATTACAACGTGCATGTGGAACTGTGGCTGACCGCATTTCCCGGGTCGCGTTGGGGAGCGGGCGGGGGCGATCGGTAACAGTGGAAATGGAAGGAGGGCGCATGAAAAGGCGCAAAGGCGGTTTTACCTTCATGGAGGTCATGGTGGTCCTGCTCATCATCGGCCTGATCACGGCCGTGGTGGGGCCCAATATTTATGGCATGTTCAAGAAATCCCAGCGGAAGACGGCCCTGATCCAGCTCCAGGAGTTGCATCGGTCGTTGAAGCTTTTCAAGATGGATCAGGGTCGTTTTCCCTCCGAAGCGGAAGGACTCCAGGCGCTGGTTGTTCCGCCGGCGGGACTGCCCAAGCCGGATGAGTTTCCGCCGGACGGCGGGTACCTGGGAGGGGCGCTCCCCCTCGATCCCTGGGGGAGTCCTTACGCCTATTTCTGCCCGGGCCGGCAAGGAGCGGCGTACGAGCTGGTTTCGCAGGGAGAGGATCCGGACCGCGAGAATGACGACATCGTCAGCCCCCCCCCGGATGCGCCCTCGCGCTGAGGGTCAGGGTGTGCGGCCGGACGCTCCGGATGATTCCAAATAGACCACCGCGTCGGGCTTTGTTTCGTTGTGCCGGGTCACGGAAAGCCGGCGGAAGGTTTTCCCCGCTGGAGCGGTTGTGAAATCAAGTGCGGCAATGAAGGGCGACTTCGCGCCGACTTCCGGCGAAAGTTTCGGATCATTCACGTAGAGGGCTGTCAGCTCGTTTTGGGCGCTCCGCCAGGCTTCCGCCTGGACCCGGTTGCGCTGATCCGCCGAGACCAGTCCAATCATCAGGGGCAAGAGGCCGATGCTGATCAGGGCCAGGATGGCGAGCGCCGCCAGCGCCTCCACCAGGGAAAAGCCGCGTTTCCTCATCGGGTTACCGTTGGTTCAGGGTCTTCTGCATCAGCGTCCGGTAGGCCTCGTGAAGCAGGCCGTTGGAGGCGATAAAGCGGAGCCGGTCGTGCTCCAAAAATTCCATGGTTTCGGCCTGTCCCCCGGCTTCCGAGAGTATCAGGCGAGCGGCGGCGATATCCCAAATGTAGATGCCCGTCTCGAAGTAGGCGTCGGCCTGGCCGTGGGCCACGCGGCAGATGTCCAACGCCGCCGAACCCAGGATGCGGGCTTTCTGGACGGCCCCCGAGGTCGCTTCGAACAGCGCCAGAGGAGGCCGTTTGCCGTCCGGATTCTTGTCGAGGCCCGTCAGCACCATGGCCTGGTCGAGAGTGGCGACGGTGGACACGCCGATGGGGGCGCCATTGCAGAAGGCGCCACCGCCGCGGCGGGCGGTGTAGAGCAGGTCGAGCGCGGGCGCGTAAACGGCGCCGGCCACGGAGTCGCCGTCCTGGAGAGCGGCCACCGAGCAACACCAGAAAGGCAGGCCGTGTGAAAAATTGACCGTGCCGTCGATTGGATCCACCACCCACTCCACGCCGGCCCCGGTGCGGCCGCCGACGGTGGCGTCCTCTTCCCCAAGAATCGAGTGGGAGGGGAAGCGGCCCGTGATTTCAGCCTGGCAAATCTGCTGGCATTCCTCATCGAGCTTCAGCTTGACGTCGTGGGCGAAGCGGGCGACCGCTTCGCCGCGGCGGGCAAAATTGGTTCGGGCGTGAGTGCCTGCGGCGCGGGCGGCGGCAATGGCGCCTTCGAGCAGGGCATCCAGAAAGGGGTCGGCTTTCATGCGGGCGCTCCGTTTCCAGGGGCCGTTGCAGGGTCGTTTTCGGCAGCCGCAACAGGGGCCGGGGTGTTGGTGTTGGCCGGCAGCTTGACGGCCTCGTAATCCTCGAATTTCATGGAGACGATCCGTGAGATCCCGCGCTCCTGCATGGTCACGCCGTACAGGACCGAGGCGGCCCCGATGGTGCGCCGGTTGTGCGTGATCACGATGAATTGCGACTGTTCCAGGAAACCTTTCAGCACCTTCACGAAACGGGTGATGTTGGACTCGTCCAAGGCGGCGTCCAATTCGTCCAGCATGCAGAAAGGGCTTGGCCGGATCATGTAGATGGCGAAGAGAAGGCCCACGGCGGTCATGGTGCGCTCGCCGCCGGAGAGAAGGGAGACGTTTTGAAGCCGCTTGCCGGGGGGCCGCGCGATAATGTCGATGCCGCACTCCAGAACATCCTCGCCTTCCACCAGTTCCAGCCGGGCCGTGCCGCCGTTGAACAGCTCCTTGAACATGATGTCGAAGTTGGCGTTGATCTTCGCGAACGTCTCCGCGAACATCTGGGAGGTGGTCTCGTTGATTTTGCGGATCGCCTCCATGAGCTGGTCCTTGGAGGTCACCAGATCCTCGTACTGCCGGGTGAGGAAAGCGTGGCGCTCCTCGAGCTCCTGGTACTCCTCGATGGCCACCAGGTTGACCGGGCCCATCGCCTCGATGCGGGCGCGGATGTCGGCGATGGTGGCTTCGAGCGCTTCCGCCGCGGGCCGCGGGCCGCCTTCCCAGGCCGGTTCGGGGGAGCGCAGGATCTCGTCGATCGTCATGGCATATTCGCCCGCGACGCGGCCGGCCAGGTTTTCGCGGTACATCCGGGTTTCCGTATGCTTCACTTCCAGGCGGGACCGTTCCTCGCGCACGGCGTCGACCCCCTGCCGGCGCTGGGTGATCTGGGCTTCCCAGTCGTGCAGCTTGGCGGCCTGTTCCTGTTTGACGCGGCGGAGGCTGTCCAGTTCGGCCGCCTTCTCCTCGAGCGCGATTTCGAGCGCGGGCATCTGGATTTCGGCCTCTTCCCGGGCCTGTTGAAGGCGCAGCAGCGCGGCCTCGTGGGTCGAAAGTCCCTGCGCGCGGCCTTGCACCAGGGAGGAGAGCTCCTCCATCCGGGAGCGGATGGGCTCCTGCTGATTGCGCAGGTATTCGCCCTTCTGGCGGCACTCGGTGTAGGCTACGCGCTGTTCGGATACGGTGGAATAAAGCTCGGTGCGGGACTTTTCGAGTTCCTGCCACTGGCGGGAGACGGTTTCGACATCGGTGCGGACCGTGGCGCGGCGGTCGGAGACGGCCGCCAGTTTTTCGGCCAGCGACTGCTGCTCCGCCGTGCTGCCGGAGGTCTGTTTTTTCAGCTCGTCGAGCTCCCAGGTCACGGTCTCAAGGCGTTTGCGGGCCTGGGCGCCCTCCTGCCGCACGATCTGTCCTTCGCCTTCCTTCTGGGCCAGCATGCGGCGGTATTCGTCCCGGGCGGCCCGGGCTTCGGAGGTGGAATGCTCGATGGAGGCGCCTTCGGCGGACAGGGCGTGAAGAATTTCCTCGTGTTTCTCGAGATCGCGCGCGAAGTGGTCCGTCTCCTCCTGGAGCTGGGCGGAGAGCAGCTTGCGGGACATGGGGTCCGAGCCGGCGGTGTTGGGCATCCAGAACTCGAACATCCAGCCGCTTTTCAGCAGCGCGCCATCGGGGGTGACGATTGTCGTGCCGTCGGCAACGGGCTGGGGAATCCGTGCCTTGTCGCTCCAGACGGCGACGTTTTCCAGCAGCGAATCGATCAGGGGGCGCAGCGCGGGGGCACAGCGGATGTGGGCGGAAAGGGGCTCGGCGCCTTCCGGCAACGGGGCGGGGGGGCGGGCTTCGCGCGCGGGGATGGCGGCGCTGAGGATGCGGGCGGCGCCCTCGGGCTTGTCCTGCAGGCGCGAGAGGATTTTTATTGCCGTTTCGGGGTCGGCCACCACGACGGCGTCCGCCCAGCTGCGCAACACGGCTTGGAGGGCGGTGCGGTATTCCGGTTCGGCGTCGATCTGGCCGGCCAGCGAGCCGACGATGCGGTCGCGCTCGAGGGCGAGGGGGTTGGCCTCGTCCAGCACCAGCCGGGCGCCGGCGGGGAAATCCTCGCCCGCCGCTTCGCGGTTGGCCAGCAGTTCGATTTGCGCGCGGCGGGAGGCGACCTGCGTGCGGAGGGTGTCGATTTCCGAACGGATACCTTCCACCCGCCGGGTCATCGAGAGCCGGTTGCCGGCCAGGGTGGAAAGAATGCCGTCGTATTGCTCGACCTTTTCGCGCAGGACGTCGAGTTCGGCCTGGAGGTGCTCGTCGCGTTCCTGGAAGGCCTCCGCGACCCGCTCGACTTGCGTATGCTCCACGGTGAGCCGTTCGCGGCGCAGGATGTTGGCGTGTTCGCGGGTCTCCATCTGCATCAGCTCGTTCTGGAGCTTGGATCCGCGCGTTTCCAGTTCCATGGATTCGGTGCGCAGTTCCTGGACCTTGCGGCGGGCGGCTTCGGCCTGGGCTTCCACGCCGGCCAGGAGTTCCTGCTTTTCCTTGAGCCGGATTTCGGATTCCTGGCGCAGGGCTTCGGACTCTTCGATTTCGGCAAGCAGCGAGGTCAGGGAATCCTTCAGGCGCAGAATCTGATCGTTGGCCCGGAGGATGTCGCCGGAGTCGCGTTCGGCCAGCGTCTTGATTTCGGTGATGCGTTCCTGGTTGACGCGGATCAGGGAGCGGGTCTGTTCCAGGCGCGACCGGTATTCGCTGCAGACCTGCATCTGATCCTCGACGCGGCGGTCGGTGGACGCCATGGTGTCGCGCAGTTCGTGATCGGCGGTTTCGGCCTGCTCGAGGTCGGCATGGAGGGCCTGAAGCGTTCCGGCGAGGGTTTCCAAACGCGTTGATTGTTCCAGGATGTCGGCATCCATGGCGCGGAGGCGGTCGCGGGTGACCAGGACCTCGAATTTCTTGATCTCCTCGCGCAATTCCTTGTAGCGGCGGGCCTTGCCGGCCTGGCGCTGGAGAGAGCCGATCTGGCGCTTGACTTCGCGGATGACGTCCTGCAGGCGGAGCAGGTTCTGGTCGGTCGATTCCAGTTTGCGGAGCGATTCTTTTTTGTCGGCCTTGAACTTGGTGATGCCGCTGGCTTCTTCGAAAACTTCGCGGCGGTCCTCGGGGCGGGAGCTGAGTATCTGGTCGATGCGCCCCTGTTCCATGAGGGAATAAGAGGAGGTGCCGATGCCGGTGCCCATGAAGAGGCGGTGAATGTCCTTAAGGCGGCAGGGGACCTTGTTCAGGAAATACTGGCCCTCGCCGGAGCGGAAGACGCGGCGGGTGACGGTGACCTCGTCGTATTCGGAATGGAGCACGCCCTCGCAGTCGGCGAAGGTTATGCTGACTTCGGCCAGGTTCAGGGGTTTGCGCGAGTCGGTCCCATTGAAAATGCAGTCTTCCATCTTGTGGCCGCGGAGCGCCTTGGCGCTCTGTTCGCCGAGCACCCAGCGGACGGCGTCGGAGACATTGCTTTTGCCGCAGCCGTTGGGGCCGACAATGGCTGTCATGCCGGGCGTGAACTCCAGCCGGGTCCGGTCGGCGAAGCTCTTGAAGCCGGTCATGTCGAGGCTTTTCAGATACACGGGGCACCCTCCTGGGGGGATGGTTAAAGAAGGGCGTTTATACCACAGATTCGAATGTCTGCGCAATCCTTCGTGCGTCTTTTTTGACGTCGGGACATGGGGATAGTGCGGCGTTTGCCGGTTTTAGCTTGCGACCGTAATACGGATATGAGTTAATGATTAGTCAGTTTAATGTTTTTTTGCTTTGGTCGATCAAGGGTTGCCGGGTATGATAAGGAAAGCGATCATGATGAAGATTGCCGCCGTTACCACCCTGTTGCCCCACACACATTACTCGCAATATTTATGCCGGGCTTTGGATGCCCTGATGCCGGGCTCGCTGACGGTATACGCCGATCGGGACCCCCGCAATGAGGGATTGACCGGGTGTGGCAGGGTGAAAACCGCATGGCCCCACTCGCCCTCTTATGTCCCCGCCCTGCTGCGGGGGCTTGAATCCGATCGGCCGGATGTTGTACACCTTCAGCACGAATTCAACATGTATGGGGGGGTGCTGACAGCCGCTTTATTTCCGTACTTGCTATGGAGATTGAGGCGGATGCGGATGCGTTTGGTGGTGACCGTTCATGCCGTGGTTGATCCGCGGGTGATTGATCGCCGTTTTCTCTCCATGTTTGGCAGGGGTATGCGGTTTTGTCCGCCTTTTGTCATGAGGCTTTTTTTTGGATGGTTGTATCGTTGCATCGCCCGGTTTGCCGATCGCGTCGTGATCCACACCCATACGATGCGCGACATCCTGGTTGAGCGGTACCAGGTGCCGCCCGGCCCTCTGGTGGTGATTCCGCACGGGGTCCCGCCGATTCAGGAGTCTGGCTGTGAAAAAGAGCGGTATGCCCTTTATTTTGGTTACATTGCGCGGCGAAAGGGTTTGCATAACGTTCTGTCGGGATTTCAACGGTTCCTGGCGGATCATCCGGAGAGTGATTTGAGTCTGGTGTTGGCCGGCGGGACAATTGACGGACAAGCTTACGCGCGGGAAGAAATTGAGCAATGGATTGCGGGTCGGCAGTTGAATGGAAGAATTCGCCTGACCGGCTTCGTCGAAGGGGGCGCTCCCTTGGATGAGCTGTTTGGCAAGGCGTGTTGCGTTCTGATACCGGCCGAGGTGTCGATTGCCGCAAGCGGGCCCCTGTCACAGGCCATGCATTATGGGAAATTCGTTCTCGCTTCGCGCGTGGGCAATCTTGTCGAGGAAGTCGACCACGGGGTGGACGGCTATCTCGTGGAGAACGACCGGTGGGAGGACGCCTTCGGGTTTGTCGATAACCCCCGCCATGGGGAGGAAATCTGTCGTATGGAAAGCCGGGTTCGGGAAAAGGCGCAGGCGCGTGCCTGGCCTCGAATTGCGCAGCGTCATCTGGACCTGTATCGGAGCATCCTGAAATGACGGACTCCGTTTCCATTGTGATCGTCACCATTAATGGACTCCGGTTCGTGCAGGAGTGCATCCAGTCCATTCTGTCCAGCAAGACCCCGGACTGCGAGATTGTTGTGGTGGACAATGGTTCCGCAGACGACACCCCCTGTCAATTGCGCCGGCAGTTTGGCGAGCGCATCCAGGTGGTCGAGATCGGTTCCAACATTGGCCCGGCCGCGGCCCGTAATCGCGGCGTTGCCCAATGCCGGGGCGACATTATTGGCTTCCTGGATAACGACACGCTTGTCCATCCCGCTTGGGCGGAAGCCGCCGTTGCGGTTTTCAGTGACGACAAGACCATCGGCATTGTGCAGAGCAAGCTCCTGTTGGCGTCCGACCATCATGTTATTGATTACGTGGGCGAGTACCTGGGACAGAACGGATTTCTCGTTCAAAACGCTCCGTTTGGTGCCCGGGATGAGGGGCAATACGACCAGCGGGTCGAAATCCTGGCGGCGAAATCGGCGGGCATGTTCATCCGCAAATCGGTTTTCGATGAAATTGGCGGATTTGATGCGGACTATTTCATCTACGTGGAGGAAACCGATCTCGGTTGGCGGACGTGGCTTCACGGCTACCGGGCTGTGCTGGCCCCGGACTCGATCGTCTATCACCATTTCGGAGGGAGCGCGGTTACGATCGGGCGGGCCGCCGTCAACTTCAACGCCAAGTTCCATGGTTGTAAGAATTACATCCTCACGCTATCCAAGAACCTGGGCGGTCGCAATTTGATCCTGATATTGCCCGTGCATGTTTTGGCATGGATCGGGCTGGCAGGTTACTGTCTGTTGCGAGGTCAGGGACGCGCGTGTTTTTGGATCTTGCGCGGAATAGGGTGGAACATAAGAAATTGGAGAGCCTCGCGGCGGAAACGGCAACAGATTCAAGCGCGCCGCCAATGGTCAGACTTCGAACTGGCGCCCCGCATAATGCGCCATCGTCCGTGGTTGTATTACATTAACAAAGCGATTACGGTTCGGGTGCTTGGCCATGCGGAGGGCTTCGTTCGGAGAGTCAAGCCAACGAACGCGAAAACGAATCCGTCGGGAGGCGCTGGGCGGACTCAGGACTCTGGAAGCCATGAATAACGAAATTCGTGTGTCGATTATTATCCCGACCAAAAACCGGGCGCAATCCCTTCAAAGGGGGCTGAAATCTCTGGAAGCCCAGGATTTTTCCGATTACGAGTTGATTGTGGTGGACGGGGGGTCCGTTGACGAAACGGAGGCCGTGGTAAAAGAGTTTGGAACCCGGCATCCCGTGCAGTGGATGACCCAGAGCGCGGGCGGGTTGGTCAATGCGATGAATCAGGCGCGAGAACGGGCCCGCGGACGCTATCTCATCCGAACGGACGATGACGTTGTTTTTGCTCCCGGCTGGTTGAAGGCGGTGGTGGAGACATTTGAGGCCGATCCCGCCATTGGCGGGGTTACAGGGCCGACGGTGATCCCCCCGGAATACGGCGAGACCCGGGACCTGTTTTATTATCTGGCCCGCATGCGCGAAGGGCGCTGGTGGTGGCGCCCGGTGCGATGGTTTTATAACGATTATCTGCTCGAAGGCGATCCTTATCGGGTCAGTCACTGGTGCCGATCCGGCACCTTTACGGTGGGCACGAATTTCGCCAAGTCTCTGGAAGCGCCGCTTCAGGAGGTGGACAATCTGGAGGCGTGCAACTGGGCGGTGCGCCGCGAACTGCTGGAGAAAGTCGGCGGGTTTGATCCGATTTTCAGCGGAGTTGGGGAATACCATGAACCCGATGCCGCTTTGAAAATTCGCGCGTTAGGCTGCCGGCTGATGTTTAATCCGCGGGCGGTAGTGAATCACTGCCCATCGACGGATGGTTTTTTCAAGGATAGGCCCGACAGTGCGCCGCGCCTGCTGAATTTCATCACCTTTTACTGCCGCCACATCAAGCCAAACACCGTGGACAAGTTCTGCCGGTTCATGGCCTACTTATTCTTCCAGAATATGTACTACATGGCGATCGGGGTGATGCGGCGTCAGTGGAATCAGTTTGGATGCCTATCGGGGACGTTTAATGGTCTCTGGCGGGCCTTTCGAGGACGCATCTGGAGCGGTAGCAAGTCATGATGGAGGCCATTCGGATGGACCAAAATGCGATTTTTTCCGCCATGGAGCAATTTAAAGCTCCTTCTACAATCCTCTTCCGTGCAATTGAGATAAAACTGCTTAAACAACATTTGCCCGGTTTTCTCACACGCAAACCGTGCCTTGACCTGGGATGCGGGGAGGGTGTTGTAACCGATGCTGTCTTTGAGAGGCCGATTGACTACGGTTTGGATAATACAGAGGCTTCATGTGCGGCGGCCAGGAAAACCGGTCGATTTGGGGAAGTCATTTGCGCGGATGCGGCTTCCATTCCCTTGCCGGACTCAAGCCTGGAACTTGTATTTTCAAACTGCGTTTTAGAACACATCCCCAACATTGATGCGGTTATAAAGGACGTGGCCCGAGTTTTAAAAAAGGGTGGGGCCTTTGTGTTTACCACACCAAGCGAACAGTTTTGCGATTTCAGTCTTTTTTCACGCCTGAATATTCCTTTTCTTAATACCTTATATGCCCGCGCCCGGAACAAGAAGTTGGCGCATTTCAACTGGCATTCGCATGAACGGTGGGCCGAACGACTTAATCCCCACGGCCTGGCTCTGTCCACGCACTATTACTATATCAGTAAAGCGGAGGCTGAAGTGTGGGATATGTACCTGATGCTCAATAAATTATTAGAAGTGATCAGTGTTTTGTTTCCAGGTGTCCGCGATCGGGTGTATGCAAAGTATATTCGGAAGCATTTGATTGCCCTATACGGCAATGCCACTGCAAGTGCCTCAAAGGGAGCTGCAGTCTGTGTTGTCGCTGCAAAAATGTAGTTGCGATTTTTTCCCGGCGTAGGTAGGAGTTGCATATGACAAGCATTGGTGCGAGTGAAAACCCTAACAAGGGGAATCGGCCCTTACTTAGCGTGCTTATTCCTGCTTATCACCCGCCGGAAATTTTGCGGCGTTGCCTGGAGTCCGTGGCGGGGCAAACATGCCCCCTGGAGCATGTTGTCCTGGTGGACGACTCCTCGCCCTACGACCTATCCGAATTGAAGAAAATCTTTCCTGCCATTCGATTTGAACGAAATCCCGTAAATTTGGGGATTAGCGCCAACTGGAATCGTTGCCTTGAGGAGGCAGAGGGTGAGTTTGTCACTTTTCTTCATTCGGACGATGAACTGTCTCCTCGATGGCATGAGCGGTGGCGGCCGGTTTTGGCTTCTTCGCCGGATGATGTGAATTTGTTCTTCAGCGCAACCACAACAATGGATGTCAAGGGAGCTCCCTTATTTGTTTTGGAATTCGGGCAACACGCCTGGTGCGAAGGCTTCCCCCGGAACATGCAAATATTGTGGAGAAACATGACTTATGGCGTGCCATTTAGCGGGGCATTGGTGTACAGGCGGTCCTTTTTGCAAAAAATGGGCGGGTTCCCTGACAGGCAGTACCCCAACAATGCCGATGTTTATTTGAATTTAAAAAGTTTTTTTGAAACAAAAGTTCACTATCAGCCTGAGAATCTGTTTTTCAACCGGTACCATAGCGGGCAGTCGGTATGTCAATCCGATGTACAGGCGGCCCATGTGGCCGCAGAAATTTATAAACAGCTGGCTCTTGAAAAAAGCGAACTGGACAAAACGGAAATTCCATGGATGCGTGAGGCTTTGTCCATTTATCTGATGATCGCCGTGTATCACGCTGTACACGGTGATTGGAGGCGTTGGCGTGATTATCGTAAAATCGGTTTGTCGTGCAATCCATGGGGGTGGTTGAATCCGTGGACGTGGTGGTTTACGCTCCGCTTTACAATGAAGACAATTAAAAGAAGAATTCGAATTCACAACATTAAGGTATGAATCGACTTGAATCGATTCACGAAACTTATTGTTTCGATAGTGGGAAAGCGGATCGAAATGAACTCAACAGCGGTAATGTAACTTGTCGAAATGGAAGGTTGAGGATATGAAAAAAAATGAGGATTCACTTCACTACGGAGACATTTTCGTCGAAGATCCTTACGTGCGAAGGCGCTTCGCGATATACCGCGACATGATATCCGGCATCCTGTCCGAGCGGTCGGTGGTGTTGGATGTTGGCGGATATATGGGCGACATGCTAAGATTGCTTGAGAATTGCGGCCAAAAACCGGCATCCTACTATGTTGCGGATAGCGATGTAGAGGCCTTGAAAATTGCCGAACAGCGCGGAGCAATTCCTGTTTTTTTCGACTTTAACAAGGGGGATATGCTCTCGGTTCTCCCGGATGTGAAGTTTGATGTGATTTTATGCACTGAGGTGCTTGAGCACTTGCTTGACCCTGAACGTCATCTCAAGGCGATCGCAAAATTGCTTTCTTCCGAAGGCGTGTGCGTTGTGTCCTTGCCCAATGAAAACAGCATTTATCACCGCATGATGAGCCTAGCGGGTTTTGGCGTTGACCAATGCGCTTTTGAAGTTCACAAGCACCTTCATTTGCCAACGATTTCGCAAAGTCGTCGTCTCGTCGGCAGCCATTTGCACATCATTGATGAGCGGTATTACATCAATCCCTCTTTAAGGGGCTCACGCGGTGGGGCGATGGGACGCTTGCTGACGTTATTTCCGGACGCATTTTGGGATTTTTTGGCGGGGACGATGCCGGGCTTGTTTGCCCGAGGCGTTGTTTTTAAAACACAGACAGCACCCCAGCCGCCTCGGATTTGAAGTACGGGGAGTTTTAGGTGCGATGATCGAATCTGAAAAATGGCGATCCTTCCGGCTTGCGCTGGGACCTCTCTGGTGGCATGCGGCGCTCGTATTCGCGGCTTCGCGGATCGGCGATGTTCTCAACTTCTACACCGGGGTGTTTTTTCTGCCCGCCAAACTATCGGTCGGCGAACTGGGCGCGGTGGATCCGGTTTTGCGCCTGATCGGTTTCGCGTCCATTCCGCTCGCCATTCTGTCGACGGTGGGGGTGCGCTATGTGAGCGCGTGGAATGCGAAAGGGGAAACGGGCAAGATCAAGAGCGTGGCGGGCGATCTTCTGGCGGTTGGCGCAGTGGCGGGCTTTTTTTTCTGTGTCTGGGTCATCGCTGTTTTCCGGCCGATCGCGCTTCGGCTCGGGTTGTCGGAAAAGATCCTTCCGGCCGTATGTGTGCTGGGCTTTTTTTCCGGCCTGACGCCTGTGACGCGCGTGATCCTGCAGGGGACGCAGCGTTTTGACGCGTGGTGCGTGCTCGGGGTGGTCGATCCGACGATGCGCCTTCTGTTTGCATTACTTTTCGTGCCCGCAATGGGACTGGCCGGTTATTTGTGGGGATTGACGGGGGCGGGTTGCCTGGGGCTGCTGGTCTGCTTCTGGGCGGCGCGGGATGCGATCTCACGGCGGATTCGGCAGGCGAGCTATGCCGCCGAGTGGAGAGAGATTTTACGGTTCGCCTGGCCCGTGGGGGTTATTACTCTGACGGCTTCGGTGAGCGGTTTTTTTGAGCCTTTCACGGTCAAGCATTTCCTGCCCGAGCAGGACGCGGCCGGCTATTACATCGCCTGTCGTTTCGGCTTGATACCGGGCTACCTGGTGGGGGCAATCGGGTATGTGTTGCTTCCGTTGGTCACGCATCGGCATGAGAAAGGGGAGGCAACCGACCGGTTCCTGGTTCAGTCTGTCCTCGTGACGGCGGTCGCGGGATTGGCAGGTGCCGTGTTGCTAAGGGTATTCGGGGGGGCGCTCCTGAACCTCCGGCAGGATTGGATGCCCTATGCGCCGTATGCGCCTCAGATCTGGAAAATCGGCGTCATGGCCACATTGGATGCCGTGATCATGCTGTACAGCATGCACGAGATGGCCTGTCGGCGTTTTGCTTTCGCCTGGGTTTTGGTTCCCGTATCCCTGGTCTTCACAGCCTGGTTATATCTGTCCTTCGGATGGGGCGCGGCGCGCCCCTTTTTACCGAACGACCTCTGGCAGTTCGGTAAAGACGCGATTCCCCTGACGCTGGATTATGCCATTGCGATCATGGTTGTAAGCCGGTTGGCGCAAGTGGCAGGCCTCGCGATAGTCTGGCGGAAGCGGTCGGTGGGGCCAAAGGTTAAAAAGCCCGGAAATCCCTAAAAGGCGGAAGCGAAGCATCCTTGGTCGACAGCACTGGATTCGCAAGGGGCCATGTGATGCTTAGGTCTCTATCGTCCCACACGATGCCCCCCTCCGCTTCAGGGCGGTATTCGGTTGAGGTTTTGTAGAGGACGATGGCGGAATCGCTCACCACTTGGAACCCATGGGCGAAGCCCACCGGTACATAAAGAAGCTGCGGCTTTTTCGAATCCAACATGACTCCCATCCACCGGGTATATGTCGGTGAGTCGGGTCGCAAATCGACGACAACATCGTAAATGATGCCGCTTAGCACCTGCACCAACTTAGCCTGTGCATGCTGACCTTTTTGAAAATGAAGCCCGCGTAGCACGCCTATGTGGGAGACGGACAGATTGTCCTGCACAAAAGTATCGGGGATCCCGGCCGCCTGAAAATCGGATTTCTTGTAAGATTCAAGGAAAGTCCCGCGGTCATCGGGATAGAGCTTCGGCGTGATGACCTGAAGTCCGGCTAGCGCGAGGGGCTGGAATTCAAAAGGCATGGATGTTCCTCAAATTTCGTGATTATCGATAAAAAAACGGTCGAGGGTTTCACGCCATTCCGGCATGGGTGGAAGCCCGAGCAACCGGAGCAGGCGTTTTTCCAGGCAGGAGTTGACCGGCCGCGGGGCGGGACGGGGAAATTCGGCGGTGGTGCAGGGGACCAGTTCCCTGCGGCCGGGCTGGATCATAAAAATGGCCTTGGCAAAATCGTACCAGGTCGCCTTGCCTTCGCACGAGCCGTGGAGAATTCCTCCAACGGGAACGTCGAGTAAACGTTCGATCAGGCGGGCCACGGCGTCGGTGGAGGTCGGGTTGCCGGTCTGATCGTTTACAACCTTCAAGGGCTCGCCGGGCACCGCACCGAGCTTCAGCATGGTGTGTAGAAAGCTGGGCCCGCCGGCCCCATAAAGCCAGGCGATGCGGATAATCAGATGGTCGGGACAGAGGTTCTGGATGGCGATTTCCCCGGCCCGTTTGCTGGCTCCGTAAACCGTCCGGGGGGAAGGGACGTCCCATTCGTGATAGGGCCGATCCAGCGCGCCATCAAACACGTAATCGGTGGAAAGGGCAATCAGCCGTGCCCTGACTTGGGCGGCAGCGCGGGCGACCACGGCCGAGCCTGCGGCATTGACTTGGTAAGCCAGATCGGGATTGTTTTCGCAGGCGTCGACGGTCGTCATGGCCGCCCCGTGGATGATGACGTCGGGCCTGAATTGTGAGGCGCAGGCGTGGAGGGCGGCCGGATCCGCGATGTTCACTTCCGGGAGGTCCGCCACACAAAGTTCATGTGCCGCGAGAACCCGCTGCAGGGTGCGGCCCAGCATGCCTTTTCCGCCTGTGATCAGGATTCGCATGAGGGATCCTGAAGCTGGTTGGCTAACCGCTGGATGTAGGCCCCATAGGCGGACTTGGACTGCAATTCGCCAAGATGCATCAGTTGTTTTTTATTGATGAACCCCATGCGAAAAGCGATCTCCTCAAGACAGGCGATTTTTAAGCCGGTTCGATCCTCTATGGCTTTTACGAAGGATGTGGCATCGGCCAGGGATTCGTGAGTGCCGGTGTCGAGCCAGGCGAACCCGCGCCCCATGACACGGACCTTAAGCATCTCTTTTTTCAGGTAATGCGCATTGACGTCCGTGATTTCATATTCCCCTCGGGGCGATGGCTTCAGGGCGGCGCACACGTCCGTCACCCCGGAATCGTAAAAGTAGAGGCCGACCACCGCGTAGTTGGATTTGGGGTGTTTGGGCTTTTCCTCGACCGAGATTGCGCGGCCCTCGGCGTCGAACTCGACCACGCCGTAACGTTCCGGGTCCTGCACCCGGTAGCCGAATACCGTCGCACCGGAAGAAGCCGAGGCCGCCTGCAGCAAGCGGGAGAGGCCGTCTCCATAAAAAACGTTGTCGCCCAAAATAAGACAGGCTGGATTATTGCCGATAAAATCGCGCCCCAGCACAAAGGCCTGGGCCAGGCCGTTCGGTTCATGCTGAACCTTGTAGGAGATCGTAAGGCCGAGATGGGCCCCGTCGCCGAAAAGTTTTCCGAAAAGCGGGGTCGTTTCGGGCGTTGAGATGATTAATATGTCCCGAATCCCCGCCAGCATGAGCGTGGAAAGCGGGTAGTAGATCATCGGCTTGTCGTAGATCGGCAACAGTTGCTTGCAGATGACCTGCGTGGCCGGGTATAGGCGCGTGCCGGTTCCCCCGGCGAGGATGATCCCCTTTCGTTTCATAATCTTAAATCCTTTTCTGCCGAACCAGACGAGCGAGGGAATCCCCAATAAGCCAGGATTCTGTTACCGGGAGGGGCGATCGGTTATTCGTTTGAGCACGGTGAGCCCATCACAATTGGGATAATGGAAGAGCGCAAATCCCTTGATGTAGTCGGCGAAATACCGGTTCTCCTGGTAGTGGCAGCCAAGCCATTCTTCCAAGGCACGGATAACACCGCGTTGATTGTCCCAGCCCAAGCCGGTCGACCCATCCAGTCGAGTATACGCCCCTTGACCCATGTTGGTATCGTGCAGCATGACCAAGCCTCCCTCGGACAGGCGCGGCATCCAAGCCGCGAGTTCCCGCTTGGTATGCTCATATTTGTGAGAGGTGTCGATAAAGAGAACATCAACCTTTGGCTCCAGTCCCTCTTGGCGGCACCATTCATCAAGGCCTGTCAGGCCGAAGGTCACATCGTCGCACTTGACGAAACTCCACCGGTCGCGGTGGGTCAACTCGATGCCGCCACATTCATTGATGTCCAGGCTTAACATGCGGGCATTCACGACGGATGCTGCGGCCAAAAGCGCACGAGTGCTTTCTCCGCCTCTTGTCCCCAGTTCGACGATCAGGCGGGGCTGCTGCATAAGTGTCAGGAAAAACAGCGTGCTTAGGTGGTCGGAAATATCGGATGCGGATGTATGTCCTCGAAGACCATCGATCAGAGGCCCGGCGTAAAAGTGTTGCTTGAACCGGCGGTCTCTCCGCAGAAGGTAACGTATTTTCTGTACGGTGCGTGCCACGCTCGTTGTCGCGATCAGCAACCATCGTCTGTTTTGGATGAAATGCTTGAGCGCTTCAATTGTCTTAGTATGCTTCATTTTATCTCGTTTTTAAATTGGTTTCAAATTTGATGGGAAAACGCGACTGGCGCATGGGAAATCCTCTCTAGCCTATACGATTGATCAATAGGCAATGTGTTTTATAATGCCGATTTCCAAATTGACTGTCAAATGAATCTCACGGTCCGATCATGGGGCCGATCATGGGGTCACGGGGCAATGCGTATGTATGCCACGAGCTCCGCGTCGGGTGGGCCGATGGATATTCGATTGGGGATACCCAACAGGGTGGAGTAGGTTCGCATGAGCAGGCAATGGAGTCGGTTTTGGCTTTGCTTTTCACCGGGATAGCGTATTTGATTCCAAGCTTCCCGAAGCACGATGCGGCTTCGTATCTGGTAGTTGATCAGAT
>JAWOJA010000048.1:0-28527 GCA_046484345.1 Kiritimatiellia bacterium
TTGGCCTCGCCTTTGAGTTCCATCATACACCTGCGCTTTTTTGGAGTAGCTTGATGAGGAAGAGTCCGGCCAGGAAAGCGGCGGCGGAGGCGCCCAGGGTGCCGGTGAAATAGAAGGAGGCATGGAAGGGGTCGCCGGACTTGAGCATCTGGGCGGTTTCGTAAACGAGCGTGGAGAGGGTGGTGAAGCCGCCGCAGAAGCCGGTGGCCAGGAGAAGCCGCATTTCGGGACTGGGTCCGCTGCCGCGCGCGGCGGCCTCGGCCAGGAGGCCGACGGCGAAGCAGCCCAGCGCGTTGGCGGCGAGCGTGCCGGCGGGCCAATCGAGGGCATAGCGCTGGGCGGCCAGGCTGAGCCCGTAGCGGGCCACGGAGCCGGCCAGGCCGCCGGCTCCGACCAGCAGGCAGGCGTTGAGCGGGTGGGGCATGACATCATCCTCGGTTTTGCTTCACCGTATCCCGCCGGCGTTAAGGCGTCAATACCTTATCTCCCGCCTTGGCGGCGTCCTTCGTCCGTTGACCGAGAAAATAAAGAACTCCCAGCGGCAGCAGGCCCAGGCCGACCAGAAGGCGCGGTCCGCTGACATCGACCGGCGGGTTGCCGAAGCGGGCCAGGTTCCAGAACAGGAGAAGCCCGCCCAGCCAGACCGCGGTCAGGTTGCCGGTCGCATGCATGGAGCGGGTCAATTGCAGGCCGGTGAACCGCTTGCGGCTGAAGGGATAAAAAAGGGCCGAACCCAGGAAGCCCAGCTGGTCGGCGGCGACATGGGCCGCCCAGGCGGCCGCGGCGATGGCGCCGGTGACGGGTCCGGCCAGGGGCGCCAGGGCGGCGCCGGCCGCGGCGGCCAGCACGAGACTGTGGCTCCAGGCCCGGTGCCAGGGGATGAAATCGATGCGGACGCGGCCGTCGGGAAGCGGCGCGAACCCCAGCATGGGGCCGTCGAGAATGTCAATTTTGACCTCGGCCTCGTACCCGATGGCCAGGTTAAAGGGGACCGTGGCCTCTCCGTCGTCCGGTTCCGTTTCCCGCAGCGGCCGGCCGCCGGTGGTGCAGACGGGGCCGAGTGCGGTCCGGACGGCGCCATCGGACCCGAAACGCACCGAATAGGCCTGCCAGTCGTCCGCCCCCAGGGGAACCGTGCGGAGCCGGACGCGGACGGATTTCCCTGTTTTATGGCAGTGGCGGATGGCCCAGACCAGGCCGTCGGCCACCAGTTGCATGTCCGGGGCGGCGGGGTCTGGCGCGATTTCCACATCATGCCGGGCGAAGAATCGGGCGAACTTGAAGTCGAGCGCATCGGGCAGGATGCCGAACAAGCCGCCCGCGAGCATGGGAAAAGGGTTGCCCTCCGCGGCCGCCCGCACGGCCGGCGGGAAGCAGGAAGCCGCGGTCAACCCCAGGATGTAATGGGTGAAGCCCTTCATGTCTTAAATCGGGACATCTGCCAGGCGATGGGCAGCAGCACCACGCCTAGCGCGTTGAGTCGTCGCGAGTGATACAGGAGCGGCAGCGCGCCGATCCCGGCGCCCACCGCCGCCACGGCCAGGCCCAGGGGCCCCGTCGTGAGGCCGACCATGGCCAGCAGCAGCAGGAGGGCGAGGCGGCAGGCCCGTGGCGCCCGTTCGGGCGGGCAGAGCCGGGTCAGCAGCCGGGTAAGAGGCAGGAGGGCCAGGAACGCCAGGCCCGCCCCGACGGCAATCGCGGCGGCCAGGAGCGGAAAGAGGCGGTCGGTCGGCTCGCACAGGGCCTGGACCTGCCAGGCCGCGCCGCCCCGCACGATGCCGGCGCCCGGCACGGCGAACAGCAGGAGTGCCCCGGCGTAGTAGACCATGCGCGAAGAGCCCTGCGCCACCAGGAAGGCCCGGTCGTCGGATTGCGCCGCCGCCTGTCCCGCCAGTAGCGAGCCCAGACCGCCGGTGACGGCGGGCACCAGGGCCGCGAAGCCGCCGCCTGCGGCGCCCGTCAGGGTGCCCGCGAGCCAGGCCCTCAGGCTGACGCCCCGCGGCTCGGGCTGGGCCGGGAGGGGTTCCGGGCGGCCGAGGCAGGATTGGATCAGGGCGGGAATGGCAAAGAGGCCGATCAGGGCGGGGGCGAGCGATTGGGAGGCCAGTTCCGGGGGGAATGGCGAGCGGAACAGGATCAGGAACCCGAGCGCGCCGGACAGCAGCAACGTGGCCAGACCGGCGAGCCAGGACGAGGCGCCGTCGAAAAACCGCGCCCACCCGGCGGGCCCGCGAGTGCCGCCCTTGGGCCATTCCGAGAGCGGCAGGTAAAGGATGACGGCCCACAAGAGCCAATGAAAATGGGGACGGAGCACCTCCAGCAGCAGGGGCATCAGCCGCGGGAGCAGGGGCAGGGCGGCCAGGACGAGCAGCGCGCCGCCGAGCCCGCCCGCGCCGGCGTGGAGCGCCGCGCCGCGGCCCTGGCCGCGCCGGAAGGCCGATTGGGCCGGCGGAATCATCAGCGCGGTGCTTTCATCCGGCACCGAGAGAAAGACCAGGGGGAGGATGCCGGCGATGGCCCAGGCCGAAACGGCGGCGGCCGCCAGGACGGCGAAGCCCTCGGGGGAGAAGCGGTCCGCCGGCAGCGCCTGGGCGGTCAGGAGCAGCAGGGCCAGCAGGTTGTAGATGTGGAAACCCGGCAGGCAGCCCAGGACGAGGGCGGCGGCGGTGCCGGCCAGCATCCACCCCAGAAGAACCGGGAACTCGCTCATTGCTCCCCTTTGAGGTACAAGGCGTCGGCGTTGCGGATTTGAAGAGAGGGCGGCTGGCCGGCGCGGACGGAGAGCCAACCCTCCGCCCGGCAGAGCGCGCCGGTGCCCGCGGCGGTCAGGCGCGGCAGCAGCCGTTCGGCGGGCTCCCCGAACGCGGCCACGCGGATGCGGCCGGTGCCGTCCTCGAGCATGAAGTTGACCCAGGCGTTTCCCGTGCGCGAACGGCCGGAGCGCGGCGCCGTGGCGAGGGCGCCAGAGACCTGGACGCGGGCGAAGTTCATGGAGGGGAGGATGGAGCCCGCGGCGATGGCGGGAACCGCGGGTTGCCGCACGGCGAGCGCGAGCAGGAGCAGGCCGCCGACGGCGAGCAGAATGGCCAGGGCGCGCAACAGGCGAAGGCCCGCCCGGCGTTCGGAGGGGCAATCGCAATAGGGACAGAGCTCCAGGGGGCCGATGAAACGCTCGCAGGCCGGACACCGGCCCGGACGGGTGGTCATGCTAGAGACTCCCCACAATGAGTTTAAGGATGTCTTCGGACGTGAGCAGGCCGACAACCTCCCCGCGGGCGCCGGTGACGAGGCACACCGACTGGCGGGCCCGGCGCATGAGTGGGAACAGTTCCGTCAGGGGCGCGTTGTACTTGACGAAGAGGGCCGATTTCATGAAGCGTGAAACGGGGGTGGCGCTGTCCGCTGGTTCGAGCGGGATCACGTCGTAAAGGTTGACGAGTCCGACGAACTGCTTCTTCTCATCGGAGTAGACGGGGATGTTGGAATAGTTGGATTCCCGCGCCTGACGGTAGAATTCCGCCACTGTGGCCGTTTCGCGGACCATGGTCATTTTCGCCAGCGGAATCATGCAGGAGGGCGCCGTGGTTTCGGACAAGTCCGCCACCCGCAGGATCATGATGCGCTGCTTGGGGGTCAGCAGTCCGCTGTCCGTGCTTTCCTTGGTCAGCACCACCAGGTCCTCCCGGCTCATGACGGGGGCCCGGGGCGCCTGGCCGGCCGGTTCGGGCACGATCCAGTTGGTGAGGGACATGATCAGCCGGCAGGGGGGGCCGAGGACCCGGGAGCTGACATCAAGGGCGCGGACGAAGAGCCGGGTCCGGGCGATGGGATGGGCGCGGAACCAGGCCTTGGGGGAGTATTCGCAAGCGACCAACACGATCGTGGTCATGAGAATGCCGGCGATCCATTCGCCGGCGTGGGGCGAGAAGTTGTTGGCCACATTGGCGGCCAGGATGGAGCCCATGATCATGCAAAGGTTGGTGCCCACAAGGGTGGTACTGAGCAGGCGGCCGGGGTTGTCCAGGAAGTTCTGGATCAGGAGCGCCCAGGGCTCCTCTTCTTCCACATGGGGGCGGAGTTTGAGGCGGTTGATGGAGATCAGGCCGGTTTCGATGCCGGCGAAGAAGGCGTTGCCGATCAGACAGAGAAAGATCAGGAAAAGCTGGAGGGAATTCATGCGGTTATTCCTCCCCCGTCTTTTCGAGAATCACGGTGCGGATCCGGTGGCGTTTCACATCGCCCACCGTGGCCTTGCAGCCCTGGGCCACGATGACCTCGCCGCTGCGGGGAAGGTGTTCGGCTTTTTCCGTCACCCAGCCCGCGATGCGGTCGGCCCCGTCGGAGGAGAGCTCCAGATCGAGCTCGTCGTTGATGTCCGCGAGGCTGGTGGTGCCTTCCACCATCCACCGGGTGGAGCCGAGCGGATGGATGCCGCCGGAGCCCTTGGGATCCTCGCTCACATCGGGCAGGATTTCCTCGAGGATGGCATCGCGCGTGATCAGGCCGGCGGTGCCGCCGTATTCGTCGATCACGATGGCGATCTGGATGTGTTCGTTCTGAAACAGGGTCAGCAGGTTGTCCAGCGGCATGGTGTCGGGGACGAAGAAGTGCGGGATCAGGGCCGCCTTCAGTTCCGGCTTGTCGGCCAGCAGGTAATGGGGCACGTCGATGAAGCCTTCGATGTGGTCGAGGGAGCCGCGGTAGGCGGGGAAGAAGCGGCTGTCCGCCTTGCGCACGGTGGCCACCCAGGTGGCGGGGTCGTCCTCCAGGTCGAGTCCCACGATGTCGACGCGCGGGGTCATGATATCGCGCACCTCGATTTTTTCGAGGCGGATGATGCCGTCGATCATCGCGCTTTCCTCGACGTTGAGGACGCCTTCCTGCTCGCCCACGTCGACGAGCGTCCGGAGATCCTCATTGGAGATGGGGGTGTGATGCCGTTCGAAATGTTGGGAGAAGGAGGCGGTCACCCGGTCGAGCAGCCAGCGGAACGGCGTGGTCAGGAAGAGGTGGAAGCGGATGAAGGGCAGGAGGCGGACGGCGAGGGTTTCGGCATGGCGGAAGGCGAGGCGCTTGGGCACCAGCTCCCCGAAGATGATGATGAGAAAGGTCATGACGGGAATGGCGATGGAGGCGCCGTGGCCGGGAAAGAGGCGGTTGGCGAGGATGAAGCCGACGTTGGCGGCGGCGATATTGACCAGCGTGTTGCCGATGAGCAGGGTGGAGAGCGGGCGGGTGGGGCGGGAAAGCAGGGCTTCGATTTCCCGGGCGGCCCGGGGCCGGCGCTGGGCGATCCGGTGGATCAGGATCGGGTTGAGCGAGAAGAGGGCGGTTTCCGTGCCGGAGAAGAGGGCGGACTCCATGAAGAGCGCCAGAAGGACCAGGAACAAAATGACGGTGATGAGCATAGGGGCTGCCCCGGCGCCGTGCGGCGCTTATCGGGCGGGACTCTCCATTTCGGGCTTGTCGACGATGTTGATGCGCAGGGAGGTGCGAAGGGCGGAGGACAAGCTGGTGACGTCCAGGTCCTTCACCATCCATTGGGTGTCGATTTTTTTGATGCTTTTAACGGCGATGCGGCGGATGGGCTTGCCGGCCGCATCGCAGCCTTCGGCCCGCAGCAACATCCGGTATTGGCGGTCGATCCAGAGACGGGCCGAGGCGTAGGGGGTGGGCTCGCCGGCGGGGGCGGGTGTTTCGATGACCAAACATTCGCGGTCCAGCACCTTTTCAAGGCCCGCGATGCGGCCGCCCCTCCACCACAGAAAGGACAGGCTCAGGTCGGACCAGGAAAGGTCGGTCCCCTGGATGACGGCGCGCGGATCGGGCAGCGGCGCCTCGGCGAGGGGGTATCCCTTGGCGTAGTGCCAGGTGACAGCGCCCTTTTCGGGCCGCAGGATGGTGAGCTGTTCGAGCTCCTCGCCGAAGGCGTCCATGATGGTGTAGCGCGCCTGGGGAGGCTGGCCGCCGTAGTCGAGGCTCAACTGCACCTGGCAGCGCCGGCCCTGTTTGCCGTCGCGCGGATCAGCCCGCAGTTCGCCGGATATCTGAAGAAGCTCCCGGGGCAGACGTCCGATCGTCTCCTCCAGCACCCCGTCGGCCGTCAGCGCCGCCGGAGCCGGGGCAGGTTCGGAGAATTCGCCCGAGGCTCCGGAACTGGAGGCTGAAAGAAGGGCGGCAAGGATGATCAAGCGTGGCCACATGGTCAACGCACCCTACCGGAAAGAGTTGAAAGATGCAACCGTTTCCTCATAATGGGGGGACATGAAGATGACCTTCCTTGGCACCGGCACGTCCATCGGTGTGCCCGTTATCGGATGTGACTGCCCGGTTTGCCGGTCCGCCAATCCGAAAAACAGGCGCCGCCGTTCCAGCGTGCATGTGGAGACGGAGGGGCTCCACATTCAGATCGACACGCCGCCCGATTTCCGGGACCAGGTCCTGGAATACAAAATTCTCCGGGTGGATGCCGTGTTGATCACCCACGCCCATGCCGACCATGTTTTCGGGTTCGACGACCTGCGCAGCTTCAACACCCTCAAGGGCGGGGTCATCCCCGTCTATGGCTCGGCCGTCACGCTCGACGAGATGAAGCGGATTTTTGCCTACATCTTCAAGCCCCATCTGGCGGGCACCTTCCGGCCGCAGGTCAAGCTGCGCCCCGTTGAAGCCCGTTTTTATGTCGGGAACGTCGCGGTCACTCCGGTGCCGGTCCACCACGGCGGAGCCGACATGATCGGGTACCGGTTGGACGGCGATGGGCGATCCCTGGCTTATGTGCCCGACTGCCTTTCGATGACGGCGGAGGCGGCGGCCCTCTTTGCGGGGGTCGACCTGATGGTGCTCGACGCGCTGCGGCACCGGCCGCACGTGTCGCATGCGCACATCAAGTCCAGCCTGGAGATGCTGAAGCGGATCGGGGCCAAGCGCTCTTACCTGACCCACATGTGCCACGACATCGATCACGACGCCGTGCAGGCCGAACTGCCCCCGGGCGTGCGGCTGGCCTGGGACGGGCTGAAGGTGGAGGTCTGATGGCGGCGTGGCTTAAAACCGCGGCGGACGGGGTGGTCCTGAACCTGCGGATCGTGCCGCGCGCCTCGCGCTCGGAAACGGCCGGCCCCCTGGGCGACGCGCTGAAGATCCGGCTTCAGGCCCCGCCGGTGGACGGCAAGGCCAATGCCGCGTTGAGGGAATTCCTCGCCGTGCGATTAAATGTTCCGCTCCGCGCCGTGACGCTGCTTTCGGGCGAAACCGGCCGCCAGAAGCGGGTGAGTGTGGCGGGCGTCTCCGCGGCGGAAGCCGAGGAAAAGTTGGCCGGGACCCCAAAACGGTGACCGGTTACAAGCCGAAAAGCCGGCGGGCATTGGCCGTGGTTTGCGCGGCCAGGGCCTCGAGGGTCATGCCCTTGACGGCGGCCAGCCCTTCGGCCACCAGCGGCGTGAACATGGGCTCGTTGGGCCGGCCGCGATGGGGAACGGGCGCGAGATAGGGCGTGTCGGTTTCCACCAGAAGCCGGTTTTCCGGAACGGCCGCGGCCGCGGTCCGAACGTTTTCCGCTTTTGGGAACGTAAGGATGCCGCTGAAGCTGAAATGAAAGCCGCAGGCGAGCGCCCGGCGGGCGAATGCGACGCCGCCCGTGAAGCAGTGGATGACGCCGATGCGGTCGGGTTCGCCGCGCCAGCGCGCGGCGTGGGCTTCCAGCAGGGGGCCCATGGCCTCCTCCGCTTCGCGGCAATGCACGACAATCGGCAGGCGGCGTTCGGCGGCCAGGCCGAGCATGCGCTGGAACAGGAGTATCTGGGCCGGAGCGGTTGCGGCCTCGCGCAGGAAGTCGAGGCCCGTTTCGCCGACGGCCGCCAGGCCCGCCGTCTCCAGCTGCCGTTCCAGTTCCGGGAAATCCGGCGCGGGTTGGGCGGCGACATGCCGGTTGAAGCCCACCGCCGCGCGCACGGCGAGCGGATGGGCCGCGGCGGTCCGCAGGGCGATCCGGTTGCCCTCGGCGTCCCCGCCGACCGCGATCACCCGGGTTACGCCCGCGGCGTTCGCCCGCTCGAGGGCGGCGGTCACGGCGGCGGGATCGCCTTTTTCAATGCCGTCGAAATGCGCGTGGGTGTCCACGAACGTCCTCATGGCGCCGCCCGGTTCCCGGCGGTCTGGAGAAGCAGGTCGGCCAGGCGCCGGGCCGCATCGGGCGTGGCGGCGCGCCGGGCGGCCTGCCCCATGGCGGCCAGGGCGGCGCGGTTGCCCAGCAGTTCGCGGAGCCGTTCGGCCAGGCCGTCGACGGTCAGGGAATCCTGCGCGCGCGTGAGGGCGGCGCCGGCCTTTTCCATGGCCAGCGCGTTCAGGCGCTGATGATTGCCGGCGAAGGGGTAGGGGATGAAGAGGGCGGGCACGCCAAAGAGGGCCAGTTCGGCGCAG
This sequence comes from Kiritimatiellia bacterium, assembly GCA_046484345.1. Classification (GTDB taxonomy): domain Bacteria; phylum Verrucomicrobiota; class Kiritimatiellia; order CAIKKV01; family CAIKKV01; genus CAIKKV01. The sequence goes on from JAWOJA010000048.1 coordinate 8,422, forward strand.
CTGGCCGCGCCGGCGCGCGAAATGGCCGCCGCGGCCCCGGCATAGGCGGCGCCCATCTCGTGGAGAAAGCCGAACACCGCGTGGGGCACGCCGGCTTGCTGGTAGGCGGCGCGGATCTGCGCTTCTTGCTGTGCTCCGGCCAGGTGGATGACCCGGATGGGAAAGCCGGAGCGGTGCAGGCGGATGAGCGCGTCGCAGGCGAGCGCGTTCACCTTCTCGGAGGCCTGGCTGCCGCCCATGACCAGCACGGCGGGCGCGGGCCCGGGCGGCAGGCCGGGGAGGGGCCCCTGGGGGGCCATGTCCCGCAGGGGGAAGCCGGTGACGAGGGTGGCTCGGCCGGGAAGCCATTCGGCGGTTTCCGGGAAGTTGACGGCCACGGTGACCCGGAACCGCTTCGAGAGCCAGTCGATGGCCCGGCCCGGCATGACGTTGGCTTCGTGAAGGACGACGGGGATGCCCAGCAGGCGCGCGGCGGCAACGGGGATGATGGAGGCGCGGCTGCCCATGGCCAGCAGGGCGCCGGGGCGGGTTTTCCGCAGGCGGTACAGGCAGAGAAAAAAGGAACGCGCCAGGCTGGGCAGGGTGCGGAAGAAAAAGCGGGGCGAGGGGGTCAGGTCCCAATCCATGGGAATGATTTCGACGGGACCGGACCAGCCCCGGATGGTTTTCCGTTCGATGGCTTGGCCGGCGAGCCAGAGGACGGCCTCGTGGCCGGCTTGTTGCAGAACGGCGCCCGTGGCCACGCCGGGAAAGACGTGGCCGCCGGTGCCGCCGCAGGCAATGATGAAGCGCATGGTGCCGCCCTTGTTTCGAGGTTCGACTGGAGAGGGTTGGTACCATTTTCCGGGTCCGGTCACAAGAACGAAGTGGGGTTTGCCCCCATTCCGCCGGGAGGCGGGACGGCGTATAATCTTGACGCAACCGCAAAGGAGAAGGCAAACTCATGATCCGTGATATGAATATTTTAGCCCTGACTTGCGATGAACTGGCCGATGAGATGAAGCGCCGCCACGGAAAGGGCCTTCATCACGCCGCGGCCGTGTGTCGGGAGGTTTTCCGCAACGGCGCGGTTTCGTTCGAGAAGGCGCCGGAATTTGCACGCTCTAAGCCCCTGGCCGCCAAGGTTGCGGAGGCGCTCTATTTCCCCGCCTGCCAGATCGAGAAGCGCGAGGAGGCCGAGGGGGTGCTCAAGTTCGCCACCCGGCTGGACGATGGCGAGCGTATCGAATCGGTGATCATTTCCGCCCGCGGCCGGACCACGCTCTGCGTTTCGTCCCAGGCCGGCTGCCGCATGGGCTGCGCTTTTTGCGCCACCGCCAAAATGGGCTACCGGCGCAACCTGCGCACGGAGGAGATCGTCTGGCAGGTGCATGCCGCCCGATTTCAATTGGGGCGGACGATCGACAATGTGGTATTCATGGGCATGGGCGAGCCGCTGGACAACCTCGACCAGGTGATCCAGGCCATTCGCGTGATGGGCGATGCGCGGGGTCTTAACATCCCGTTCCGGCGCATCACCGTCTCCACGGCCGGACTGGTTGACGGCATCCGGCGGCTGGGCGGGGAGAAGCTGCCGAACTTGAGGCTGGCGGTGTCGGTGAATGCCGCCGAGGACGACTTGCGCACGCGGCTCATGCCGATCAACCACCGCCATCCGCTGAAACAGCTCAAGGACGAGTTGCAGGCGTTTCCCCGCGCGAAGAACGGCATTGTGTTTCTGGAATACGTGTTGCTGGGCGGGGTGAACGATTCGCGCGAACAGGCGCGGCAGTTTGCCCGCTGGACGGACGGCCTTCCGGTGCGGGTCAATGTCATTGCCTACAACGGCGGGCCCGACCCGGCCTTCATGACGCCGCCGCCCGAGCAAGTTCGGCGTTTTTGCAGCTGGCTGGCGGAGGAGAAACTGTTCGTGCGCGCCCGGGAATCCAAGGGTCATGCCCTTTTGGCGGCCTGCGGGCAGCTGGGGGGGGACAAGAAAGCCTTGATATGGTAGGCGTTCTTCGGCACAGTGAAGTTTCAGGCAAAGGATGCGGATCGATGCACGACGACATGAAAGAGGAATCACCCGAACAAATCGCCGTTTTGAGTCGCATGAGTCCCTCGCAGAAGTTGCGGGTGGCGGAGTCGCTTTATTGGCAGGCGCGCGCCTGGAAGGCCGCGAGCCTGAAAATGTTGCATCCGGGTTGGTCCGACAAAAAAATCAGTTTTGAGGTGCGGGAGCAGTTTTCACATGGAACAACCGGGTGATTTGTTTCAATTGTTCATCCGCCCCCTGAATCGTATAGGCTTGGCCTACATGGTCACGGGATCTGCGGCGAGCATGGCGTATGGAGAACCCCGGTTGACGCTGGATGTGGATCTGGTTTTGGAGTTGTCACCGATTCGGATTTCCGATCTCCTGGAGGCGTTTCCGGCGGAATTCTTCTGTTGTCCGCCCCCGGATGTAATCGCTCACGAAATAAGCCGGGAAAGGCGCGGCCATTTCAATATCATCCACATGGAGACGGGGTTCAAAGGCGATCTCTATCCCCTGGGGCGCGACGAGTTGCATCTCTGGGGCATGGCGCATCGGCGTGCCGTGGAGTTGGGCGGAGAGAGCGTCATGCTGGCTCCGCCGGAGTATGTCATTATCAGGAAATTGGAGTATTTCCGGGAAGGCGGTTCGGAGAAGCACATGCGGGACATTGCGGGCATGTTGCTTGTTCGGAATGCCGCTATCGATCAAGGCGTGATTCAAGAGTGGGCGGCACGCCTCTGTCTGGAAGGCGAATGGGAAGAAGTCAAGAGAAGGGTGGCAAAATTGCCCGGTTGGCGTTTATAACTCCTGTACGAAACCGGTCCGCTTTTGGTAGGATGCGGCGGTAATTCGAGAGGAGCGGGCTTCCATGGAGATTCCGGGATTCGAGCAGTGTGAGAAAATAGCCGAAAGCGGCTTCGCGTCTTATTGGAAAGCCTTTCAGACTTCGCTGAACCGGCATGTGACGCTCGTGGTGGTGCGGCCCGATGCGGTGGCCAATCCCGATTCCAGAGGTGCCTTTTTAAGGGATATCCGGATTGTGGCGGGACTCAAGCACCCCGCGCTCTTCCAGGTGTATGACGTGCTCGAAATGGATGCCAGCCTGGTGGTCATTGTGGAGCACGTTTCCGGCGTCACGCTCCGGCATTATGTCCGGCAGCGGGGGCGGGTGGGGGGCGAGAAGGCGCTCACGGTCGTCCGCTGGATCGCCGAGGGGCTCAGCCATGTATACGAGAAAACCGGCCTTGTTCATCTGTCGCTGACGCCCGACCAGATCTGGATAGACGAAGCCGGGCAGGTCAAGATCCTCGGTTTTGGGTTCAACGATATTTTCGAACGGATCGGCTACGCCCCGGCGGATGTGCCGTTTCTCTCTCCCGAACAGGTGCGGCACCGCATCCCGTGCGGTTTTGAAGCCGACCTCTATTCCCTTGGCTCCCTCTTTTATTTCATGCTGACGGGCCGCCCGCCCTTCGACGGCAATTCCACCGAAGAGATCCTGGACCTGATCGTCAAGGCCCAGTTGCCCGCGCCGATGAGCCTGGTAACCGGAACCACCATGGCGCAGAACCAGCTGTTGGTCCGGCTCATGATGAAGGAGCCGGAAGAGCGCTACCCCGGCTGGAGCCCCGCCATGCAGGCGATGGACAAGGTGTTGGACGGCGCCAAATTCCTCCCCCGCAACAGGGGTGGTTTGAGCACCATTTTGCTGGCCGGTTCCGCCCGGCCCAAGCGGGCCGGCGGCTTTACGCCCAGCATGCTCCCGCCCCCCCCGGCGCCGCTTTCCACCGCCTCGGTTGTCCGGCTTCTCCTGATTCTGGGCGCGGTGGCGGGGCTGTTGATCTGGATCGGTTTCACGCTTTGGAGCATGCCGCCACCCGTTGCCGAAGTGGGAACGACTCCCGTTGTCGCTTCGGACGCCGTGGAAACGCGCCGCGAAAAGAAGGCGGACGAGCGGCCTTCGGCGCGTGTCCGCGCGGCGAGCCGCTCTTATGGGGTCGAATCTCTCGACGACCCGGCGGTTCCGTCTTCCAGCGAAGAGCCTGCGGAGACCGGTTCCGAATCCCAAGCCGTTCCGGAAGCCGAACCCCAGGCGGAGGCGTCGGCCGAAACGACTTCCGAAGCGGCGGTTGCGGTGACATTCGATTTCCTGGCCGATCAGGTCCGGTTGCTGGAGGTCGCCGGCGACCCGGATTTCGCCATGGCCCGGATTGTGTTGCTTCTCAAGGGAGGAGAGCTTGAAAAAGCCGCCGCGGACGCGGCGGACGCGGGGGATCTGGCTGCCGCCTTTGAGCGGTATTTTGCAGGGAAACCATGAACGCGGAAGAGCGCCTGAGCTTTCTCCGCGCGGAGATCGAGCGGCACAACAGGCTGTATTATGTGGAGGCCAGTCCCGTGATCGGGGATCGCGAGTACGATGCGCTGTATCGCGAGCTGGAAGAGCTTGAAAAGCGGCACCCCGAGCTGGTCACGCCCGATTCGCCCACCCGCCGCGTGGGGGGCGGGCCGCTTGCCGCCTTTGCCCAGCACCGGCATTCCATTCCCATGATGAGCCTGGGCAACACCTACAACCGCGACGAGCTCGCGCAGTTCGATCGCCGGGTGTGCGAGCGGCTGGGCGTTTCGCGGGCGCTCTATGTGGTGGAGCCCAAGATCGACGGCGTCAGCATGTCGGTCCGCTACGAAAACGGCCTGCTCGTGCGCGCCCTGACCCGCGGCGACGGCCGCACGGGCGACGATGTGACGGCCAACGTACGCACCATCCGCTCCGTGCCCCTGCGGCTTCACACGAAACGGCCGCCCGCCGTATTCGAAGCGCGCGGCGAGGTCTTCATGACGCGTGGGGGATTTGCCCGGCTGAACGAGAAGCGCCGGGAGTCCGGCGAGGAGCTCTTCGCCAACGCCCGCAACGCCACGGCGGGCACGATCAAGCAGCTCGATCCGCGGGTGGTGGCCCGGCGGCCGCTGGACATGGTTTTTTATGCGGTGGGCGAGATGAGTGGTCAAATAGTGACACAGCAGGAATTGCTGGAGCGCTTCCGCGAGTACGGGCTGCGCACGCATGCGAAGGTCTGGGTGGCGGGCGGGTTTGACGCCATCTGGAGCGCGATCGGGGAATTGGATGCGATGCGCGAAGAGCTGCCCTACGAGACGGACGGGGCGGTGATCAAGCTGGACGATTTTGCCCTGCGCGAAACGGTGGGCTGGACCGCCAAGGCGCCGAGCTGGGCCATGGCCTACAAATATGAGGCCGAGACGGCTTTCACGCGGCTGAAGGGGATAACGGTGCAAGTGGGACGGACGGGCATTCTCACGCCCGTGGCCGAGTTGGAGCCGGTGCTCCTGGCGGGCTCCACGATCAGCAGGGCGACGCTTCACAATGCCGACGAGATTCGGCGCAAGGACATCCGGGTGGGCGACGAGGTGGAGATCAAGAAGGCGGGCGAGGTGATTCCCGCGGTCGTGGGCGTGCGCCTGGAAAGCCGGCCCCGGGAGGCGAAGCCCTTTCACCTCGACCAGGCGCTGGGGGGCCGCTGTCCGGTGTGCGCGGGAACGATCACGCGCGATCCGAACTACGTGGCGTGGCGCTGCGAGAACCCGCAATGCCCCGCCCAGAACATGCGCCGCATCCGCTACTTCGCCATGCGCGAGGCGCTGGATCTGCAGATGCTCGGAGAGGCCGTGGCCGAAGCCCTGGTGGACCGGGGACTGATCCGCGAACCGCTCGATTTGTACGACCTGACCCCGGACAAGCTGGGCGTGCTCAACCTGGGAACGGACGAATCGCCCCGCCTGTTTGGGCGGAAGAACGCGGAAAAGCTGCTGCAGGCCCTGCAAGCGGCCCGGGAGTTGCCGCTGTCGCGCTGGCTATGCGCGCTGGGCATACCGGAGGTTGGCGAGAGCACGGCTTATGAGCTGGGTCGCGCCCACCGCGACCTGGCCGAGTTGGAGGATTCGGCCCTGTTGCGCGATATGCGGCGCTATTACGAATTGGCGGCCGCGAAGCCCGGGAAATCCGGGGATACGGAGCGGGTGGCGGAGATGGACGCGATAGTCGGGCGGCTGGAGGCCCGGGGCGCGGCCAAGCCGTCGGCCGCCAAGAGCAAATCGCGCGAGTGGCTGCTGGCCTTCGGCCCCAAGGTTGTGGAGAGTGTTCTGGCCTATTTCGATTCCGCCGCCGGCCGGGCTGTTCTGGCCCGGCTGAAAGCGCTGGGCATCCACCCGAAGGGGGACGGGACGCGGCACGCGGCCGGAGCCCCGCTGGCGGGGAAAACGGTGGTGCTGACCGGCGCCCTGGCGGGCTTCACCCGCGAGGAGGCCACGGAATGTGTCCGGGCGGCGGGGGGCTCGGTCTCGTCGTCCGTTTCGAGGCAGACCGATTACGTGGTGGCGGGCGGGGATGCGGGCTCGAAGCTCGACAAGGCCCGCGAGTTGGGCGTGACCGTGCTGGACGAGAAGGACTTCGCGAAATTGCTCGAAAAGGGCGGGGCGGCGGTTGAAAAGAAGAAGCCGCCGGTCCGCGCCGGCCAGGGTGAGTTGTTTTAATAAAAGGAATAGAGAATGAGCGGTAAACCCAAACCTATCGATTTGACCGCGTTGCCAAAGCCCGTGCTGGAGGGCAAGCCCGAATGGCTCGCGCTGTACGATTTCGCCTGGCGGATTGCGGCGCGCAACGTGCGGCACTCGCGCGGGCGGGATCATCTCGATGCGGCGTGGGATCCGAACCGCAACATGCAGTGGGTCTGGGACACCTGCTTCATGACCTTTTACGGGCGGTATGCGAACGGGCTGTTTCCGGGCATCCAGAGTCTCGACAATTTCTACGAGATGCAGCGCGAGGATGGCTACATCGGGATGACCTACGACATGACCACGGGCTGCGAACCCTGGCCGGACCGCATCAACCCGCCACTTTTCGCGTGGGCCGAGTGGGAGTATGCTTGCGCGACGGGCGACCGGTCCCGCCTGCCGCGGGTGATCCCGCCCATCGAGCGGCTCATGGAGTGGATCGACCGCAACCGGCGGACGGCCCCGCATCGGCGGCTGAGTTCCCGCGATAACAGCGAAGACGAGCGGGTCGGGTCGGAAGACTCCTACCAACTGTATTACTTTGAGGACGGCGGCTCATCCGGGATGGATGATTCCCCCCGCACGCCTCGCGTCCATGCTGCCGGGAAGTATGTCGATTGGATCGACCTGTCCGCCCAGATGGCCTTGTCCTTCCGCATGCTCGCGGCCATGCACGGCGCCATCGGGAACGCGGAACGGGCGAAGGCGTGGGAAGCCCGGGCGCGTGAGACGGGCGACCTGATCAACGCCGAGCTGTGGTGTCCGGCAACCCGGTTTTATCATGACCGGATGATACCCCGCAATTTCAACGCATCCAAGACGGTGGCGGGTTTTTGGCCGATTTTGGCGGGAATTTGTGACGGCGAGCGGCTTGAGGCCCTGTTGGGCCACCTGATGGATCCGAAGGAGTTCAACCGCGCCGTTCCGGTGCCGTCGCTGTCCGCCGACGATTGCAATTACGATCCGAAGGGCACCTACTGGATTGGCGGGGTTTGGGCGCCGACGAATTACATGATCACGCGCGGGCTGATGCGGGCGGGGAGCGGGGACGCGGCCCACGCGATTGCCGCCAAATACATGGACGGGCTCGCGCGCACCTTTGCGGAAGCGGAGCCCCACTCAATTTGGGAAAACAACTCTCCGGATCGGTTCAAGCCGGGGTTGAAGCCGTATGGGCCCGAATTCACGAAACCGGATTTCGTGGGCTGGAGCGGGCTCGGGCCGATCGCCATGTTGATCGAGAACCTGCTGGGGTTCGACATTGACGCCCTGAACGGGACGATCGGCTGGGACATCCGCCTGCCGGGCGCGCACGGGCTGAAGAACCTGCTGTTTGCCGGCAAGCCCGTGGATTTGCTCTACGAACGCGGGGCGGGCGGAAAGGCCCGAATCGAGGTGAAGGGCGAGGCCGTGTTCCGTCTGGAAGCGCGCCGCGGCCCGGAGCGGCGCACACTGGCCTTCAAGGGCGGGGCCGCCACGCTGGAATGGTAATCGTTTCGTTCTCGACTACCTGCATGCCGCGATGCCGGGGATGCCAAGCGTCTGGGCGTGATGGGGCTCGGCGGCGGCGGAACGACGACGCTGTGGTCCGCGCTGTGCGATTCGCGGTCAGGGCAAACGCATGAAAAACCGAGTGCCAGCCGGGATCGCTTTTGAGGAGCGCCTGAGCCGGGGAACCGGCCAGGGACACGGAAAGCCCCGGCAGGCGCAACAGATAGGCAGGATCCCAGCCTGCGTTCTTCTGTTTGCCTTTGATGCCGCGTTTTTTGGTGGTTTCCCGTTTCAACCGGTCAAGAGACTCGTCAGAGCCTGGACCGAGAGAAGGGCGGGGTCGGCCGGGACGCGTAGGAGGCCACCGGGTGACCCGCCCGATCAAGAACCATGCCGGTTTTTGGCCGGTTGAACGGTTTTTTGATGCGTTTGCCCTGGATTTGCGGTTCAAGACCTCGGAGATTATTTGTTATAGTGACCGGTGGGCCTGTTTGGGCATGCGCGACACCAATTATTGCGGCTCGCAGGTGGCGCCGGGGCTCTTCAAGCTGGTGGATATTTCCGCTTGTGATCCCAGTTTCATCGTGGATACGGCGATGCCATGCTTCGAGCGGGTGAAGCGGATTCACAAAGCCGCAGGAACTTCGGAAAGCCTGGAACGGGATTTTTTGCAGGCCGAGCATGCCTGGGGCGGGAGCAAGTCCGAGTCCTTCTTCAAGAAGCATCCGGACTTCTAAAGGGCGCATAACGAGCTCGCGTGGCATAATAAACAGAAATACATGATAAGATATAAAGCTTGACGTTGTAAATCCAGGTAATATCATGTTGTCATGAAAAGTGGGCCAGCCTTTCAGTCCGAGAGCGAGCATAATAGACTTAAAAAAATCGGCGAACGAGTCCGCGCTATTCGTCGCCAGCGGGGGCTGACGCAGACCGAGTTGGCCAAGCGGGTGGGGATGAGGCCGGGTCCCATTAACGCCATTGAAAAGGGCCGGAGCATTCCGTCCACCGGCGTGATCGTGCGTTTGGCTAAAGTGTTGGGCGTTGCCGTCCAGAAATTGTTTGAGGAAACCGGGGAAAGCCGGTATATCCGGGAGGACCGGACGCCATACGGCAGCCAGTTGCATTCCATGCGGCCTGTCTGTTCTTCATTGGACCAGGGAGAGAGCGCGCAAAATGGTGCGGGCGACCCAACAGCCCCTTTGATCCGTCTTGATGTGAAAGGCGAAGTCTATCCGCCCGAAATGCTGGCGATGTTGGACGCGATGGCGAACGCCTTTCTGGCGCTGGAGGATTTGTGTGGAGTGCCGAAGCGGCCTTCCTTGCCGTTGAGTTTTGTTATGCCGCTGAGCGAGCAGGGGCTCGAGGATTTTGTGTACAAAATTCGGGTGTTGCTGGGCATCGGGCACGGCGTGATTTTCGATTACGTGGAATTGTTCGAGAACGCGGGCTTGCGGGTGCTGTTTGTTCCGTTGCCCGAGGGCGTCTTCAGCGCGTCCTGTTATGATCCCGAGTCCCGCAACGCCTTTTTGTTTATTACCGACAGGCGGGTTAACACGGAACGCAAATTGTTTCATTTGGTTCGGGAACTGGGGCGGATTTATTGTCACACGGGGCGGATGGAGAGTATTACAGGCCGGACCAAGGTTCTGGATGTCGGGCATGTGGCTTCGAAATTCGCGGCATTTTTTCTCATGCCCTGTGAGGCGGTGATGGAGTCGGTCCGGCAGGTGGGGGTAGCGCCGGACGGTTGGACCTTGAGCCTGCTGTTGCGCTTGAAGCACCGGTTCGGGGTTTCGGCCGAGAGCTTTTTGTATCGACTGGGGGAGTTGGATTTGGTGACCCCGGCCAAAAAGGCGGAGTTGAAGAAACGGATCCATGCGGATTATGAAAAGTCGGGATATGCGGAACCTGGCGACAGCCGGCGGATATTGAATCCGAACGGTCGACTGGGGGACCTGTTGGAAGCGGCCCCCTCGATCCGGCTGTACCCGGAGGCGGAAGTCGAGGAAGAGCTTAGAGCCGTGCGGGCCGTGGTGAGGCGGTACAGGATGAAGATGCCGTGAGGACATTTGGAGGATCAAGCATGAGTTATTCTGAATGGTTCAAAAAGAACACAAATGGGCAATTGCCGCATGGGTGGCAAACGGAACTTGCCGAGAAACCGGTTTGCGCAAATCGCCTGATAAGGATTCCCACCGGCATGGGTAAAACGTTGGGCGTTTTGGGCGCATGGCTTTATAACCGCGTTAAACGGAATGATAATGCCTGGCCGCGTCGATTGGTCTGGTGCCTGCCGATGCGAACTTTGGTTGAGCAAACGGCCGAGGTCATCCGTTCGGCAGTTGAGCCTTACGGAATATCTGTTCACGTATTGATGGGGGGTGTTGAGCAGAACGCCTGGCATCTTCACCCTGAACAAAATGCCGTTCTGGTCGGGACCCAGGACATGCTTCTGTCCCGTGCGATGAACCGTGGTTATGGTGTGCCGAGAGCCCGTTGGCCGATGGAATTCGGTTTGTTGAACAGCGACTGCCTGTGGGTTTTGGACGAGGTACAACTCATGGATGTGGGTTTGGCGACAACCGCCCAACTCCAACAGTTTCGCGAAGAAGACCAGTTGCACATGCCGCGCCCTTCATTCTCATGGTGGATGTCTGCCACGTTGCAACCCGGCTGGCTCAAATCCGTTGACACGCATCCGTTGATTGATTCCCTCGAAGGCGGGAAATTGACAATTCCAGCTAACGCGCGAAAAGGGCGGTTATGGGAGGAAGTTAAGAAGCCGCTGGTGATCAAAAAAACGATGAACGAAAAGGAACTGGCGGAATTCATTGCGGAACGACATGCGGCGAACAGACTGACGCTGGTAATCGTCAATACCGTTAAGCGGGCGAGTGCTGTTTTCGGAACGCTTGCCAAAATAAAAACTTTTGCGGGCAAAATTGAACTGGTCCATTCCCGTTTCCGTCCGTATGAGCGAAAGCAGTGGCGCGAACGATTTCTGAACCGCGCCTCCTGCGAGAATTGCGATCGAATCGTTATCGCCACGCAAGTAGTCGAGGCTGGCGTTGATATTTCAGCAGCTTGTTTGATTACGGATCTGGCTCCCTGGCCGTCGCTGGTTCAGCGGTTTGGTCGTGCCGCCCGTTATGGCGGACATGCCGACGTTTTTGTTGTTGATGTGGATACGGCGGATGAAAAGAGAGCGGACCGAAACGCTGCCCCGTATTCGGCGCTGGAGCTCGATGCCGCACGTGATGCGCTTTCGAGCTTAACGGATGTGTCCCCGCGCTCCTTGGAATCATTTGAAGATGGGATATCGGCAGAAATCTGCGCACGACTCTATCCGTATGACCCGATGCACTTACTACTACGTCGTGAGTTGGACGAGTTGTTCGACACCACGCCTGATCTTTCCGGTGCCGACATTGATGTCAGCCGGTTTATCCGTTCCGGCGAAGAACGCGACGTACAAGTGTTTTGGCGCGGGGTCACAGACAAAAATCCTGAGATGAATGTCGAGCCCTCGCCAGACGAACTATGCCCAGTGCCGTTTCTTGATGCGCGTTCCTGGCTCAAGGATCATAAGGGCAATGCCTGGGTCTGGGATTATCTCGATGAGGCATGGAGGCCTTGCATGGCGAACGCCATTTATCCCGGACAGACGCTTTTGGTTCGGGATTCATTCGGGGGCTATAGTGCTCAGGCTGGGTGGACCGGAAACGTCCGAAATGCACCAGTCGTTTTATCCGCGCCCACGCCTTCTGGCGATGTGCTTACTGATCGAGCTGACGCCCAGGAGGCGCTGGCTATGTATCAGTGGAAAACCATCCATACGCATGGGATGGAGGTCGGTAATGTAGTTGACGATCTCGCCAGGAAGATCGGCCTTTCGGTAGCGGATGTCGGCACTTTGGCGCGTGCCGGTCGCTGGCATGATGTCGGCAAAGCGCATCCGGCCTTTCAAAATTCGATTCGCAACGATGTGCCAGACCGTCCGCAGGGAGCCTTCCTGGCCAAAGCGCCACAGGAAGCCTGGCGGGCGCACAATGAATTATATCGAATATCCGATAGCGATCAGCGTCCTGGTTTCCGTCATGAATTGGCTTCGGCCTTGGCTCTTTTCGCAATACTCGAACGGTATCAGCCATTACATCCTGCTTTGCTGGGTCCACATCGGGAAATATTAGAGTTATTGGGGCATGCTCTACCGCAACCGTCTTCCGATGCCGTCTCTATCTCTGCCTCCGCCGAGGTGCTCTCGCTTTCGGAGAAGGACTTCAATTTACTCGTCTATCTGGTTTGTTCTCATCACGGGAAGGTCCGAGCCGCCTTGCACATCTCTCCGAAGGATCAAGCTTATGAGGATCGCGATGGGCGGGGCCTGCCGATACGTGGTGTTCGGGAAGGCGATACACTGCCTGCGTTCACATTTGTTGATCAGGCATCAGCGTGTTCCGAACTTCCGGAGTTGCGGTTGACGCAGTCGCCTGCAGGCATCGGTCTGTCACCACGCACCGGCGCTAGCTGGACGGAACGCGTATTGTCCATACGGGCCGAACGTGGTCCTTTTGAGTTGGCCTTTCTCGAAGCGATCCTGCGCGCGGCCGACATTCGAGCGTCGCAAGCCGACACATCCGATCCGCTGCTTAACAACAATCCACGTAAATAATCGGTGAGGGTTCATTATGAGCTTATATCATCACGAACTTACCGGGTGCGCGCCTACTCCACTGGCGCATTACCTGAAAGCCCTGGGGATTTTCCGATTGGTCGCCGAACAGGCCGATCCCACTGCCCGTGGATTCTGGAAGGACGAGTCGTTCCACCTTGTTACCGTTCTTTCGAGGGAAGAACTCTTGAAGTTCATTCTTGAAACGTACAGTCCGACCCCAATGGTCTCCCCTTGGAATAAAGGTTCCGGTTTCTACTCGGCGGATGATCCTGCCTTGTCTCCGATAGAGATGTCGCAGGCGGCACGTCTGAAATTATTTCAACAGGGGATTAAAGATAGCAGGAAGTTATTGCCCGAAATCATTCACGCTGATCAAGCGGTGCGATCCATAAAAAATGAGACAAAAGATCGGCAGTTGTCGAAGTCGCAGAAAGACGCCTTAAAGAAGTCCGATGCTTACAAAAGGCGCCTGGCCGAAGCGGATCGTTCTTTCAAGACGCTGAAGGACCAGTTGATCCCGAGGCTTCGTCTTTCTTGGCGCGGGGCTCATGCGGAATGGCTAGGGGCGGCTTTGGTCATCGGAGCCGATAACACGCCCGAATATCCTTCTTTACTGGGCACAGGGGGAAATGATGGCCGTCTTGATTTTACGAACAATTTCATGCAACGACTCAATGATGTTTTCGACATAAATTCCGTTAGCGCCGCTCCCCGCCCTTTGGCACATGACCTTCTGACTGGCTCGCTATTTGGATGTGTTACGTTGGGTCAGCAAAGCGGCGTCGCAGTTGGTCAGTTTTTCCCAGGTGCGGCAGGCGGTGCCAACTGTACGAATGGCAGCGAAGGCGACAGCGCATTGAATCCGTTCGACTTCATTCTTATGATGGAGGGGAGCATTTTGTTTGCGGCACAAGCTACGAAACGATTGGATTCGAACAGTCGCATTAAGGCCTCCGCCCCGTTCGCCATTCATTCCGCGTCATGCGGTTATGCCAGTGCATCAAAAGACGAAACGAATTCACGTGGCGAACAGTGGATGCCTCTTTGGGAAGCTCCGGCTACTCTGGATGATCTGCGCCGCCTATTGGCTGAGGGCAAGGTGCAGATTGGCAAGTCTAACGCCAATCGGGCTGTTGATTTTGCCCGCGCTGTCGCACGGGTCGGAGTAGCCAAGGGGATTGTTTCATTTCAACGGTTCGGATATTTGGAACGTAATGGACAATCCAACCTCGCTGTCCCCCTCGGCCGATGGCAGGTCATTCCGCAACCGCATCAGGAATTGTTGGAGGACTTGGACCGGTTTTCGTGGAATAATCGGCTACAGCGTGCTTCTCGGGACGATAAAGCACCAACCAGCCTCGCAGCAGCGAATCGCCGTTTGGAAGATGCTGTAATGGCCATATGCGCCCAGGGGAACCAGGCGTCCCGCTGGCAGGCCTTGCTTGTTGCCCTGGGAGCGTGTGAGGCTCAGTTGCTCCGCAGCGGCAAGTTCACCAAAGACAAAGGCTTGCAGCCCGTTCCACCTCTTTCAGCCGGGTGGGTAGTCGCGGCCGACGATGGTTCCCCAGAGTATCGGCTCGCACTGGCGCTTGCTTTGCAGGCATCAGACGATTTTGGTCATGATCCCATCCGCCGACACTGGTTGCCGCTTGAAAAGATTGGTAGCCGCTTTGCCAAAGGAGAAAGCGGCTTAGCCCACGATCCTGCAGTGGTTTGTTCGGGGCTCGATCCCGAACGTGATTTGATCGCGTTTGTGCAACGCCGTTTGATCGAGGGTGCAAAAGGCTCGGGCACGCAATTACCTTTGGTTGCTGCTCCTCGTGCCTCGGCCACTATTGCCGATGTCGCCGCATTCATTGAAGGGCATGTGGATCTGAAAAAGGTGCTCGACCTCGCACGGCCCCTGATGGCGCTTAATCGGTGGGATACCGGTCTTCGTATGGCGCTTACAAGAGTCTCGCAACCGAACGGAGCTGAAGCACCGCCGCCTCTGTTTTATGCGCTCTTCCGCCTGTCCTGTCTTCCATGGCCGCTGAAAATGGGTGAAGGCGAGGTGTCAATCCGCTGTGACCCGGCTATATATAATCGCCTTGCATCGGGTGATTTGTCCGCCGCCGCCGAAAACGCCATTCGCCGTCTGAAATCCTCAGGGGTCGTACCACTTATACGAAATGCCCTCGGTGACGCCGTCTTAGCGCGCCGACTTGCCGTATCGCTGGCATTTCCGATTTCATCGCGTTCAGCCGAGATACTCGCAGATCAACTCACCAAAACCCAGGAATAGAACCCACACCAAGGAGTCCACCGATGAGCATCAAACTCGAAACCCTTAACACCACCGCCAAGCTTCTTTTCGAAATCCCCCTCAAACCAGTGCAGGGCTCGCGTTTCCAGCCGACTGGATTCCCGAATCTTGGAGCGGCGACGTATCAAACCAAAGACGGGCTCAACCTCCTTGTCGAATCCGTTCAAAGTATGGCCAATCGGCTCGAAACTGTATGCTGGGATGAGGTGAATCAGAAGCCCGTATCCGCGCTTGAAGGAATCAGCTATGTTCGAGTAGAACGTGAAGGCGCTTACCTCACCAGTTCGATTACCGAGGCGCATCGGTTGAACAGCCCGTATATGCTGGCGGGGAAGGACCAGAAGTTTTTCAAACTGCTTAAGAATGAATTCGGCGTCATGGAATCCGGCCCGATCGATCGCAAGCTTTTGGCGGAAACGTTGTTGAAATTTGATTTGGGCGCGCTTCTGCATGGAATCTTCCTTGCCAAGAAAGAACTGGCTGGCGGCCGGTTACGTCTTGCACGTGCGTTGTCTGCTTTCATTGAAGCCGAAGGCGTGCGGCAAGCTGTTTCGGGTGGCGTTAAGAATGATGCGGTCAACCCTTCTGGCAGCGCCAAAGACGGATTTGGCAACGTGCCCTTTTCCAGGGAGGAATACACCGCCGAGAAGCTCACCCTATTTGTAAATCTTGACCTCGCCCAGATTCGCGGTTACGGACTAGACAAAGCCGCCGAGAAACTTCTGGTTTTGTTGGCACTCTACAAGATTCGCACGGTGGCGAATGGGAACTTGCGGCTGCGCACTGCCTGTGACCTTGCCGTGGCATGCGACAGCGTGACGGCCACTAAACCTTCCGGTTTTGTTTTGCCCGAATTGGCCGCGATCGAAGCGGAAATCAAACCTGCCATAGCCGCCTGCAAAAATCTTATGACGGTCTCCACGGTTACTTTCAACGATGAGTTCAAGGCTGTTAAGGGCGACAGCGACGACAGTGAAAAAGACGACACAGGGGATATTGAGAAATAATAGGGGGATCCCATGCTTCATATGCATTTCAGCTTTCCAGGTGGTCGCTATCACGCGACCCCATGGGGGCATCATGTAAACGAAGGGTTGGTCGAATGGCCGCCCAGTCCGTGGCGGCTGGTTCGTGCGTTAATCGCCACCGCCTTCAGTAAAATGGGGTTGCCTGACCCGGTCCCTGAAGGTCATACGTTACGCCGCCTGATCGAGGCTCTGGCGAACAGCCTTCCGTCCTATCAGCTGCCATCCACTATCGGTACGCACAGTCGCCATTATATGCCGCTGGGCGTTTTTGATAAGGGGCGTGAGAAAACGACCCTGGTGTTGGACGCTTGTGCAGTTGTTGACGGACCTCTGTTGGTCGCTTGGCCAGTAGAACTGGACGATTCCGGTCTCGCCCTTCTGCGCGATTTGTTGGCCGGGATGAGCTACCTGGGCCGGGCCGAAAGCTGGGTTGAGGCGTCGTTATTGCCGTCGGATGGCCCTTTTGCAGCCAACTGCACTCCTGATGATGGATCCCCGCTATCACGCGGGCAAGAGCAATTCAGCTTGCTCTCTTCGATCGGCCAATCGGAATACGTTCGATGGGTGGACCAGGAGACGACTGAGTTGTTAAAGGGGTTGCCGTTGCCTGAAGGACAAAAGAAACCCTCGGGAAAGCTGATTAAAGAACGAGAAGATGCGCTGAAATCTTATCCAGCCGATCTGGTCGATTGTTTCTTGCGCGATACGGCTTGGATGCGAGAGCACGGTTGGAGTCAACCACCGGGAAGTCGGCGCGTGTTGTACCGTAAGCCTGCCAATGTGATGGAGTTTGCCCGACCTGCTGTGCAGGCGCGGAAAAAGTCGCGTCCCGTTGTCGAGGCGGTGTTGTTGGCATTGGCATCGGAGCACAAGCGTGATGTTCTGCCGCTGTTGGGGCATTGCCTGCCGCAGGCCGAACTGGTGCACAGGGCGTTGGTCAGTCGTTTTGTGGGGGCTGTGTTTACAGGTTGTGATGACAAGCGCAAACCGCTTATTGGGCATCGCCATTTGCATATCATTCCTCTCAGCATTGATAATTTTGAACGCATTGATCACTTTTTGCTTTGGGCACCCATGGGGTTGGACGATGCAGCCCAACACGAGATCAGTGCTTTAAGGCGTGTCTGGACAAAAGGGCAGGAGTCCCCTCTTTACGTTTCAGAGGTCGGACGCGGAGCGTTAGCTGATTTTGCATCGTTCACGGGATCGTTCACCGATTGTTCCAAGCGGTGGGTAAGTAGCACGCCGTTTGTGCCACCGCGTTACCTCAAGAAGTCCGGTTCGAATGCACTCATTCAGCAAATCCAGGCTGAGCTTGCTTCGCGAAGTATGCCCGCAGCTACCGAGGTTGTTCTGTTGTCACGCGACGAATGGGTGGATCGAAATTTCCACCGTTTTGCTCTCGCACGACGCAGTCCATCCAAAGCGCCGCCTCAAATATGCGGTTTCAGCGTTCGGCTTTCGTTTAAAGAACCGGTGCAGGGGCCAGTCTGCCTCGGGTATGCAAGCCATTTTGGCCTCGGTCTCTTTTCGGCCGTTCATTAAAGGTGCGGAACAAATAGAGGAGCCGGACAATGAAAATCGATTTGACGGGAGAGCCATTGCCGGTGCGGATGCTCAACGAATATGCCTATTGTTCCAGGCTTTTCCACCTCATGTATGTCGATGGCCGATGGGACGACAACCTTTACACCGAGGAGGGCAAGGCCGCCCACGCCCGCACGGATGCGCGGGACGAACCTTTGCCCGAGCCGGCCGCGACGGAGGGCGATCCACCGCCCGTTGTGGCGCGTTCGGTCATGCTGTCCAGCGAAACGCTGGGAATTGTGGCCAAGCTCGACCTCGTTGAAGCCGCCGGAACGGACGCCGTGCCCGTGGACACCAAACGCGGCAAGCCGCCCGACACGCCCGAGCGTTGCTGGGAGCCGGAGCGCATTCAATTGATGGCCCAGGGATTGCTGTTGCGCGAGCATGGCTTCGGCTGCGTGCAAGGCATGTTGTATTTTGCGGCGGCCCGCAAACGCGTTGTCGTTCCGCTGACCCCGGACTTGGAAGCCCGCACCCTTCACCTGATTCAACAAGCCCGGTTGCTGATGGAATCGCAGGCTTTGCCCGAGCCGCTTCAAGACAGTCCCAAGTGCAACGGCTGTTCGCTTGCCGGAATTTGCCTGCCCGATGAAGTCAATTTTCTGAAAGGAAGGTCGAACGCCCAGCCGGGAGATTTGCGCCGGTTGTACCCCGCTCGCGATGATGCGTTGCCCTTGTATGTTCAGGAGCAGGGCGCCAAAGTCGGGAAAACCGGCGAGTCCGTTACCGTCAGCAAGGGGGGAACGGAAATCGGCCGCTACTTATTGAAAGATGTTTCCCAGGTGGGCCTGTACGGCAATGTATCCATGACTCCGCAAGCTCTGCATTTGTTGGCGGAAAAAGGCATTCCGGTGACCCATCTTTCGATGGGCGGCTGGTTTTATGCTGTTACCCGTGGCCATGGATTAAAAAACGCCTATGACCGGGCAGCGCAGTTCAGGACCGCCGAGGACCACGGTCGTTGCCTTGCTTTCGCAAAAGCCGTTGTGGATGCCAAATCGCGAAATCAACGGACTCTCTTGCGCCGCAATGGGAGCGAAGGGGCGGGGGATGCGCTCGACACTATGGCCTCCTTGGTGCCGCGCATAAACACGATGTCTTCCACGGAGCAGTTGCTCGGACTGGAGGGCAGTCTTTCGGCCGCCTATTTTTCGCAGTGGTCTTCGATGATTAAAGAACCTCGATTGGCCGAGGGGTTCGCGTTTAACGACCGGAATCGAAGGCCGCCGCGCGATCCCATTAATGCCATGCTTTCGTTCGGATATGCGCTGTTGTGCAAGGAATGCACGGTGGCGATAATGACGGAAGGACTCGATCCGTGGTGGGGCCTTTACCATCGTCCCCGCCATGGCCGGCCGGCCTTGGCGTTGGATTGCATGGAGGAGTTCCGGCCTTTGCTGGTGGATAGCGCGGTGCTCAATGCCGTGAATATGCAAATGGTGGCTCCTGGCGATTTTGTGACCGCCAGTTCGGGTTGCATGATGCAGCCGAGCGCCAGAAAAGCTTTGATCCGGGCCTTTGAGATGCGGTTGGATCAATTGATCACCCATCCGGTTTTCGATTACCGGTGTTCCTGGCGCGCGGTGATTCGTTTGCAGGTGAAGCTGCTGGCCAAGTGGTTGCGCGGGGAAACGGAGTCCTACACGGGCATTACGACGAGGTGAGGCATGGCGCGCAAATTTTATATCGTCAGCTACGATGTGACAGATGACCGGAGGCGGAATCGTATTTTTCAGACGATGAATGATTTTGGGGACAGGGTGCAGTACAGCGTTTTTTGCTGCCAGCTTAATCCGCGCGAACGACTGCAAATGGAAAACCGGCTGAAGGAGCATATTCACCAGATCGACGATCAGGTGATGATGGTGGAGGCAGGGAAGGTTGAGGGGCAAAATCCCGAGCCCGACGTGGATTATATCGGCAAGACCTGGAAGCCGGAACCCCGGATTCAAATCGTTTGAATGTGTCGTTCGAGCGGCTCGGTGATGATGCAAAGCCGGGGGGCGCTCGAAAGCTCTTTGATAATTGAATAGAGTCGTTCTTTAGGCGCACTCCTGCAGAGTTGAAACTGGCGATTAATTTCGGGTTCTCGAAAAAGCGCTTGTAACCCATTGGTGCTGTGTGCGATAAAGAGCTGTACATTTCCGTGCCTTCATCGGCACGGCCCCATTGAAGCCGCCAAACTCTTTCAACAGGTCGGCGTCGAGCTTGTTATTTCCGTGCCTTCATCGGCACGGCCCCATTGAAGCTTCTGAGTCCGCTGCCCGGCGTCTGTCAGTTTGTAATTTCCGTGCCTTCATCGGCACGGCCCCATTGAAGCTCTGAACTTGAACGGTACGTAGTAACCAAGTGAAGAATTTCCGTGCCTTCATCGGCACGGCCCCATTGAAGCATTGCCTCCAGGCGCTTCCGGGCTGATGCTGCCGGATTT
>JAWOJA010000051.1:0-10863 GCA_046484345.1 Kiritimatiellia bacterium
TATCCCGAATCAACCGACCTGGGAATCGCCGCAGCCGCACGCGTCCGCTGTTATCCGGATGCGACGGCCCAGACATTTGGTATGATCGAAGAAGATTTCGAGATGCAAGACGACCCACGCTATTTCTGGTCAGTAAATCATGGGGCTCGTCAGTTGATTTTTAGTGGAACATGGGGGGCTGTCAACTATGACAACGAATTTTCCCCGTCTTGGTTTGCCGGACCCGCCATCACGAACCTTTTCGAGCCTGGCGATCCGGCCTGGGGGTATCTGACATTCACGTCGCCGCCCCCGCCTTACGCGACCATTACTTATCCGGTATCTTGGTACACGAACGACACGATCGTCCCCGACGACATCGGCCCCCGAATGACCAATGCGGAAGCTATTCTGGCCGCGACGACAACCCTCGCGACGAACTCTGATTCCAGGGTTGGCACGCTGGAAGCGTCGTCCGGTCAGGCCGCGTCCAGGATCGGAGTCCTTCAAGCGAATACCTCCCTGATCGCCTTCAGACACGCGGCCGATCTTTTGGCCTTGAACCAACCCCTGGTCGATGGATACCTGTCGGCCTTTACGACTTCAAACGACGACATATCGGCCACATCTGGGGCCGTCTATGATTCGTCGAACCGATACTGGAAACAGGCGGATTATTACCCCAATTGGGCGATGGGTAAGGAATCTGCGTCGACCGACACCCGGTATATGTACGCGACGAATCTGGCCTATGCGGCAAAGACTAATTTTTCCGCCACGATCTGGATGACCTCGATATCTCCGAACAAGCATTTGTTTTGCAATTATGACACCAATGGGGTGGACGGGTTTGCGGTTGTGCCGAGGATGAATTATGAGACATCGTCCTATTGCATGGGTTTCCTTGCCGGAACGACCTATTACCAAAATACGGACCTGACGCTTAACACCGACAGTTCCAGTCCGAAGCTGGTGGGCCTCACTAGGACAAAAGCGGGCAGCGTGGACACGTTCACGGTGATGGGTTGCGAGACCGGAGTTTACAAAAGCTTTTCCGTCGTGGTCACGAATTTCGCCATGCCCGACACGAATTGTTTTTATTTCAGCCAGCCGAGGAATATAACTTTCGGCCCCGCCTCAGCCATATCTTGGATGTCATACGATTTGGCCGATCAAGCGACCGTATGGGACCGTGCGCTAACATCAAACGACTTCATTGCCATTTATAACGGGGGTGTCGGGCGGCCGATCTTGAAAACAGAGAATGGCCTTATCGGGCAATGGGGCTTTGACACGTTGCGGAGGAATCCTTTTCGGTGGGATAACGGCTCGGTCAACGACAACCCTCTTTACTGGGTGGGCACATGGGCACCCGCTATTTTCGCTCTTACAAATCTTCATACGCTCGTGGAGCCCCAGGGGGCGACCCTGACGTCTTCCTCCTATGGGCTTTTGACGACTTCGTCGAACGTCTGGGGGACGCTGTGGATCGAACCCCTGGAAGCGGGATTCGTCCCGAACCAGTATTTCGCCATGGACGTTTCCGCAGATGGTGGGGCGAACTGGACTCAACTGGTCCTTCAGGAATATCTGGAATATTCGCCTGGTCTATATTTCTATCGAGCCCCCGCGATCGTTCCGGAAGGGACCAACTTGATGCAACGGGTCCGCGTCGTCGCTAATATCCCGTTCTATTTTCGCGGATGGGCACGCCAGGTCGAATAGAAGGAAACGGAAATGAAAGCAAAGCGGATCATCTTGATCGCGACCCTGGTCGCCGGAAACGTCATGGCGGGAGAATCCCTTCGGGCCGCCCTGGCCTATGACCGACACGCCGAACGACTGGCGGCTGCGGAAATCAAGGCCCTGGAATCGGCGAAGACGATCCTGACAGAAGCGGACATCGAAACGCTGATCGACCAGAACAAGCTGAAGGACGCAATGAAAGCCCAGCTCGCTCGCCAGGCAAAGATCGTGGACTCCAAAGCTAACGGGATGGCGGATGCGAAGGCACTAAAGGCGGCGGACGAAGCGAAGGGTAACGGAAAGTCCGGCCCCTGATAGCTTGCGCTAGGCCGAGCATCGGCGAACCCATCGCGGATACGCCGCCGCATAACTGAGGGGTGGTTTGTAGGCAGACGCCTCGACCCTTTTCTTTTTTTTGGTTTTACCCTTATCGCCGCCCCGTTACTCGTTTCATCGACCCTTATCAAACATTTCGCTCGGTTACAAGCCACAGCACCACATCCCGCCCCCAATCCCTCCGCCTATCCCGAAACGTCTCCCATTTCTCGCCCCTGACCTCCTCCACCGAGCGAACCCCCGAGCGACCGAAGGGGCGCGGCCATTCGGCCGCGCCCCTGTCGTTCAGTTTGTTGTTCCCGGATTAGCCCAGGATCGCTTTCAGGTCGGCTTCCGCCGTCGTGATGGGCTTGAGCCCGAACTGGTTGACCAGCACATCCAGAACGGCGGGCGAAACGAACGCCGGCAGGCTTGGGCCGAGCCGGATGTTCTTTACGCCGAGCGCGAGGAGCGTGAGCAGGATGCAGACAGCCTTCTGCTCGTACCACGACAGGATCAGCGTCAGGGGCAGGTCGTTCACCGTGCAGTTGAAAGCCTTGGCGAGCTCAACGGCCACCACGATGGCCGAGTAGGCGTCGTTGCACTGTCCCATGTCGAGCAGCCGGGGCAGTCCGCCCAGGGTGCCGAGTTCGAGGTGGTTGAGCCGGAACTTCCCGCACGCGAGCGTGAGAATGATCGTGTCCTTCGGCGCCTTCTCCGCGAACTCGGTGTAGTAGTTGCGACCCGGCTTGGCGCCGTCGCAGCCGCCCACCAGGAAGATGTGCTTCAGCGCGCCGCTCTTGACCGCGTCGATCACCGTGCCGGCCACGCTCATCACCGTGTTGCGGGCGAAGCCAGTCGAGAGCGGCTTGCCGTCCACCGTCTGCTGCCAGCCGCCCAGTTCGAGCGCCTTCTTGATGACCGGCCCGAAGTCCTTGACCCCGCTCGGCCCGTCGGGAATGTGCGCCACGCCCGGGAACGAAACCACCGAGGTGGTGAAGAGGCGGTCGCCGTAGCCTTTTGGCGGCATGATGCAGTTCGTCGTGTAGAGAACCGCGCCGGGCAACTCGTTGAATTCCTTCACCTGGTTCTGCCACGCCGTGCCGTAGTTGCCCTTGAGGTGTTTGTACTTGCGTAGACCGGGGTAGCCGTGCGCCGGAAGCATCTCGCCGTGCGTGTAAATATTGATCCCCTTGCCCTCGGTCTGGTCGAGCAACTGTTTGAGGTCCAGCAGGTCATGCCCGGTCACCACGATGAACGGCCCCTTCTCGCGGGCGGTCGAAACCGTCGCCGGCGCGGGGTGGCCGTACGTTTCGGTGTTGGCCTTGTCCAGCGACGCCATGCAGGCGAAGTTGACCTTGCCAAACTCCATGATCAGGCCCAGCCAGCCGGCCACGTCGTGATCCTTGCCGATTTCGCGCAGGCCCTTGTAGTGCCAGGCGATGACGTCGGGATCCCGCACGCCCAGCGCGGCGGCGTGCCAGGCGTAGGCGGCCATGCCGCGCAGGCCGAAAAGCAGCGTGGAGCGCAGGGAGACGACATCGGCGTCGCCGTGGAACAGCGCCTCGGGGGCGAACTCGGGGGCCGGGCCCAGCTTGGCGGCCGCGGCGCGCACATCGCGGATCATGGCATCGATCCGGGCGCCGTCGAAGCTCACGTTGGTGACCGTGGCGAAGAGCGAGAGGATGACGAGGTCATCGGTGGCGGCGGTGGTCTTCTTGCCTTCGGCCGCGCGGGCCAGGCCGATCAGGGCGCCGGTCAGCTGGTCCTGCTTGTCCGAAACCTCGGGTTTTTTGCCGCAGGCTCCGCCCTGGGTGCAGCCCTTGCCGCCGATGGCCTGTTCACATTGGAAACAAAACATTCCACTCATCCTATTTCTCCTTTTTCTTGCTGGTTTTCTTTTTCACGGGGCCCGGCGGAACAGCCGCCGGATTTTCAAAGCGGGACCAGTCGGTGGCCGCCGACATGGCGAAGAGGGTGGCGCCGGCGAGGGTCTTGCGCAGCTCGCGGTTGAGGCGGGTGATTTCGCGACCAATGGGGCAGCAGCGCGCGGTGCAGACCTTGGGGCTGAGCAGGCAGCGGTCGTCGTTGAACGGGCCGTCGAGCGCTTCGTAGACCTCCAGCAGGGTGATGGCCTGCGGGGGGCGCGCGAGGCGGGTGCCGCCGCGCGGGCCGCGGACGGACTCGACAACACCGGCGCGGGCAAGGGCCTGCATGACCTTGGCGAAGTGGGCTTCCGAGAACGTGAAGATCGCGCAGATCTCCCCCGAGCGCGTGAGGCGCTTCGGCGTCCGGGCCATCCACAACGACGCGTGGACCGCGATCGACGCCGCCTCCGACATTTGAATCACTCCGGCCATACCTTCTCCTTTACTTAATCTGGTACTAGAATACCTGAATAGACGCAAAGGTCAAACAATTTTATTTTTTCATTTCCTCTCCAGACCGCCCCCTTGACACTAATCATCCCATATCGTACTATCTCAAATTGAACCATATGGAGGAGTGCCCGTGAAGCCGATTTCCGCCCCCAAGCCCGCCGCGCTCAGCATCCCCGCCGGCATGCCCTCGGAAAGCATGATGCCGCTCTGGCGGCGCATCCACGGTGAATTCATCTATCACAGCCAGAAATGGGAGCTGCCCTCCAGCGTCTCGTTCATCCTCGTCGGCCTGCACCTCCACCCCGAACTCTCGGAACCCGCCGTCATCGCCAGGACCAACTACCTGCCCCGCCAGACGACCACCTTCATCCTCGACACCCTCGAAAAGGCAAAACTGGCCGTGCGCCGGGCGCACCCCAGCGACCGCCGCCGCAAGATCGTCCTCCTCACCCCAAAGGGCCACACCATGGCCGCCGCCATGTTCACGGACCTGCTCCGCTTCGAGGCCGAGGCCCTGAAGAATTTCAACGCGCGGGATCTCACGGCCGCCAAGCGGCTGCTGACGCAATACGCCGATGCGCTGGCCCTCGCGAACGAACGTGAAACTCTTCCTTGAAAGGATTCCGGCCCATGCTCCGCCCCCCCGCCCTGCGCCCGCCCGCCGCCCTGGCCCTCCTGCTGCTGCTCGCGGCGGGCTGCGCCTCGTTCGAACCGGTCTCCGCGCGCCGCGAACACACCAACGCCTTCACGAATACCCTGGCCCGGCTCGCCGGGAGCGAACTCCCGACCCCGCTCTCGCTCGACGGCTGCGTCCGCGTGGCCATGAGCAACAACTACGCCATCCGCCAGGCCGACCTGCGCCGGGAACTCAACCGCATCGGCAAAAGTGTGGCCTTCACCGCTTTCCTGCCCACCGTCGCCGCCTCCGCCGGCTACAGATCCTATGCAAAGGAACCGGGAACAGCCGACCAGGCGTTCAGCCACGCGGCCATTGACGTCAGCCTCCCGATCTTCATGCCCTCCTCCTGGTGCCTGTTCGCGGCCCAACGCCAGCGCCTGGCCATCTCCAGCGTCGCCGCCTTCTATGTCCGCCAGGGCATCGTGCTGCAGACCTCCGTTGACTACTACAACTGCCTGATCCAACAGGACACGATCGCCGCCCTCGAATCCCAGCTTCAGGCCGCCCGCGAAACCGCCGAACGCGTCCGCGCTTTGGCCGGCGAAGGACTCGTCACCCAATGGGAAAGCGGCCAGGCCGCCCACATGGCCGATGTCCGCACCGTGGCTCTGGAGCAGGCGCGGCGCCAGCTCGGGGTCGCCCGCGGCGAACTGTTAACCGACATGGGCCTGTCCCCCGACGCCCCGCTGCGGCTGGCCGGCGCGCCCCCCCGCCCCGCCCCGCTGGCCGGCTCCACCGCCGACCTCGTCCTGAAAGCACTTGAACTTCACCCCGAACTGGCCATGGCCGACCGCCAGGTCATCGTCAGCCAACAGGAGGTGCGCCAGGCCTTCACCGCCTTCCTGCCGACGCTGTCCCTCTTTTCGACGCGCACTTGGACCGGCGACGACCTGGCGAACCAGTCCGCCAATTGGCTGACGGGCCTCTCCGGCGTCTGGACGCTGTTCAACGGCCTGGCGAACGTGGCACAATACAAGGCCGCCAAGGTCATCCGCACCTCCACGGAGCTCGCCCGCGAGCAGACTTTCCTCACGATCATGATCCAGGTCATCAGCTCCGAGGCGGCGTTGCGAAACGCCCAGGAGGCCGAAAGCCTCTACCGGAGCGCCTTCGGGGTGGCCGAAGCCCGCTTCGCCGATTATGAGGCGAAAGCCCGCGAAGGCCTCCTCCCCCTCAGCGACGCGCTCGACGCGCGATCCGAAATGGACTTCGCCCAAGTCGCCCTCGTCCGGAGCCGCTACCAGGTGAATATTGCCCAGGCCGGCCTCGAGCTCGCCATGGGCCTGACCGCCGTCCCCGCCGAAAAGACCGAACCGAAAAACGGGAAACCATGATGAATACTGTCCGGATCGCCCTTTGCCTCCTATCCGCCGCCGCCCTCGCCGGGTGCGGGAAAAAAGCCGCGTCCCCCGCCGCCGACCAGCCGCCCGAGCGGACCCTCGCCGTGCGCGCCATTTCGGCGGCTTCCCGCCCCTTCGAACGCCGTCTCACCGTGCAGGGGACCCTCGAAGCCAAGCATTTTGCGAATGTCGCCGCGCGCGTGGCGGGCAATCTCGACCAGATCTGGGTGGATGAGGGCGACACCGTCAAGGCCGGCGAAACCCGGCTCTTCCAAATCGATCCCGTCGGCCGAGAAAACGCGCTGATCATCGCCCGGGAGGCCCTCGCCGTCTCCCAGGCCTCCCTCGCCGTCAGCCAGGCCAACGCCGGAAAAGCCAAAGCCGAAGCCCGCAAGGCCGCTCTCGACTTCGCGCGCTTCACCCGCCTGCATGAGCAAAACAAGGTCACCGACAACGAATTCGAGACCCGCGAGACCCTGAACGCGCAGGCCGAGGCCGGCGTCAAGGTCGCCGGGGCCCAGGTGCTGCTCGCCGAACGGCAGGTCAAGCAGGCCGAGGCCTCCGCGGCCATCGCGCGGAAAAACTTCGACGACTCGCTCGTCCTCGCGCCCATCTCCGGCGTCGTCAGCGCGCGGCGCGCGGAGCCCGGCGAACAGATGGACGTGGGCCACGTTGTCCTGCGCCTCGACGATCTCACCGTCGTCGAGGCCGCCGCCTTCCTGCCCGCGCAATACTACGCCGACTGCGTCCCCGGCCAAACCCGCTTCCGCCTCGAGGTGAACGGCCGGGACGCCGGCACGCACAACATCCTCTACCGCAGCCCCACCGTCGACACCACCCTGCGCACCTTCGAGATCAAGGGGCTGGTGGACGCCGCCAGCGGTCTGGCCGTCCCCGGCAGCATGGCCACGCTCACCCTCGTCTTCGAGACGCGCGAGGGCCTCGGCATCCCCTCCTCCGCCATCCTCATCCGCGGCGGCAAGTCGATCGTCTTTGTGATCCGCGACGGCCGGGCCGCGGCGGTCGAAGTCGTTGCCGGACTGCAGAACGATGCCTGGACGGAAATCCGCTCCGGCCTCGCCGCCGGCGACAAGGTCGTCACGGAAGGGCAGACCCAGTTGCGGGACAAAATGCCCGTCGAAATCCTCTAAATCCCAGGGCCGCCCCCAGGAGCCGAACCATGTTTTTAGCCAACGCCTCCGCCAAACGCCCCATCGCCATGAGCGCCCTGCTCATCGCCCTCATCGTCCTCGGGCTCAACTCCTTCCGCAAGCTTTCCATCGAACAGATGCCCGCCGTGGAGTTCCCCGTTGTCACCGTCATCACCACCTGGGTCGGGGCCTCCCCCGAGGATGTCGAAAAGGACATCAGCAAGCCGATCGAGGATGCCGTTTCCGGGATCGACGGCCTCAAGCACATCGATTCCTCCAGTCTCGAAAACGTCAGCCAGGTGAAGCTGGAGTTCAACCTCTCCGTCGACGTGGACATCGCGGCGCAGGATGTGCGCGAGAAGCTCGACACCATCCTCGCCGACCTGCCCGAGGATGCCGAGCGCCCCGTCATCCAGAAGATCAGCATCAACGCCACGCCCATCGCCAATCTCTTCCTCTCGGGCGAGGCGCCCATCGACGAGCTCTACGATTATGCCGACAACCAGCTCGCCGACCGTTTCGCCACCGTCCCCGGCGTGGCCGAGGTACAGGTTATCGGAGGCAACGAACGCGAGGTCTGGGTCGAACTCAACCGCGATGCGCTCGCCGCCGCGGGCCTGACCTCCTACGCCGTCGTCGGCTCTCTACAGCGCGGAATCTTAAACCTGCCCGGCGGCCGCATCCGCGAAAAGGGCAACGAATACACTCTGCGGTTCGACGCCGAATACCAGGAAATCGCGGAGATCGCCAACCTCGAAATCGCCAACCGCGACGGCGCCCGCCTCCGCCTGGGCGATCTCGGCACGGTCCGCCAGGCCACCGCCGAGGTCCGCCAGCGCGCCATCCTCGACGGCAAGCAGGGCATTGTGCTGAAGATCGTAAAGAAGGCCGAGGGCAACACCGTCGCGGTCGTGCGGGAATCGCGCAAACGCTTC
This sequence comes from Kiritimatiellia bacterium, assembly GCA_046484345.1. Classification (GTDB taxonomy): domain Bacteria; phylum Verrucomicrobiota; class Kiritimatiellia; order CAIKKV01; family CAIKKV01; genus CAIKKV01. The sequence goes on from JAWOJA010000051.1 coordinate 8,527, forward strand.
GAGGAAATCCAAAACGCCCTGCCCGGCGGCATGACGCTGGCGTGGGTCTCCGATGAATCGGCCAACATTCAGTCCTCGGTCGATTCGGCCGTCTCCAGCGTCATCCAGGCCGTCCTGCTCTGCGCCCTCGTCCTCTTCGTCTTCCTCATCAACATCCGCACCACCCTCATCGTGGCCATCACCATGCCGGTCACCATCCTCATCAGCTTCTTCTTCATGAAGCTGGCCGGCCAGACGCTCAATGTCGTCACCCTGCTGGCCATCGGCCTCTCCACGGGCGTGCTTGTCTCCAACTCCATCGTCGTGCTCGAAAACATCGTCGCCAAATTCCAGACCCTGGACAACCACTGGGAGGCCTCCCGCCTGGGCGCCTCGGAGATGACCGTGGCGGTCCTCTCCTCGGCCGGCACCAACGTCATCGTGATGTTCCCCATCGCCATGATGACGAGCATGGTCGGCCGCGTGCTGGCCCCCTTCGCCGTCACCACCCTCATCGTCAACGCCACCTCGATTTTCATCAGCTTCACGCTGACCCCGATCCTCTGCGCCCTGCTGCTCAAGCCCGCCAGCCAGCGGCGCGAAAGCGCCTTCACCCGCCTGGGCAATCGCTGGGACGCCGGCTTCAACCGCTTCGCCGTCCGCTACGCCAACGGCCTGCGCCGCCTCGCCGCGCGCAAACGCTACAACCTGCCCATCGTGCTGGGCTTCGTGTTGCTCTTCCTCTTCACCATGAAATTCGGCGGGCCCCGCCTCGGCTTCAGCTTCATGGAAACCTCCGACTACGGCCGCATCTTCATCCGCGTCGAAACGCCCGCTTACTACGACCTGGAGAAAACCGTCGCCCGCCTCGACGGCATCCAGGCCCGGCTCCTGAAATTCTCCGACCTGCAGCATGTGCTCACCACCGCCGGAAAGGCCCTCTCCCAAAGCGGCGAGGCCGGCGAAGGCGTCTACATGGGCCAGATCGAACTCTTCTTCGCCCCCAAGACCGAACGCGCGTGGACGATCTTCGCCCGCCTGGCGGAAATCCGCGCGCTGCTGGCCGATGAAACCGATTGCATCATCTCCGCCTCCACCCCGGGCAACATGGGCGGACAGAATTTCCAGATCGACTACAACCTCTCGGGCGACGACCTGCTGACACTCGACAACACCGCCCTGGTCATCCTGGCCGCCTCGCGCGACCTGCCCGGCGTGGACCAGCTCGCCACCACCGTGCGCGACACCAAGCCCGAAATCCGCGTCATCCCCCGGCGTGCCGTGCTGGCCGACCTCGGCATCCCGCCTGCCACGCTCGGCGCCATCGTCCGCGCCAACATCGAGGGCATCGAGGCCGCCAACTACAAGCGCGGCGACCGCACCTACGACATCCGGGTCAAGCTCGCCGAACAAAGCGGCAAGGACCAGATCCGCCAGTTCCTGTTGCCCGGCGCCGACGGCCGCCCCATTGCCCTCGAAACCGTTGCCGATGTCGTCGACTCGCGCAGCAAGACCCAGATCTTCCGCGTGGACAAGCGCCGCACGGTCAAGATCCTGGGCGACATCAAGGCCGGCTCCGCCATGAGCACCGTCGGCCAGGCGATATCGCGGACAATCGCCGAAAAAAACCTGCTGCCCTCCGGTTACACCCTGAGCAGTTCGGGCATGAGCGAACGGATGCAAGAGGCCGTTGCCGACTTCGGGGAGGCCATTCTGCTGGCCGCCTTCCTGACATTGCTCACGCTGGCCGCGATGCTCGAATCATGGACCCGCCCCGGGCTCGTTCTGCTCACGCTGCCCATGGGCCTGATCGGCGTGGTCGCGGCGCTCGTCTTCGCCGGGTCGACCTTCACGATCCTCGTGCTCCTCGGCATGCTCATGCTCATCGGCGTGGTGGTCAATGCGGCCATCCTGATCGTGGACCGCATGGCCTTTCACCTCCAGGAAGGCATGCCGCGCCGCGAGGCCATGCTCGCCGCCGTCGTGGACGAGTTCCGGCCCGTGCTCATGGTCGTGCTGGCCTCGGGGCTCGGCATGCTGCCCATCGCCGTGAGCGCCGGCATCGGCTCGGAAATCCGCCGCGGCATCGGCATCGCCTCCGTCGGCGGCATCCTCGTCGCCGGCATTCTCACGGTCACGGTCCTGCCGCTGATCTACACCCTCTTCACGGGCAACCCCAAGGCCAACACGCCCCAAAAACCGTAACACCCGGTTCATGCGCTCAAAATTCGCCGAAATTGGAGTGTTCGTCAACCAAAACAATACACCGTTCGCAGTCGACGAACGGACTTGCCCTGAACCCTGAACCCCGAACCCTCGTTCCCTTTACCCCTGTTTCTTCTCCAGCCGCTTGCGGGT
>JAWOJA010000019.1:0-18853 GCA_046484345.1 Kiritimatiellia bacterium
AATCTGGCCGTATTTGCGCCGGTACGCTTCGACCACTTTCAGGCTTGCGCCCGTCGCGAAATTTAGGTATTTCTGCTCATCAAGAACCTGGCGCATCTGTTCCCTTTCTGTGTTGCTTAGTACACTTCACAGATAGCGGATGCGCTGGTTCCTTTCAATACTTTTTTGCTTTCCGCAACAGAAACTAAGTAGGATCGGGGGAGCGTAAAATCCGTAGTTTGTCATCAAATGGCTAGACCTTTACGAATTGAATATGCAGGTGCGATTTATCACACCACGCTGAAGGAAAGAGCCGGAGAAGATATTCGGGTTTACCGGGTCCGGCAGCATGATCGTTGACATTTGACACGTCCCTGAATTGTTGTCAGAGTATACGCTTTCCGCTCGCCTGGGGGACCGCGATATGAGTGAAGACGAACTCTTCGTAATGATTGTTTCCATGGTGTTAGTCTTCGTTACATGGGGCCCCTGGTACCGCACGCTGGCCCTCATGACCGTCCGCCGTTCTCCCGGCCGCCTGCGCCCTATTCTGGGCTTGGTGCCGCCCGCCTGCCTGGCCGGCATTTCCGTCATGCTTAAAGCAACGGCGGCCAGCGATGTGCGCGATTCGGCTTTATACCTGTTTTTAGGCTCTTCTGAGCGTGCCGCGGCCCCGGTGGTTCCGGTCCCTATGGCGCCGCATCCTGGTGTTGGGCGGACTTCGCCGCAATGCGGCGGGCGGGTTTGGCGCGCTGATCCCGGTGCCCTCGGAGTCATCGGGGTTTGGGTAAGCGGCAGAGTCGCGGATAGGCTGGCGTGAGGAGATTGCCTCCGGAAAGCAAAAAAACCCAGCTTTTACTGGGGTTTTTAATTGGAGGCGCGAACCGGAATTGAACCGGTGTACGAGGTTTTGCAGACCTCTGCCTAACCACTCGGCCATCGCGCCATGAAAAGGGGAAGGAGGGGGTTAAGCCGTTTTTTTCTTGGCGGCTTTGGCGGTTTCTTTTTTCCGTTTGTGCCAGAGTTTGCGGCGCTGCCGTTTGACACGAGCCCTGAGTTGCTGTCCCATACGCTATTTTCCTGCCTTATTGAAAGGTTATTTTTCGATTGAAAACGCCCATTATGATACCCGAAAAGCGGGCAAACGCAATATAAATCCGACCCTATTTTTTGGCGAAGAGCAGCTTGCCGAAGAATTGGGGTTGGTGGAAGTTCAGCTTGCCGACCGGGGCCCAGCAGACGTAGTGGGGATGATCGCTGCCGCACTTGTAGAAGTTGCCGCGCCAGGTCGAGCCGGCGACCGGCGTTATGGGGCCGAGGAGCGACTCGAAAAGGGAGAAGGGGATGAAGGCCTGGAGGAACCAGACGACGGGGCCGGGCACGGCTTTTTTCATTTTGCCGGTGAAGGTGGAGTGGATGGTCATGGTCTTGGCCAGCTTGCGGGGCACTTTCCGGCTCAGGGTGAAGCTCTTTCCTTTGCGGGTGGGGTCGGTGATGTGATAGAGCAGCAGCGTGCCGATGCAATTGAACTCGAAGTTGAGGTAGCCGCGGTTCCCGGGCGGTTCGACGAAGAATTCGACGCAGCTGTCCTGGCAGACCTGTTCCTGGTAGCGGGTGCAGCGGGCGATCACATGGCGGTCCTCGACGCGGAAGAAGAGGTGGATGCCCTTGGGGGTGTGGAGCACTTTAACCGTGGTGACGGGATGGCGGAATTCCGATTTCCCGTGGAACCAGGCTATTTTTGCGGTGGCCGCCTTTTGCCAGACGGGATCGCTCCAGTCGCTGTCGGGTTTTGGCGCGGCGCTGGCGGATCGGATCGTGTAAGACGGCATTTCGGCTCCTTGTCCTTCATAAAAGGGGAAAATAGTGCGCCAATGGGCGGGTGGGTGTCAACACCCATTCTTGTACCGATTCTTGTGAGAGCAAACGAATCTAAATTCTTTGACACGGGGTGCGGCGTTTCGGCGTTAATGCCCGGCCGCTTTCGGCCTGATCCGGGTTCAGACTGGGGGCGTCGGGCCCACAAGGCCGCGCCGCCCCGTCTTCGCCCGGCTGAGGCTCGAAATCAGCTCGTGCATTTCCGCTGATCGAAACGCCGCACCCGAGAAGCCATCGCGCGCCCGCGATCTGTCGATCAGCTCGGGCGGCGCGCGAGTCGGTCTCCGATATAAGCCCGATGACTGCGGCCGCCGGTGAAAGACAGATTGGGCGTATCGTGGGAACCGGAATCGCGCGCCGCCCGAGGTCCGCGACAGCGGCCGGGCGCGCGAGTGGAACCGGGTGTGGCGTTTCGATCAGGCGGACCCTGGCGATGCGATTTTGCGATGCTGGCGGTTGACGGCGAGGTGAGCTGGGCTCGTGCCCGCGAGCCTCCAGCCGGAAACCGTCAGCGCGCAAAAGCGCGCACCAGGGAACGCCCGAAACGCCGCACCCAGCCCAACCGGCCATATAACCGCAACCATGTCGAACCAGCCGGAGGCATAAACAATGGCAATTTCCCGGGGTCTGAGATGCGTTTGCCCTGCCATTCTTGTCTTTTCTTATTAAGCGGAAAGAGGTAGAAGAAAAGGCGGTGGGGCGGACCGGGTGTGGGCAACGAGGGATGGGGGAATGGCATGAGCGGTTGGATGCGGCAAAAATGGTTTCCCTGGGTGGTGGCGGGGGTGACGGCCCTGCTGGTTCAGGTCATTTTCGTATGGGAGACGGCCCCCCGCGTCGCGTTCGCCTTTCCGTTGGTGGATTCCTCCAGCTATCATCAGCTGGCCCAGGCGCTTCTGAAAGGCCTGGCCCCGAAGACGCCGTATTGGCAGCCGCCGCTTTATCCCTGGTTCCTGGCTTTCGTGTATGGTGTTTTCGGCTCCTCGATGGTTGTGGCGCGGGCGGCGCACGGCCTGGTGGGGGTGGCGGGTGTTCTATTGACGCTGGCGCTGGGCATGCGGTTGTGGGGGCGGGGGATCGGGCTGGCCGCCGCCCTGGGCGTGGCCTTATGCGGGCCTCTTCTGTTTTTTGAGACCCAGCTGCTGCCGGTGGCGCTTGCCGTGGTGCTGGATCTGGGGCTTGTGCTGCTCGTGTTGCGCGCGATGGAACGGCCGGCCGGATGGCGCTGGCTGTTGGCGGGAGTGGGCCTGGGGGGCGCCTGGCTGGCGATCCCCAACGCGCTGGTCATGGCCGCGGTGGCCGTGCCGGCGGCCTGCCTCTGCGGGGGCGGCGGATGGAAGGGGCGGACCGGGCGGACGGCGGCCTTTCTGGCCGGCGCCGCGCTGGTTATGGCCCCGGTGGCGATCCGCAACGGCCTGGTCAGCGGGCAATGGGTCTTGATCTCCAGCAACAGCGGCATCAATTTCTTTATCGGGAACAACGCCCACCGCGAGGTGACCGTGGCGACCCGGCCGGGGCTGGATTGGGAGCGGCTGACGCAGCTGCCGTATCAAAGCGGGGCGAAAAACGCGCGCGAGGCGGACGGTTATTTCTGGAGGGAGGCGGGGCGTTACATCCGGCGGCAGCCGGGCTCGTTTTTGAAGGGGCTGGCGGTGAAGGGGCGGGAGTTACTGGCCGCCCGGGAGCTGCCCCGCAACCTAGACGTGTATACGATGCGGGAGCATTCGGTCGTGCTCCGGGCCCTGACCTGGAAAGGGAGCTGGTTTGCGTTTCCCTTCGGGCTGGTGGGCCCCCTGGGACTGCTGGGGCTGGCGCTGGCGTGGGGCGGGGGGCGGGCGCAACGGGTGACGGCGGCGTTTGTGGTCGTGTATGCCCTTTCGGTGGTTCTGTTTTTCCCGACGGCCCGTTACCGGGCGCCGTTATGGCCGTTTTTCTGGCTTTTCGCGGCCTCGGCGGCCGTGTGGATGGTCAAGCGGATGCGGGTGCCCGGTCCGGCGTGGTGGATCGCCCTGGGCGGACTTGGGGTGGCGGCGTTGGCGGTGAATGCGCCCCTCGTGGCCCCGACGGACCGGATCCGGTTTGACGCGGAGCTTGAAAATGCCCTGGGCGCGGCCTTCCAGATGCGCGGTTATGGCGAGGAGGCGTTGTTGCGGTACCAGCGGGCGCTGGAGCGGGACACCGAACTGGCGGATGCGGCCTATAACAAGGGCGTCTTGCTGGGCGAGTTGAGGCGGCGCGAGGAATCCATGAAAGCCTATCGGGACGTGTTGCGCCTCCGGCCCGATCACGACAAGGCGAGGATCAACCTGGGCATTGCCCTTTATCATCAAGGATCGCTGGGCGAAGCGGCCGACATGCTGGAAATGGCGACCGTACTGAACCCGCTCAACGCCAATGCCTGGCGCAATCGGGCCATTGTGCTGAGCGCCATGGGCCGTTCCGTGGAGGCGCGTTCGTGCCAGCGGGAGGCGGCCAGGCTGGGATCGGGAAACGGGACAAATCCAGCGCCGGCAGGGTCTGGTAAAGCGCTTCCCGGGGGGTGATGGCGAAAAAAAAGAGATGACGTTGTTTTTACTGTTGATTTAATGCCATGGAGAAACCTATACTCACATAGTTATAGATTGAGGCCGCACGAGCGAAAGGAGCTTCCGAAAATGAATCGATGGAACTGGCTGGCTCCAATAATGGCGGGGTTGGTGCTGACGGCGCCAGATCGGGCGGCCGCTCAAGCGGCAACGCCGTATCCCGCATCCGAAAAAACGGTGATGGTGAAGAACCTTTTCGGGCTGGAAAGCAATGCCCGTCTGCGTACGCCCGTTTATTCGGTGAACGGGGGCGGCAAAATCGTCCGGTCGAGCAGTTCGACGATACGCGAGTGGGTGCAGGTCGTGGCCGAGTACTACACGGCGCCCGATGCCAAAATCCGCTGGTTCAATCAGATTTCCTTCCAGTTTTATGTGTTGACCGCGACAGACAACCGGGAGACCAAGCAGAAGGACTACACGATTTTTCGGGGCACCATTGCCTATATGGATGTTGACCGGAGGCTGCGGGACGCCCGCTGGGCGACGATGTTTTTGCGGCCTTCGGCCCTGTTGCGTTATGGCGAACCGATCGCGGTGGCGGTGGAAGTCACGGCTGACGGGCGTCTGGTGGAGTCGAAATCGGAAGTGGATCGGCGCGTCCAGGAGTTGCTCAGTCGCGATAAGGAATGGTGGAAGAATCCGAAGCTGACGGTGAAGGACGGTTACCTGCTTAAGGCCGGGGATACGCCCTTCAGTTTCATCAATTACGACGATTTCGAAGAAAGCGTCCAATAAAGAACCGTCATGTTTAAATCCGATCGTATTCTCACGCTTAATATCGGCGCCAGCCAGATTGTACTGGCCGAGTTCCGCATCCTGAAATCCGGGGGCTTGGAGCTGTTGTCCTACGGATCCGGCAAGCTGGGCGTTGCACCGGAGGAAGAGACCGAGGTTTCGGCCTATATCGTCTCCACCCTGCGGGACGTGATGCGCGAGAAGAAGATCAAGCCCGGCCCGACGCTGATTTCGATTTCCAGTCAGATTATCTTTTCGACCTTTGTCAAGCTGCCCCCGGTGAAGCAGGACAAGGTGGCCCAGATCGTGCGGTACGAGGCGCAGCAGAACATTCCGGCCATCGAAGAGGTGGTCTGGGATTACCAGCTGGTGGCAGGCGGCGAGGGCGAGATGAGCGCCATGATCGTGGCCGCGAAAATCGACCTGGTCAAGAAATTGACCGACTGCGTGGAAGCGGCGGGCCTGACGCCGGAAGTGGTCGATGTTTCGAACATGGCGTTATACAATGCCATGCGCTTCAACTATGCCGATCTGGAAGGCTGCTCCATGATTCTGGACATGGGCGCCCGCAGCACCAGCATGATCTTTTCCGAAGGTCGGAAAATCTTCAGCCGTCCGGTTCCGATCGCGGGCAACGCGATCACCAAGGAGCTGATGAAGGAGTTTGGCATTTCCTTTGAAGAGGCCGAGGCGCTCAAGATTGAGCACGCCTACGTGGGCTTCGGCAGCAGTTACGACGAGAGCGAGAAGGGGACCAAGGAGCGCGTCGCGAAGGTGGTGCGCAACGTGATGACCCGTCTCCATGCCGAAATCAGCCGGACGATCAATTTTTACCGCAGCCAGCAGGGCGGCAGCCATCCCCAGCGTCTCTTCCTGGCGGGCGGCAGCAGCGTGATCGGTCATTTGGACACGTTCCTGCGGGACAAGCTGAAAATCGACGTCGACTTTCTTAATCCGTTTACGAATGTCACGGTCAACGAGGCGATCGATTCGGAGCAGGTGGCGCGGGACATTGTCGTCTTGGGTGAGGTTGTCGGTGTGGCCCTTCGCCGGGTGCGTTCCTGTCCGGTGGAAATCGACCTGATGCCGCCGGACATTGTGGCCTACAAGAAATTCATGGGTCGGCTTCCGTTTTTCGCCCTCACCGGGATGAGCGTTGTGCTGGCGTTGCTGATGTGGTGGGTGTTCTTCCATCGGCAAAAGAGCCTGATGCAGGAGCGCGTCGCGTCGGTACAGGCGAAGGTCCGGCAGTTGGAGTCCACCGAGGTCCGGCTCAAGGGTTTGAAAAAACAGCAAAGCGACCTGTTGGCCAAAGCGGGTGAATTAAACCGGCAGATCATCTTGCGGACGGCCTGGCACGAGGCGCTGGAGGACCTTCACGGGAAGGTGCTGGAAGGCATGTGGCTGACGGAGATTGCCTTTCAGGAGACTGCCGAAGACCCCGCGAAGTCCGGGCGGCGGTTTTTGCGGATCCGCGGGCAGGGCTTCGACGACAAGGTCACGCAGAAGAATATCAGCGATTTTGCGGCATCCCTGAAGGATTGCCGTCATTTTACGGACAAGCAAATTGTAACCCTGATCAAACCGGTGGACGGAACGGACTTCATGACGGAGTTCGTCATTGAAGCGGATGTCAGGGATTTGTAGGCGGACTGGAGCGGAGAGGGTGATACCGTGACGGGATCGCGAAAAAAACTGTTTTTGGGGGCTTTCTGGGGCGGCTTGCTGCTGTTGGCGGCGGGCTCCGGATTTCTTGTTTTTCTGGCCCTGAAGAATTACATGGCGGAACGGGCCAAGTTGGGGACCGTGAAGAGCAACCTGGAAGGGTTGTACCAGATGGCGCCATTTCCCTCTCAGGAGAACGTGGAGATGGAGGTTCGTAATCTCGCCACGCTCCAGACGGCCCTGTCCGAGTTGCAGACCGCTTTGGCCCGCAGCCAGGTGGAGCCCACGGAATTGAAGCAGCCGACCGTTTTCATGGAATCCTTCTGGGCGGCCCAGAAGGATATGCTGAACCATGCGAAGAATCTGGACGTCAGCCTGCCTGTCGGGTTCGGCTTCGGAATGGATGCCTATCTCAAAGGCGCGCCGCCCAAACCGGATCACGTGCCCCGGCTCATGCAGCAGTTGGCGATTATAAAGAGTCTTTGCGATTTGCTGTTCGCGGCCAAGGTCACGTCGATAGAGGCGGTGGGGCGCGAGGATTTCGAAGGGGACGGGACGGCGGAGAGCGCCGCATCCGCCGAACCGGCGACTTCCCGCAGGGGGCGTCGTTCGGAGGCTGTTGCCGAGTCGGCTTCGCGCGTGATGATGGTCAATCCCAATGCCGGAATCATGGCGCCCGACGCCTTGTTTTCCACCATGAAGTTCGCCTTTGTTTTCAAGGCCAAGGAAAGCAGCGTCCTGCAGGTACTCAATGCTCTGGCAGCGAATGACATGTTTATTGCTGTCAAGAAAGTCACTTGGAATGCGCCGATGGATCAGGTCGCCATTCGCAAGCAGGTGTTTAAGGGGGGGGCGGAGAATGCGGAGCCCACTTCGGCCAAGGAGAACCGGGTTGTCTCGGGGCGGGAAAGCACGCTGACCATCCGGCTGGATTTGGAAGTTTATCGATTCACAAGGAAGGCGGGATCGTGAAATTGACCTTGGAATCCCTCGGGGAAGCTTTCCGTGCCTACTATGACCGCCTGATCGCATTCTTGGCCATTGTTGCTTTGCTCGTTTCGCTGGTTTTGCTGATGATGCGACTGGGCGGCATCAAGGCGGAAGAGCAACGTTTCCAAAGCTGGCAGCAGAACCTCGCTCCGGCTTTTGCCAGCGCGACCAACGCGACGCTGGAGGTGTTTGTTGCAGGGCATCAAAAACTGGCCCATCCCTTTCAGATCGTGGAATGGAAGAAAAATCTTTCCGCTCCCGAATTGCGGATTTTCTGCATGGATTGCGAACGCCCCATCCCCTACAACGCCGATGAATGCCCCTGGTGCAAGGCCAAAGTCCGCGAAGTGCCGACAACACGGGACAAGGATGACGACCGCATGGACGACGAATGGGAAGTGGCCCATGGGTTGAACCCGCTTGACGCGGACGACGGCAAGAGCGATCCGGACAAGGACGGGTTCAGCAATTTGGAAGAGTTCAATTTCAAGACCAATCCCAACGACCCCGTTTCGCATCCGCCCCTGATTGCCAAGCTGCGCGTGGCTGAAATCAAGGCCATGCCGTTCCACTTGAAGTTCATGGCCGTGAACAAGTTGACGGGCGGTGACATCTACCAGATCAACAGCACCAAGAGCGGCAAAACCTCCTGGTACAAGATGGGCGAAGCCGTTGAAGGCTACTCCCTGACGGAATTCAAGCCCGTCATCGTCAACACGACGTTCGGCCAGGGCGAGATGAAGATGGACCAAGACCGCTCCGTGCTGACGCTTAAGTCGAAAATAGCGGATCGTTTGATCGCGCTGCAGAAGGGCGAGACCGTTCCGGTCAGCGAATACGAAGTCAAGTTTTTGTTGGAAATCGACAGTACCGAAATCCGGGTTAAACATGGCGCTGATTTTGATCTTCGAGGCAGTCTCTTTACCGTGAAAGAGATTGACAACAAAGCCTATCGTGTACTAATAGTTGAAAAAGATACTGGGAAAGAAACATGGATTGGCCGGCAGGCAGAGACAGTTATTACCCCCTGATAAATCAGGCGGGGACTAGTCTTTTTTGGCGGCTACCGAGGGAGATACGCTCAATGAGGTCAACTGTTGTCAAGGCATGGCTGGTTTCTGTTCTTTTGGCCGCCGCTGGCGCATATTCTTGCTGGGGTCAAAGCTCGCCCTTGCTGGGCCAGGTAAAGATCCCGTTACTGGCGCAAGCGGAAATTGAACCGGCTGCGGTTGAAGCGTCCGGGACTGCGGAAGGCGTCGCACCTTCGCCTGCTGTAAAGGCCCCGGCTGCGGTCCTTGTGGAAGAAATCGTTATCCCCGCCGCTGCGCCCGCCCAATTGATCGAAGAAGCGGCGCCCGCGCCTGTGGTTGTTGAGGCCGCCGCCGAAGCCCCCGCGCCGGTCCTGAACGCGACCGATAGCGCCGAGGCCGCCAAATTGCTGGCCCAGCAGGTTGAAGTTCGCAAACAGGAACAGGAGCGTAAGGCGAAGATGGCTCTTGTCGATGCGAATACGGCCTTCAAGCGTCAGAATTACGGAGAGGCCTCCGTCCTTTACAAGCAGGCTCTGGATAGCCTTCCGGTTCGCCTCGAAAATAAAGCGGATCGGGAACAAGCCGCAAAAGGGTTGAGCGAATCACAGTATTACGTGGTCAACTCCCTCGTCGCTCAAAACCGGCTTCAGGAAGCCTTGGAGATGGCCACGGTGGCGTCGAAAAACGATCCTGAAAACCGCAAAATCGAGCGCCAGGCCACGCAGATTCAGAGGGAAATCAAAGAGCGCCAGGATGAGGCGAACCTTGAAAAAACACTTCTTGAGCGGGACCCTTGGAAAGCCCCCGAAGTCAGGGCGCGCGAGAAGAATGTCGAAAAGCTGATCCGGGAAGGGCGTGGATTCCTGGGGGCCGGCGACTACAAAACCGCCGCTGACCGCTTCATGTCCGCCCTGGCGCTGGAACCCGACAACCGGACGGCGATGCGCTATCTGGAAGCGACAGGCGACAAGCGGTTTTCGTCCAGCACCGTCGAACGGAAAGCCACCGCCGAAAACATGACGGCCGACGTGCGCGATGCCTGGAATCCCCGTGACTACGTCTACGTCGCGCCGATCGAGCGGATGCAGACCAACGCCCCGACCGAATCGCCGCGGCTTCTCGAAAAGATGGAAACGCTCATCATTCCGCAGATCGAGTTCCGCCAGGCCAACATCCATGATGTGGTCGATTTCCTGGTCAAGGCCAGCATTTCCGAGGACGTCAAGACCGAGGATCCCCGTGACAAGGGCGTCAATATCATCTTGAATCTGGGCTTGACGGCTCCTGCGGCGGCTCCATCTTCACTGGATCCTTTCGCGCCCGCCCCCACCGCCGGCACGGGCTCCTCCATGAGCGGCATTCCGGAAATCACCTTCACGGCCCGGTACATCTCCCTGCTTCAAGCGGTCAAAATCATCACTCAGGTTGCGGGACTCAAGTACCGGGTTGAAGGCAAGATTGTGATGATCGTACCGTCCGATGCGCCCGATCAGGATATCGAGCACAAATGGTACTCGGTGGAGCCGACGTTTATGTCGCAGATTCAAACGATGGGCGCCCCTGCTGAAGTGGCCGCCGGCAATGGGGGCGGTGCTTTCGGCGAAGTTCGTGCGACCACCGGGCGGGGTGATGTGGAGGATTTCTTCAAGAAATTGGGGGTCGACTTCCCCAAGGGCGCTTCGGTCCAGTACCAGCAGTCTATTGGTCGCTTGATTGTGGCCAATACGAGCCGCAACTTGAGCCTGATCGAGCGCATTCTTCAGGAAATCAATGTGGTTCCGAAACAGGTCGAAATCGAAGCGCGGTTTGTCGAGGTTAGTCAGAATGATCTCGAAGAACTCGGCTTCGAGTGGCTCTTGAACGACAACTGGGAATTGCTGACGAAGAACAATGGAGGAGGGTTGCCTGGCGGGAATGAGCGTATTCAAATCGCCAAGAATTCCGGGACTGCAGGTTTCACGCAGGGACTGCGCTTCTTTGGGCAGCAGGACGCGGATAATATCGGACCCATGACGGGCGGGTCCATTGGCTCCATGATGAAGATTCAGAGTGTGCTGACCAATCCTGAAATTTCGCTGATCCTGCACGCCCTCGAGCGCAATGGCAATGCCGATGTTCTGTCCGCCCCCAAGGTCACCACCCGGTCGGGCACGGAAGCCTCCATTCGTGTTGTCACGGAATACATCTATCCGACCGAGTTTGATATCATCACCCCCGAATCCGCCACCGGTAGCGGGACAGGCACGACCATTGCTGATCCCAAAATGGTCGCCGAACCGCAAAACTTCGAAACTCGCGAAGTGGGTGTGATCTTGAGCGTGGTTCCGGAAGTCAGCCCGGAAGGGAACATGATCAACCTGAATATGCGGCCCGAAGTGGTATCCGATCCGATCTGGAAAGAGTATGGTGTCACCCTCAACGATGCGCAGGGGCGTCCTTACCTGGTCAGCATGCCCCAGCCGTTCTTCCAGAAACGCTCGGTGGAGACCCAGATTTCCATCTATGACGGCGCCACGGTTGTCATGGGCGGATTGATCACGGAAAAGGTTGTCACGATTAACGACAAGATTCCGTTCCTGGGCGATCTGCCAATCATTGGCGCCTTGTTCCGCAACCGGGGTTCGGAAAGCCAGAAACGCAATCTCCTGATCTTCGTGACGGCCCGCCTGGTGGATCCCGCCGGCAAGCCGATCCGGACTCAGAAGATGGATGAATCGGCTCCGACTCCTGTCGTCGCGCATCGGTAACGGACTAGAAAGCCATGAAAGAAGGCATCCCGAAAGGGGTGCCTTCTTTTATTACAACAGGGGCAAGCCCAGGCGCGGTTCGCAATCCATATTCAGGGCCGGTTCCCCGCGCAGCCCCAATCCATGGCCTGCCACAGCCGCAATCATGGCGGCATTGTCCGTGCAATAGGCCGGAATCGACAACATCAGCGGAAACCCTTTTTCTTGGGCGGCCCGGTTCAGCTTTTCCCGCAGTCGCTTGTTGAGGGAGACGCCGCCAATCACCGCCACGGGCCGTCCGTCCCGGGCCGCCAGCAGCGTTCGGTCCACCAGGGCATCCACGATGGCTTCCTGGTAGCTGGCGGCGATGTCGGCCAGGCGGAGGGTGTCGCCGGGTTTCAGGGGGTTCTGCTTCAGGTAATACAGAAGGGATGTTTTGAGGCCGCTGAAGCTGAAGGCGTAAATCTCGCCTTTCTGCCGCCCCCGGGGAAAAGCCACGGCATCCGGATTCCCGCCCCGGCTGGCTTTGTCTATCGCCGGCCCGCCGGGATAACCGAGTCCCAGCAGGTTGGAGCCCTTGTCGAAAGCCTCGCCCGCTGCATCGTCGATCGTGGAGCCCAGCAATTCGTAACGGCCGCGGCCCAGCACCCGCAGAAGGGTTGTGTGCCCCCCCGAGACGATCAGGGCCGTGAAGGGGCATACGGATTCGAAAATGGGGGCCTCGGGGCCGATGAAGGCCGAAAACAGATGACCCTCCAGGTGGTTGATCCCGATCAGGGGAATGCCGAGCCGCAGGGCCAATCCCTTGGCGGCATTCAGGCCCACCAACAGGGATGAGGCCAGGCCGGGCCCCTGTGTGACGGCGATTGCCTCCAGGTCAGCCCATTCCAGCTTCGCTTCCGTGAGTGCTTGAAGAAGGACGCCGGGCAGGATTTCCACATGCTTGCGCGAGGCAATCTCGGGGACAACGCCCCCGTAGGCCCGATGTAGCTTGATCTGGCTGTAGACGATGTTCGAGAGGGGCTCGCGGCCGTCTCGGACGACGGCCGCCGCAGTTTCATCGCATGAAGTTTCAACGCCGAGAATGATCACTTTTTCTCCTGGAAAACCAAAATGCCTTTCAGCAGGTCCACCGCACGGTCCAGCTGGGGGTCGCGCAGGTTGGCGGTGCCTTCCAACAGCTTGGCGTCGACCGAGCCGGGCGATTCTTCGTTTAACCGGCGAAGCTGGATTTTCTGCCAGGTGTCGGAGGGGAGCGGCGCGATGATATCGGGTTGAATGCCGAGTTCGTGAATCAGGCGGCCGTTGGGGGTGTAGTAGTGGGCTGTGGTCAGGCGGATGGCCGACTTGTCATCCAGCGGCAAGAGACTTTGCACGGAAGCCTTTCCGAAGGAGGTGTCGCCGACCAGCACGGCCCGCTTGTGATCCTGCAAAGCGCCCCCGACGATTTCCGAGGCGCTGGCCGACCCGCCGTTGATGAGAACCGCCATGGGGAAACCCAGGCGGGGATGCTGGTTCAGGGTCTTCATGGGGGGCGGGTTTTGGGTGTCTTTGCGGCCGCGGGTGGAGACGATATCCTTGCCTTTTTCAAGGAACAATTCGCTGACGCCGATGGCGGCGGTCAACAGCCCCCCGGGGTTGTTGCGCAAGTCCAAGATGAGCGCCTTCATGTTTTGTTGTTCCAGCTTCTCTAATTGCTTTTCGAGATCATCCGTGACGGTCTCCGAAAACTGGGTGATGCGGATATAGGCGATGCCGGGCTCCAGCATGCGCGCGCCTTTAACGCTGGTGACTTTCACGATGTCCCTCGTCAATTCCACCAGACGCATATCGTGGGATTCCGCCCGTAGCAGCTTGATTTTCACGATCGATCCCTTCGGGCCGCGCAACTTTTTGATCGCGTCTTCGGTGGTATAGCCTTCCGTGGAGATGCCGTCCACTTCCACGATCCGGTCGCCCGCCTGGACGCCGGCCTTAAAGGCGGGGGTGTCCTCGATAGGCGAGATGACGGTCAGCACGTTGTCCCGGGAGCCGATCACGATGCCGATGCCGCTGAATTCGCCGCTCGTCTCGTCCTTCATCTGCTGGTAGCTTTGGGGTTCCAGGAACTGGCTGTGGGCATCCAGAGAACTGAGCATACCCCGGAGGGCGCCATTGACCAAATCCGTGTAGCCTGTCTTGGATTCATCCACATACCCTTTTCGCACCTGCAGGATGGCGGCGGTCAGCAGGCGGATTTCGCGGTAACCTTCCTCGTCTTCAGGCAACGGCATGGGGGAAGCGGACGCCGCCGCCGCGGGGGCTGGCGGATGGGGGGTTTGGCACGCGCTCAGGGCGCAACAGAGTCCGGCAACCAGAAAAAGCGTTATTTTCATGAATTTCAGGGTACCCGTTCGGCTGTTTCTTGTCGATATCGAAGATGCAGGAAAGCCGTGGCGATCAGGCGAGGCGCACAACCGGCCGACCGCAGGGACTCAGTGATCCGTCCCGTTCTACAATCAATGCGCCATCCGCGGGGATACCATAAGCGACGCTCCCCTTCGGAGAAAGGGAAAGAAGTGTTCGGAGCTCTTCCCATTCGGATTTTTCATCATGGGTATCGCAAAGAAACGGGGCGAAGTCGAGGCAGGGGAATCGCTCGGCCGAGGCTTCATCGGCCGGATCACGCCACCGCACCCATGCCTGGGCCAGCATAATGCTTCCCGCCGACAACCCCAAAAAGGGCGTGCCTGCGTCAAAGAGCCCCCGGAGCAAAGAGTCGGTCCCGCCGCTTTTCAAGACCCGCATGCCTTCCTCGACGTCGCCGCCGGCCATCACGATCAAGTCGGCCCTCTCCAGTTCCGCAACCACCTTGGCCTTTATGGGATGGCCATCGGCCAGTGGAACCATCTTCACGACTCCCGCTCCGGCTTTGACAATAACGCTTTTTATCATGGCGAAAAATTCGTCGTCGTCGCCGTTGGCCGCACCGATGTAGGCCGTCCGTGGCGAGCGGATGTCCAGGTGGGCCAGCACTGCCGCCAGCAACGGGTCGGGTCCCACGCGGGGATGGCGCGATTGGCCGGCGAGAAGGTAGAGCGGTCCGTGAGGCTTTACGGGGTTGCGGGGCATGGGGGGCTGCCGTCCTCCTTGTCGGGGTCGATGGGCGTTACGGGGGGAGCACAACGCGGAGCCCAGAAGCGGGGGGATTGCATGGGGATTAACGGTTTGCAGAGGCGGAACTTGCCGGGCGGATCGGGAGCGATGGCGCCGGCCCGTTCGAGCCGGATCCGGGCTTCGTCGCCGAAAAGGGAACACAGTGCCGGGTGGAGTAGGACGGCCAGGCCTTCCGCGTCCTCCTCCGGGCATACATAAGTCAGCCGATAGTCCCTCTGGGCGCTCTGCACGAGTTGATACTCAACCAAGCCGGGAACGTTGCCCAGGCATCGGTCGACCGCATTCTGGGTGACGGCGCGGCCGTCGGGCGTCAGGAGCATATTGACGCCCCGGCCTTCAATGCTCGTCAAGGTTAACCCCGCCCGCCGGCCGCAGGGGCAGGGGTCCGTTGCGAGGCGGACGATATCGCCGATGTCGAATCGCAACAGCACGCGCCAGGGATTGTGAAAGGTTGTCACCAGGATTGCGCCGATCTCCGGCCCGCCATGGCGGGGGGCGAAGGGAATGAAGTCGACATGGCAGTACTCCGTATTCTGGTGCAACCGGCCGCATTCGCATTCCATGAACACGTAGCCCGTTTCGGTTGACCCGTAGGAACTGGCGATGGGGGAGCGAAAGACGGCCCGGATCTGCCGGCGATGCAGGAGGGACGGATTTTCAAACGTCAGGACGATCAATTCAGGCGAATGCAGGTTCAGGTTTTCATTTGCGGCGAACCGGCACAAATGCGCCAGGTAGGAGGGGCTGGCCTCGAGGATGACGGGGCGGAAATCGTTTATTTCCCCTGTCATTCTCCGCATATGCGCCGGGGTCCATTCGCAGGGATTCATCCTTTCATTCAGGAAAAGGAAGCGGCCCAGAGTCCGCTTTGGCCGGGGGAGATATCCCTTCTCGCAGGAGAAGCCGACGCACAACGGACTGGCCAGGATCGCCTCGGGGTGAGTCCCGTCGCAAACGCGCCGGGCATGGGAATTGAGCTGCCAGGAGGCCTGCTCCGAGGCATTCCACCAGGTCTGGCACCAGACATTGCTGACCTGGTCTCCCGTGCTCCCGCTGGTGTGGACGAGTTCGACTTCGCCAGAGGCCAGCGCGGCCGGCAGATCGTAATGGGAATTGACGAAGCATTCAGGTCCCATCGTCCGCATAAGCGCTTTGTCGACAAACGGCAAAGCCGCCAGCCGGGTCAAAATGTCGGGGCCCCCAACATCGTAGCGCGCCCATTTTTCATAGACGGGAATTTCGCTCAGCGCCGCATCCGCCAGGGTGCGGCACCGTTCGAGATAGTCCGCTGAATAGTCAGGGTTCATGGCCTTTTTCACAGGCCCAGTGTAGCAAATCTTCGAAAAAAGGGAATACCATGTGGACTCATCGGGAACGGGTCTTGCGGACGCAGACCTTCTGGGCGGGCTTCACTCCTGGTAGTATGTTTCGAAATAATGGTTGCAGTCCAGCGAAATAGATGTTTTATTGACGCGTCCGGCCCCGTATGATTTACACGCATGTGCTCAACAGGGGGCCGATCGGGGCCGTCAGTCACGGGGTCACCCGATGAAACCCGAAACGACCCCATTTCCGATGAAAGCAGGCGCGGCCCCATGACGGACCATCAAGCCATGTTCGAAAAGGCGCTCAACGCCGAGCAGCTCGCGGCGGTCATGGCCCCCGACGGCCCCATCCTGGTGCTGGCCGCGGCTGGCACCGGCAAGACGCGCACGCTCGTGTATCGCGTGGCGCACCTCGTTTTCAGCGGCATCCCGGCCGAGACGATCCTGCTGCTGACCTTCACCAACAAGGCCGCCCGCGAGATGCTGGAGCGGGCCGCCCACCTCGTGGGCCCCGGCGTCAGCTCCCTCTGGGGCGGCACCTTTCACCACATGGCCAACCGCATCCTGCGGCGCCATGCGCCCCTGCTGGGCTATGCCTCCGATTTCACCATCCTGGACAGCGACGACTCCGTGTCGCTCGTCAAGAAAGTGGTCAAGGAGTTGAAGATCGACTCGAAAATGTTCCCCAAGGCCGAGGTGTTGCTGGCGACCATCAGTCAGGCCGCCAACACGGGCAAGCCGATGGCGGAGATTGCGGCCGCGCGGTTCCAGGACATACTGGATGTGAACATGCAGCCCATCCTGGAAGCGGGCCGGCGCTATGCCGAGGCCAAGTTCAAGATGGGGGCCATGGATTTCGACGACCTGCTGGTGAACGGGCTGAAGCTGTTCCGCGAGCACCCCGATGTGCTGGGCCATTACCAGACCCGGTTCCGCCACGTGCTGGTGGACGAATTCCAGGACACCAACGCCATCCAGAGCGAGTGGGTGCGCCGGATATCGGCCGCGCACCGCAACCTGCTGGTGGTGGGCGACGATTTCCAGAGCATCTATTCCTGGCGCGGGGCGGACTACCGCAACATCATGAATTTCAAGGACCAGTATTCGGACGCCCGGATTTTCAAGCTCGAGACCAACTACCGCAGCACGCCCGAGATCCTGAATGTGGCCAATGCCGTCATTGCGGGCAATCCCCACCAGTACCAGAAGCACCTGCGTAGCACCCGCGAGGCGCACCTGCTGCCCGTGTCAGCGCGCCTGCGCGACGGCGATGCCCAGGCCCGCTACATTGTGGAGCAGGTGCGGCGGCTGCAAAGGGCGGGGTACCGGCCCGACGAGATGGTCGTGCTGTACCGCGCGCACTATCACGCCATGGAATTGCAACTGCACCTGACCCGCGAGCGGATTTCGTTCGTCATCACCTCCGGCGTCCGGTTCTTCGAGCAGGCCCACATCAAGGACGTGTGCGCCCTGATGCGCCTGTTGCAGAATCCGCGCGACAGCCTCTCCTTTGCCCGCCTGCTGGGGTTGCTGCCCGGCGTGGGGCCGCGCACGGCCCAGAAGGTGTGGGACAAGCTGGGCCAGGCGTTTATGCCGCAGGATCCGGAGCAACGGCGACTGGTGGGGGCGACCCTGCCGGCGGCGGCGCGCGAGGGGTGGCGGGAGATGGCGCGGGTGTATGAGCGGGGGTGCGAGGGGCCGGGCATGTCGCCGGCGGATATTATCGTGGAGTTTATGGAGCGGTTTTACCAGGGGCATTTGAAGCTGACGTTTGACAACGCCGACAACCGGCTGGAGGACATCCAGGAAATGGCGCGCTTCACGGCGAAGTACGCGTCGCTGGAGGCGTTCCTGAGCGAGGTGGCGCTGATGACGAACCTGGACGCCGAGGCCTCCACGGTGGAGGACCGGCAGGCGGTGCGGCTAAGCACGGTCCACCAGGCCAAGGGGCTGGAGTGGAAGGTGGTCTTTATTTTGTGGGCCACGGACGGCATGTTCCCGCAGGTACGGGCGTTGACGGAGAATGCCGAGGGCGAGGCGGAGGAGCGGCGCCTGTTTTATGTGGCGGTGACCCGGGCGAAGGACGAGCTGTTTTTGTGTCAGCCGGAAATACGCCGCGGGCGCGACGGGACCATCACGTTTTGCCGGCCTTCGCGCTTTGTGGTCGAGATTCCCAAGGGCATGCTGAGGGATGTCCGTTTGCCGTATTTGTAGGGCTGTTTGGAAGTCCGATAGGGCAGAAGCCCAAAATAACCGAACAACGGCCTTTACAAAGCGGGTCCGGTTCGGCTATCTTATTTACCTCACTTATGTGGGGCGGTAGCTCAGTTGGTAGAGCGCCAGAATCGCACTCTGGAGGCCGTGGGTTCGATCCCCATTCGCTCCACCACTTCCCTTTTTGACTCCAATTGCCAGGCATTGCCTAAACACCATGGGAATTGCATGGGAATTGTGGGAATTGGGAATTGGGGTCAGGGGGGATTGGGGTCAGCCGTAACAGTTTAGCCCCTACCTAAAGAGGGACAAGGGGGGATTGGGGTCAGCCCTTGACAATTGATATTTGGCTTGCCGTCTGCGGGAAACTTGTGGGGGATTGGGGTCAGCCCTTGACAATTGATATTTGGCTTGCCGTCTGCGGGAAACTTGGGCAGTATACGAGGCATGGCAAGGAAACTGAGGGTTCAATTTGAAGGCGCTATTTACCACGTAAGGCTTCGGGGCGTAGATCGGCGCAAGTTGTTCGATGATGACGATGAACGCGCGCGCTTTTTGAAGCGCCTGGC
>JAWOJA010000090.1:0-70494 GCA_046484345.1 Kiritimatiellia bacterium
CCGACCGATAGCGTCCGGTACGTGAAAGGCTTGTCCACCTGCCTTGAAAAATACGTCAAGCAGATCCCGCCCCAGATCAACGCTGAACGCCTGAAGACCCTGGGACCGGCGATGCAGCAACAGAAAGTCGCGGAAGCCAAGCAGCAGGCAGCGAGGGCGGAGGCCGCCGCCAACGAGGCCCTGCGCCAGCAGTACAATAACAACCCTCAGAACCGGACACCAATACCTCCGGGCTACCGCTTTTTTAATGGCACCTGGGTTTCTCCTTGAACTCCCGCCGGTTGATGGCGGTTGAGAATATTCACCTTTTTCGCTTGGGGGCGCCCTGTGTCAAGTTGCGTCCATGCGTGTGTCCGGTTTGAGGCCCCGGACACACGATGTTTCAATATGGTCAGAAAAAGCCTGGAAAAGCAAAAAGGCCCGCTTTTCCTAAGAAAAACGAGCCTTTTTGACATCCAAATTGGTAGCGGGGCTAGGATTTGAACCTAGGACCTTCAGGTTATGAGCCTGACGAGCTACCGGGCTGCTCCACCCCGCAGTCTTATTGACTAATGAGTAAACACATTACCACCCTCTTAGGCGGTATGCAAGACTAATCATCGACTAATCATCGATTTCATCAAGGCAAACGCGTCAAAAAACCGTTGAACCGGCCAAAAACCGACATGGTTCTTGATCGGGCGGGTCACCCGGCGGCCGCGGAGCAGGCCCTGATCCGGTCAGCACCGGCGGGCCCTTGGCGAATCGGGCAAAGCGTGCCGCGTTCCATCCGGCGTGTTTTTCATGCCCGTAGTAAATAGGAAACTATATACAAACACACCTTCATTCCATTCCGATCCGTCCCCCACATCCTCAGCGCCTGGGCCGCGGACAACGGCCTGGTGCTCGGTTTTTTCACGCGTTTGCCCTGGGTAGGGTTTTACCCCACTGAAAAGCCATCGCCCATGGCGCATTATTATAAATACGAGCGATTCACGAAAACGCCAATCGAAGCGATGTGCGTATTAAAATGAATGCCAACAAAACAGTTTGGGCCCGGCGTTATCAGGCTGCGCTGGAAAAACATCTTGCGAAAGGCTCCGGCGCGAGCCTGACACCCGCTCTCGACCTGGGTGGCCTAGCCGTTTCCCTGGGGTTGGAAACATTGGACGTGGCTCTTATTCACGGGCACATCTTGAAGGGCCTGTTGCCGGCGGGCGGCTCCGCCATGAGCCGACAGAAAACCATCGAACGGGCAAAGACCTTTTTCACCGAGACGCTTGCGCCGATCGACAAGACGCACAGCGCGGCCGTGAAGGCGGACCTCCGCGTCAATCAATTAACCCAGGCCCTGCGCCGGCGCACGGCGGAATCCTCGGCCTCGACCCGCCACTTGGAAAAGGGCATCGCCCAGCGCCAGGCGGCGGAAGCCGCTCTCAAGAAAAGCGGCGCCCAGCGCATCCAGCTCGCCCGTGAATCCACTCGCCTCCAAAAGCGGCTGCGCTCGCGCACACACGAAATCCTGTCGTCGCAGGAAGAAGAGCGGCGGAAGACGAGCCGCCAGCTTCATGACGAGATCGCCCAGATGTTGCTGAGCATCAACTTAAGGCTCTTGACTCTGAAAACATCGACCAAGGCCAGCACGGAAGGCCTGAAGAAAGAAATTGCCGAAACTCAGCGATTGGTGAAACAATCAGTCAAAATGATCAAACGGTTCAACCAAGAGCTCGGCGGTCTTCATGCAACCTAGGCGAGGCAACTTGTTAGGCGCCTACCAGTCGGCCTTGCGCCGCTTCCTGACGCATGGCACAAAGGCGAGTCTGCAACCCGCGCTGAAACTGGGTCGACAAGCTGTAGCCCAGGGCATGGAAACGCTGGAACTGGCCCTGATTCACGAAAAAGCCCTGATTGCCCAAGCCGTGCCGCTCCGTTCTTCCGCCGCCCGCGATCGCATCATCAAGCAGGCGAGCGCGTTTTTTGCCGAGGCCATCATTCCGATGGAGGAAACGCACCGCTCGGCGCTGGAGGCCAACGTCCACTTAAGCCGCCTGAATCATGGACTGAGCCAGCGCACCCTGGATCTGGCCGCCTCCAACCGGCAGTTGAAAAATGAGATCGCCCGGCGCCAAATCGTGGAGGAGACCCTGCGCCAGAGCGAGCGGCACTCTGTCCTCTTATTGAAGCAGTCCCGCCGCCTGCAAGACCAATTGCGGCTGCTCTCGCGCCGGATTCTCTCTGTCCAGGAGGAAGAGCGCAAGAGGATCAGCCGCGAGCTGCATGATGTCATCGCCCAAACGCTCACGGGCATCACGGTGCGGCTGGCGACCTTGAAGCTGGAGGCCTCCGCCAACACCCGGGGGCTCAGCCAGAAGATTTCGAGCACCCAGCGACTGGTCGAAAAATCGGTGGACATCGTGCACCGGTTCGCGCGCGAATTGCGCCCGACCGTGCTGGACGATTTGGGGCTGATCCCCGCCCTGCATTCGTTCCTGAAGACGTTCACCAAAAAAACCGGCATCCGGGTGAGCTTGAGCGCCTTTGCGGGGGTGGAACGTTTGAGCAGCGCCAAGCGCACGGCGCTCTATCGGATCGCCCACGAAGCGCTGACCAATATCCTTCGCCATGCACACGCCACCCGGGTGGAAGTCTCCATCCAAAGGTTTCCCCATGCCATACGCATGAAGATCAAAGACGACGGCAAGTCCTTCGATGTGGAACGGATTTGGCACGCCCGCAAGACCCAGCGCCTCGGACTGCTGGGGATGAGAGAGCGGGTGGAGATGGTTGGCGGCACGTTCTCCGTTGAATCCGCACCCGGCCACGGCACCAGCATCGAGGCCCGTATTCCGCTCGACAACCGTTCCAAGGAGCATCCTCGCCCATGACCACCAATCGCATCACCGTGTTGCTGGCGGAGGACCACATGATCGTCCGCGAAGGCCTGAAAAAACTGCTCGAAGCCGAGCGCGACTTCGCCGTCGTTGGCGAGGCCGCCACCGGCCGTCAGGCCGTGACCCTGGTCCGGAAGCTCCGCCCCTCCATCATTCTTTTGGACATTTCCATGCCCCTGCTCAACGGGCTGGAGGCGGCCCGCCAAATTCACCAGGCCGATCCGGAGGCGAAGATCCTCATTCTTTCCGCCCACAGCGACGACGCCTATGTCGAAAAGGCCAAAGCGCTGGGGGCGGTGGGATACCTGGTCAAGCAGTCATCGGCCGAGTTTCTGTGCGAGGCCATACGGGAAGTACACAAAGGGAACACTTTTTTCAGCCCCTCCCTCGCCAAGCGCGCGGACAAACGGCAACAGCAGTCCCTGGACCGCAAGGGCGTGCCCAAAACCAACGCCGCCCGCCTGAGCTCGCGGGAAGTGGAAGTGCTCCAGCTGATTGCCGAAGGCTCGGCCAACAAGCAAATCGCCTCCGAACTCGGCATCACCCTGAAGACCGTCGAGAAGCACCGGGAACACCTCATGATGAAACTCGACATTCATGACACCGCCAGCCTCACCCGCTACGCCATCGCGGCGGGCATCGTCGAATGCGATGTGACCTTGAAAATCGTCTGAAGAGTCTCAATGCGCGGCGCGAGCCCCACGAGTCCCTGTTTCGTTACGTTCACGTTGCCTCCAAAAAAGCCGGGCCGGTATATTACAGAATACCGGCCCGGCGACCCATCCTGTCCCATCAGGGCTTCCGAATGGCGCCCACGTCCAAAACCGCGCTGTCCTGGATCGCCACACACTTCGCGCGATTCGACCCGGAGTCATAACTCATCAGAACCGCCGTCAGGCCATTCTCGATTCCCACACAAGAATAGCCGGCCATCATGATCGCATTCATCGGCCGCGTCACATCCAGCACCCACACCGGCAGATCCGTGAAATCGATCAGGAAATAGCGGACGATGGCCGGATCGGTGAAGAACTTCAGCCGCTGCCTTGCGCCCGCCTGATCCATGTAGACTTCTCCCGGACCGCGAACCGGACGGGCATCGGCCAGGCTCATCCGGAGCGGACTCGGATCCACCACCACCTCACAGGGCCGCCCGCTTGGCGACGCACTGGCGTAAAACATGAGGCCGTCACCGGGAACCATCTCCGGGCCGGCGGCGCTCACAAATACCGGCACCTTGACGCCTTTGATCCGCACGGCCAACTTGTTCGGGTCCAGCCCGGTCCCGGTCAGGCCCGCTGTGGCCAGCGTCTCGAACCTAATTCGATACAAGCCGCCCGTGCTCGTGGTGCGGAAAACGCCCAGGGCCGGAAGGATGCCGGCGGGTTTTTGCTCGATGAACCCCAACCGCATCGCCGGACCGTAGGTGACTGTTTTGTAATTGACCGCGACCTCTTCGAGCCAATAGGCATAGGTCACACCCGGCTTGGCCGACGCGTCGAGGAACCGGTACCGCTTCCCCTCCGAGGCCGTGGAACCCGGCACGAGCCGCCCATTGACCAGCAACCTTTTGCCGCTCGTCGTTTCGGAGCGATAAAGATTGAAGCCGAGATTGTCGGACTCCGTGGCGGTCTCCCATTTCAGCTTTACGCCGCCCTCCACATCCACCGCGCGGAAATAGAGCAACGTTACGGGAATGGGCAGGGAGCTGATCACCCGGGTGGTCACGGTCACGGTCCGGTTGCCCAAATCGCTGAATACGGCGGCCGTGTTGGACAGATCGTTCGATGACGTGGCATTCTTCCTGACCCGCCCCGTGACCACGATGTTGGTCGCGAAACCAATCGGCAAATCGCCCAAATACCAGGTGTTGCTGGTGCCGGACAGCGGCTCGGGCGTCGATGACAGGTAGCGGTAAAACGCGTCATAGGTCTCGACCACCGTCACGTTGGAGGCCACCGCCATGGTTGCGTTACTCACCGTGATCGTGTAGGTGAGGATCTCCGAGGGCCGCACGGGATCAACACTGGCCCTCTTGGTGATGAGCGGCGCGGCATTGGACGAGATCAGCCCCGCATCCCAGTTCGTATTGAACTCGCCGGCAAACAGCATAAACGCCTCCGTGCGGCCTGTGAGAAGGTCCGCATCGCTATCGAGCGCCTCTCCGCCCTGCCCCGGCGACGTGAACTGAAGACCCGCCGGTTGCACAAATTCAAGGGAGTAGAGCCCGGGAACCAAGTCGGCAAAAACATAGAGCCCGTTGGCATCGGTGTTGGTGGTAGCGACCATATTCGTATCAGCGTCATACAGGTTGACAACCACGTCCATGTGACCCGTCTCTCCGGAATCCTGGATGCCGTCCATGTTGTTGTCGTCCCACACATAATCGCCGACACTGGCCGACAAGCCAACGCTCGTCCCGTTAAATGTAATTTGGGCAATGGACGCCAAGGCCCGGCCTTCGAGGACGGAACTGGTATCCAAGGTGATGGACTGGTCCGCCATAATGGTTCCCCTGAAAATGGCGGATGTCCCGATCGTCGCCGACGTGCCGACCTGCCAGAAAATGTTTCTGGCCTGGGCCCCGCCGACCAGAATAACCTGCATGCCGGGATCAACGAGAAGATCCGAGCTAATCTGGAATATCCAGACATCCTCAGCCCCGCCCGTGAGAGTGAGGTCCCCGCCCGTCAGCAAAGCCGAACTCGAGAACTTGTACAGGCCGGGAACGAGGTTCTGCCCGCCGAGATTGCCGCCCCCGGGATTCAAGAAGGCCCCCGAAGGCGCCGGCAATCGTCCGGACGCATCGTCGTAGGCCGTGGTAAGATCCGCCTTGGCGATGCCCAGCATCCCGGGATCAACCACGGAGCCTGCCGGACCCGTGGCATCGACCGCGAAGATTGTCCCGACGACTTGGGCGGAATTCAACCCGATGGAGGCCCCGTTGATCGGACTCGCCCCGACATCCCCATAAATGAACCCGCCACCCGTTGAGGTGATGGCGGCCCCGGAGAGGAGCAGGAATCGGCCCGCCGTACCCAGGTCGACCGGATCCGGCCCCGCGCCAAAGGACAGCGGCGGGACCATCATGGCCGTCGCCAAGGCAACCCCCACGACCATCTGTTTTGATCTTTTCAAGCATCCCAACCCGAATCCATACGCATTCATTGGACATACCTCTTTTTTATTCAACTGTAATCATTTTGGACTTTACCGGCATTTTTAAATATAGGGTCTAAAGCGGTAGTATTACACCCCATAGCCCGCGAGGCCTCAATCGCCTATTGTCCCCATATTGAAGAACATCATGCCCTACGGCGAAAGGACGGTCTTATGCCCCTGATTACCATCATTGTTGTGCTCGTTGTCGTCGGCGCGGCCCTTTGGGCGATCAACACCTATATCCCCATGGCCAAACCGGTAAAAACCATTCTTAATGTTGTCGTGGTGGCGGTCCTCGTCCTGTGGTTGTTGCAGAGCTTTGGCCTGATCGGCAACGTCCAGGGCGTGAGAGTGAACTAGGCCACCCCAGCAGGAATCACGGATGCTGAAAACAAAAACAAAAAAAAGGAGCGGTTATGAAGATCGACAAGCTGAAGGCGCTGGGTGTTCTGGCGGTTGCCGCCGTCGTGTCAATGGTCGGTTGCAAACAAAAAACGGAACCGGAACCGGTCAGGACCGTCGGATTTGCCGAGAAAGCCGGCGCCGAAATTGACGCGGGTGTCAAGAAGACCGAGGAAGCGGCCCGAGACGCGGCCGAGGATGCCGCAGAAAGCGCAAATGAGGCGGCCGCGGCCACCCGGGAAGCCGCCGCAAATGTCCGCGAGAGGACCGGCGAAGCCGTGGAGAAAGCCGGCGCCGCCGTTGAAAAAACCGGCGAGGATATGCAACCGTAGCCGGATGGATTGAGTGTTGTGATATGGCTTCGTGCGCCCGCCGCTTCCTGGCATGCCGCATGAAGCTTTTTTTGTGTAGTAGGCCACGGCCACGGACCCCGTGGCGCAACCCCCTATCACACAGGCACTCCTGATCGCCACAGCAGTCGGTGTGGGCTTGCCTGCCCAGCAACGACATCTCCCTGCTGTTTTCCGATAAAAGCACGACACGCTACTTCGCCCATTCCAAGGAAACCCAAGCGCCCGAAGGCGCCGCCACAGGGGGGCTGGGCGGAGCGCCGGGCTGAATCGCCAGCATTGGGCCCCTGGCGTTTCCGGGCATTGGCCTCTTTATGGCGGCTACCCCCATTATGGCGGCCCTGACAAGTCAAAGGAGATTTCCGAGCAGGCGGGCGACGAGGACATTTGCACCGTGCGGGACTCTTCCGTGCCGTTCGAAGACAAATCAAATCGCGGCAAACCGTCAAGCCGGGAACCGGAACTGGCGGAAACAAGCAACGAGACCCGCAGTCGCCAAATTGCCGCCCCGAATCCATTTAAGCACAATGCCTGCCACACAAACCGTTGAAAAACGCAAGGGGTGCTGAATAAACATCACTCCTCCGGGATCTTTGCGCTCTCAAAAACCTGGAACGTGGCGCCGCTGACCCAGGCGTCCGGGGGCAGTCCCGCCTTTTCACTCAGCGACGTGAGCGTTTCCTCCACGCTCCAGCCCTGCTCCGGGGGCACCTCGGGCAGATAGACGGCCCGCCGCCGCCCCTTGGCCATGATAATCCCATGCTCCCCTATACGAAACTCTTTCCAGGATGCAATCTCCCGGATGGGGCTCAAAATGGATATCTGGACGTCCAGGGAGCTCAGTTCCGCGGGCTCCACCGGACTGAACCGCGGATCATGAATCGCGGCGTGAACCGCGTTGTCATGGACCGACTGGTACAACGGAGCCTCCGGGGCCAGCGACCCGATGCAACCGCGCAAATGACCCATGAGTTTGAGGGTCACAAATGTTGCCGTCGCGGACTTCATCTTTTCGGTGATGGCATACTTGGAGAAATCAAAGGGCCTCTTCTCCCCCTTTACCGCCCACGCCAGCGAGTCCTTGGCAATCGCCATCAGCGTGCGGTTCTCGTCCGCGCTCAGGCCGGGCGACCATTTTTCGGCCGTTTTCCCCGCGGTAAAAAAACCTATCGCCCCATAGGAGACGCAGTGGCGGTAGTCGCCGGTCACATCGCCCGAGGTCAGCTTTTTCAAGACCCGCCCCTTCAGCGCCTCCGTCCGCGCATCCATCAGGCCCAACAATAGATCGATGGGCTTTTGCCCGCAGATCGTATCGCCCGTCGTTATGCAATGCTCGCGGAAAGCGGCCCGATTGCGCGAGGCCACGGCCGCGGAGGCCGTGTCCAGATATTCGTACAACCGTTCGCGAAGGCTGTTGGTGAAGGGCACATAGCCAAAATCATCCCCGAAATGCGTGAAGTCCGAGGAGGCAATCACCAGCGTCTGGTCGTCCATCAAAGGCGCCAGCACCTTGGCGAGGCGGTCCAGTTCCTGTTCCGAGTTGGACCCGCACACCAGGGGAATCAATTTGAACGAACCCAGGGCGGCCTGCAGGAAAGGCAGATGCACTTCCACGGCGTGCTCCCGGCTGGGCCCGCGCGGCTCCCGCTCGAAGCCCCTCTGGGAAACCAGCTTTGCGCAGGCCTCCAAATCCAGCGGAATGGGGCCCATCGGGGTCGCATAGCGGGTAATGCCCTCGGCCGGAAGCGCGATGCCGCGAAAGCCCCGCGTGTGCGAGGGGGCCATCACGATCACGCGGGCATAGTCGCCGGTTTTCAAAAGCGCATAGGCCGAGGCCGCGCAGGAGCCGGAGTAGACATAACCGGCGTGGGGCACCACGGCGGCGCGCAGGCGCCCGCTGTCGCCGGAGGGACCAGCGTCTTTCAAAAGCAGGCGCACATCTTTTTCGAGTTGCCGGGAGTCGGCCTCGTAAAACATGCCGGCCACTGCGGGAGGACGGATGGCGCCGGATGCGGCGGAATTTCCGCTTGCCATCATCATGACTGCTGCGCACATGATGCACACATCCTTTCTCAAAATTCTGATGAACATGGCCTCTCTCCTGGCCGACAACCCTTGCTGGACTCCCACCGGGCCAAAGTATATGATTTTCAGGTTGGAAAGGAATCCTTTTCATGGGCTGGGTTTCCCTTATTTGCGCCTTCCTAATCGGCCTGGCCGCCACCAGCCGGGCCGATATGCCGTTGTCGCCCGGCTCCCTGGCCCGGCCCGGCCAGCTCGACGCCTCGCTGGCGCAGGAGACCCGTGCCGCCCTCGACCGCGGCCTCCTCTGGCTGACGGGAAGGCAAAATGCGGACGGTCATTGGGACGGTCCGGAGCGGCCCGACCTCACCGCCCTGCCCCTCCTGACCTTCATGGCAAGCCCCGACCCCGCCCATCGCCCCATCCGGGAGCGGGGACTGAATAGGCTGACGCAAGCGCCCTCCACCGCCTCGGCGCCGGCGATGGTTTTTACCGCCCTCGCGCTGGCCGCTCAGCCGGGAGCTCACCCGGCAGTCCACAAACGCCTGCTGCTCTTCCAAAAAGAACTGGCCGGCAAACCGTTGCCCGCCCACCCCCGCGAGCTTGGCTTGCGGTTGGCGGTCATGCGGGCCTTATCCAACCAACTGGGAAAAGAAACCGGGGAAGCGTTCCCTTGGCCGGCCGCCACGCAACAGCTGGCGCGAGTCGATATCCGTTCCATCACGGAAGCCGCTGCCGTGCTGCTGGGCGGTCAGGCGGCTGGGGCGGCGCGGAACGACCCCCTGCTCTGGAAGGCGTTCAACTGGATTGCCCGTCATCGCGAAATCTTCGAGTCCGATCCGACAACCCCGGCGAACTATGAAGACCTGATGATCCTGGCCATGGCGCTGGCACAGTCGGGCGAAAACCGCATTTCACTCCAAGACCATTCCCTGCTTGCCTGGCGGCCAGTCCTCGCGCGCACGTTGATCAATCGCCAGAAAATCGATCCCGCAACCGGCGGCATTTACTGGATGCCGGCCGGCGGCAACGCCTACAACGACGCCCTCACGTCCACCTGTTACGCCCTGCTGACCCTCCAGCTCGTTCTGGCGGAATAGATCTCCCTCTTAATCCTAATCGTAATCCTAATCATAATCTTAATCCTCCCAACCTTTTATAACCGATTAAGATTAAGATTAGGATTATGATTATGAACAACATGGACATTTAAAAGCCTGTTCCGTATGATAAAAGCATCTTTCAAACCTTGGAGATTCGCATGAAAATCGATACGTTTATCAGCGTCGGCGAAAACATCCACTGCACCCGCATTTTCAAAGTTGGCGGCAAAAACGTCGCCCCCAACGCCAAGGGCGAACAGGTCATCTTCTACAAGTCCGGCAAGGATAGCCGGGAACTGCCCGTTCCTAAGATCTTCTCCGACGGCGGCGACTGGGCCAACGGCAAGGTCAAGCACTGCGCCGTGGCCATCTGGCAGGGCAATTACGGCGACGCCGCCGGCAAGGCCGCCGGCATCGACTATCTCCAGGCGCTGGCGAGGCGGCAGGAGGCCCAGGGCGCGACCTATCTCGACATCAACGTGGACGAATTCAGCACCGACATCGCCGAGCGGGTCCGGCTCATGAAATGGACCGTCGACGTCGTTCAGAAGGCCGTCAAGATCCCCATGAGCATCGACTCCTCCAACGAGGACATCCTGCGTGCCGGCCTGGCCTCCTGCGACCCCGCCCGCTGCCGCCCCATGCTCAATTCGGTATCCCTGGAGCGGGCGGATTCCATCCGGACCGCCGCCGAGTTCAAGGCCGTCGTGGTCGCTTCGGCCGCCGGCGAAAAGGGCATGCCCGCCTCCACCGAGGAGCGACTGGCCAACGTGGCGCGGCTCATGGAGCTGTTGAAAAAATCCGGCTTCGCCCCCGACGCCATCCACGTGGACCCCCTGGTGTTCCCGATTTCAGTTGATGCGGAAAACGGAAACAAATTTCTGAACGCCGTCCGGGCCATCCGCCAAGCCTACGGCCCGGCGATCCACATCGCCGCGGGCCTCAGCAACATCTCCTTCGGCATGCCGAACCGCAAACTGATCAACCAGGTGTTCAGCTGGCTGGCCGTGGAAAAGGGCGCCGACGGCGGCATCGTGGATCCGGCCCAGATAGGAAAAGAGATTTTGAACGGGCTGGACCCGCGGACGAAGGAATTCAAGCTGGCCCAGGACCTGCTGACCGGCAAGGACGAATACGGCATGGCCTTCATCGAAGCCTTCCGCGGCGGCGAAGGCTGAGGGCGGCCGGCCCCTATTTCACCAGCGAATGGGACAGCATGAATTCGCGGTAGAGGCGGGCGTAAAGCCCGTCCTGCCGCATCAGTTGGCGGTGGGTGCCGCGCTCGGCAATCCGCCCCTTGTCCAGCACCAGCACCAGGTGGGCGTTTCGGATGGTGCTCAGGCGGTGGGCCACGACAAAACTGGTCCGGTTGGCCAGCAACTTCTCCAGCGCCGCCTGCAACCGGGCTTCCGTGATGGCGTCGACGGAGCTGGTCGCTTCATCCAGGATGACGATCCGCGGGTCCGCCAGCATGGCCCGGGTAAAGCAGATCAACTGCCGCTCGCCCAGCGATATCCCCGCCCCCGACTCGCCGACCACGGTGTCGAACCCGTGGGGCAACCCTTCCAGCACGTCCAGGCAGTCCAGCTTCCGGGCGGCCTCCCGCACCTCCTCCAGGGTGGCGCCAGGCTTGCCCACCCGGATGTTGTCCAGCACGGTGCCGGTGAACAGGAAATTCTGCTGGAGCACAATACCCATCTGGCGCCTCAACGCGGCTCCGTTCACCTGCAGGATGTCCGTCCCGTCCACCCGCACCACCCCGGAATGCGGAATGTAAAACTTGGCAATCAGGTTGATCAGCGTCGTTTTCCCGCCGCCCGTCGGACCCACCAACGCCACGGTCTGCCCCGCTTCGGCCGTGAACGAAACCTCCTTCAACACCGGCCGGTCCGGCACATAGGAAAAGCCGACGTTCTCGAACTCAATGAGTCCCCGCAGCCGGGGCATGGGCGTGCCAGCCGGCGAATCGGTCCACTCCGGCTTGGTGTCCAGGAACTTGAATATCCGCTCCGCCCCGGCCATGGCCGTCAAGGCGTGGTTGTACTGGTTGGCCAGCGCGTTGATCGGGCCAAAGAAACTGCCGGCCAGGAAAAAGAACTGGATCAGGTCCGCCATGTCCGTTGTCCCATTGCTGTGAAAGACCCGGAACCCGCCCACGATCAGCAGGGCCGCCAGGAAGAACTGGCTGTTGATGTCGAGCATCGGCAGAAAGAGCGATTCGGTCTGGGTGACGCGGATGTTGAAAAACGTATGGTCGTAAACCAGTTCCCGGAAGAGCGCGGCGTTCTTTTCCCAGCGGCTGAACCCCTGCGTCACGCGGATGCCGCGCACCGACTCCACCACCGTGGCGGTCACGCGGCTGAAGCTTTCCTGGACCGCGCGGTAGGCGCGGCTCAGTCGGGCCCGGAAAAAGCGGTTCAACCCGAACAGGACCGGCGCCATGCACAAAATGACCAAAAACAGGCCCCAATCGTAGTAGAGCATGAACGCGGTGGCCACGAGCATGTTGCCCACGTGGACCAGCCCCGCGAAGACGACGTTCTGGACGCCGGTCCGCACGGCCTCGGCATCGGTGGTGAACCGATTGATCAGCAGGCCCGGCCGCGTGCGGTGAAAATAGCCCATGGGCAGCTCGAGCACGTGGCGGAAAAGATCCGTGCGGATATCGCGCACCACGGTCTCGCCCAGCACCAGGGCCAGTCGATGGCGGAAGTGGTGGGTGATCTGCGTGAAAAGAGCCATCCCGGTGAACGCGGCCAGCCAAGCCACCAGGTGATTCCAGTCCTCCTGGGCCATGCTACCGCGCTGGATTCCCTGGCGGATCGGCCCGCTGATGATGGAGGCCATCATCCAGGGCAGCAAGGTGCCCTGGATGGAACGCAGGATGACACAGAAGAAAAGCCAGCTACGCTGGGTGCGGCAGCCCCCCGTATAGGCAAAGAGCCGCAGGAACAGCCCCATGGACAAGGGCCGCACGTCCAGCCGGTGTTCGGATTGGGCCCGGTCGCGATTGACCTGCGTCAGGCCCAAAGGCTTGGGAGATTCCGGCACGTTGTTCATGGGGCGCTCCCGGCCAGGGGGGGCACCAGGCGGGCGAACTCCTCCCCCAACTGAATGCGGGCGGCGCGGCGATAGGGCCCGCGGCAGGCCAGCAGCTCGGCATGGGTGCCGCACTGCTCGATGCGCCCCTTGTGCATGACCAGGATCAGGTCCATGCGCCGCAGCGCGCTCAGCCGGTGGGTCACCAGGAACGTGGTGCGCCCCTTCTTGGCCCCCTCGATGGCGCAGAGAATCTCCCCCTCGGTTTCGGCGTCCACGGCCGCCGTCGGATCGTCCAGCAGCAGAATGGGCGGATCCGGCAAAATGGCGCGCGCAATGGCCAGCCGCTGCCGCTGGCCCCCCGAGAGGTTGCTACCGCCCTCGCTGAGCACCGAGTCGTAACCGTGGGGCATCCGGCTGATGAAATCATGGGCCGCAGCCATCTGGGCAACCCTCTCGATGGCGGCGGCCGAAGCGTCCGGCCGACCAAACGCGATATTGGCCGCCACAGTGTTGCTGAACAGGAAGCTTTCCTGGAACACAATCCCCACCTGCCGTCGCAGTTCCGACAGGTCGAGGTTCCGCACATCCTCCCCGTCGATCAGCAGGGATCCGGAGGTGACATCGTAGAACCGGGGGATCAGGCTTAGCAAGGTGCTCTTACCCGAACCCGTTGTACCGAGAATGCCGATACTCTGGCCCGGCTGAATTTCCAGATCCAGATCCGACAAAACGGGCGTGCCGGGATTGTAGTCAAACGTCACATGGTTGAACCGGATCCGGCCCGAAAGGGCGGGCTTGGCCACGGGTCGGGCCACGTTCTTCACCTCCGGCTCCATATCCAGCACCTCGAAAACCCGGCGGCTTGCCGCCAAACTCTGCTGCACGGAGTCGGTGATGTTCGTGAGCACGTTCACCTGGTCCGTCAGCCGCTGTAACAGCCCCAGGAATACAATCAGCCCTTCGCCCAGCGGAAGCCGCCCCTGGAAACAGAGCCACCCGCCGTACGCCAGCACCGCCACGGTGGTCAGCCGCGTCAGCATTTCAACCGAAGGCGTATAGACGGTGACAATCCAGAAAATCTTGTTCTTCTGGGCCCATACCGCCTGGTTGGCCCGGTCGAACTGGGCCGCCGTCTCCTCCTCCCGGGAAAAGCCCTTGATCACGTGCATGCCCTGGATGGACTCATTGAGGTCAAGCACCATCTTGTCGACCAGTTCACGGTCGCGCCGGTAGGCGGGCTTGACTTTGCGGGAAAACCAGATGGAGGAGACGGCAATAATCGGCATCACGGCCAGGCTGACCAGCGTCAGCCCAACATGAATGCGGATCATGTAAAGAAAATAGGTGGCCAGGGAGGCCGTCAAAATCACGGTCTGGAGCACGACGCCGTCCACGAACGTGCGCATTTGCTGAACATCGCCGGTTACCCGGGTGATCAGGGTGCCGCTGGACTTCTCGTCAAAATACCGGAAACTGAGCCTCTGCAGCCTGTCGTACACCAGGGAGCGCAGGTGCACCACCATGCCCTGCTGAATCACCCGCACACTGGTCAGGTTGCTGTGATAGGTCAATAAGGCCCGCGTAAGAGCCAACAGCAGGATCAGGCCGCCGATCCCGCATAAGATGCCCATGGGCGGCCAAGAGGCCGGTGGAACCCATCCAAAGGGCCAGGAAGGGGCCTTCACGTCGGGATTGACCGCGGCATGAATGAAGTCAATGCCCCGCCCTGTAAGGCCCAGGCTGACCACCACGATGCCCAGGAGGGCAAATTGGAAAAGGAGAATTTTGATGCACCCGGCCCGGTAACGCCAGGTCAAAGCCAGCAGTCGCCGGATGATCCGGCCATTCCCCATCTCCTCGGGTGCTGTCTGTTCCACAGGTTTCACTTTTCTTTACGCTCGTGTAAGAAAATGAAAATAGCAAAAGAACAGGCAGGGTCGAGTTTTTTTTCACCACCAGGGCTCTCAGCCGCGATTGCGGTTGCCGTCAAACGGCTCGTCCTCGTTGAAATCCGGCAGGAAATCGTCGCCCGCCGCCTCCGGCTGGAGATAAACCCGGAAAAAGCCCAATTCGGCCACCAGGTCCGTGACCTCCTCGTACTCCGCTTCGGTAACCGGCCGCTCCAGCAGGGCGTGCTCCCGGCAGCCCGGCATGGGCTGAAATTGGCTCATGATCGAAATCGGGAGGCCCGGCCCGAATTCCCCGTGCAGCAGGCGGATGGCCGCCAGGCTGTTCTCCACGCACCCCGGCAGCACCAGGTGCCGAACCAGCACGCCCCGAAGCGCCGGCCGGCCGCCCTCGGGATCCCAGGGGTAAAGAAACCCCTTCAGCTCCACCATTTTGCGGATCGCTTCGAGCGCAATCGCCGGATACCGCTCGTCCCGCATGCACAGCCGGGCCAGCGCCGGATCCGAGAACTTGAAATCGGGCAGGAAAACGTCGATGACTTTCCCATATTCGGGAATCATTTCCGCTTTCTGGTAGCCCGACGTGTTGAACAGAAACGGAAGATCGAACCCCTTCTCCCGCAACTGCCGGCAAAGCCATTCGATTAACGGCCAGAAATGATCCGGCGAAACGAAATTCAGATTGTGAACGCCCTTGCCTATCAGCGTCTCGGCCATCTCGAGACACTGGGCCGGCGTGATCGGGCGGCCGGTTTCCCCCAGGGATATCTGGTGGTTTTGACAGAAAAAACAGCGCGAGGAACAGCCGGTGAAAAAGATCGTGCCCGACCCCCGTTTCCCTGTGAAGGAAGGCTCCTCGCCGAAATGGGCGGTGGCGGAGGCGACGCGGCATTCGGCGGTTTCCCCGCAATACCCCTTGAGGCCCGCCGTGCGATCGACCTGGCAGTCGCGCGGGCAAAGCCGGCAGCAACGATACGCCTCTACGTTCATCGTACCCGTTCCACTAAAACCGAACCGCCAAGCCCACGCTCAGGACGGGATAATACCGGAGCCATTCAATGTAATCGTCGCTGAAATCGTCCAATTCCTTCTGCACGTTCCTCTTGACCTGCGGGGAGTTCGAAAAGAGGCCGCCGCGGGATTCAAGCGTCAGGTCGGGTTCCTGAAAGAACATCACGCCCAGGTCCAGCGACATCGCCCAGCGGCCCCGGCTGGAAGCCAGGTTGCCGAACCCGATTCCAAAATAGCCGCCAAAACTGTCGTATTCCGCGGAGGCAAACAGGGTGCCAATCTGGGCGGGCGTGTAGGTGACATCGCCCACCTCAATGGGTTCGTTCGGCCGGCCTTCCCCGGTCACATCCGAGCCGTTGTAGCAGCCGCCGGCCACGATTTTGAACGGCCCGCCACCCACATGCCAGTCGAGCAGCGCCATCCAGGTTTGAAGATCAACCGAGGATTCGTACGTGAGATCATCCTCGTTAACATCAACATCCAGCGAGCCGCCATTGCCGGCCACACGGAGATTCAAATAATCCTCCACCAGCTCAACCGCCACCTCGCCGCCGATGCCGGTCGTTCCGAGCCTAACGCCAACCCCAACCGTAGCTTGGCTGCAAAGGGGGATCGCCGCCAGGGCGGCCGTCAAAACGAATCGCATCCATCGTGTTTTCATTCGTGCCCTTTCGATGACAATGTATAATAATGAGGCAAATGAGGCTTGCCTGTCAAAGCTTGAAATGGATCCATTGCCTCTGGATGCTCCTCATTTTGCTGCTTTCGCCGAGCCTCCGGGCGGATGCCCCCCCTTCATGGGCGATACCCTCCTCCCGGCTGCGGTTGCGTCTTTGCCGGACGAGCGACTCCGCCTGGCCCGCAAACGCGGGGGTTGCCACCCTCGCCGCCGGCGCGCTCGACCCCGAAAAAACAGGCTTCACCGTGACAACTCCGCAGGGACAGCCCGTGCCGTCCTCCCTCCTGTGGGCCCGGAAGGGCCAGCCCCTGCTCCTCACGTTCGACACCTCTTCCGGCGCCACCTCCTATTACGCCTACGCCATCGAAAACACTACCCCACCCGACGCCAATGCGTGGCGGCCGAAGGCGGGCGTCCTGCTTGAAACCCGCACGCTCAACCAGCCCGCTTTCGACTCACGGGCCCAATTCGAATCGGCCTGGAACGCCACCACCGGCACTTTTGGCCGCAGCTTCCGGGCCGACATATTCGATGGCACCCATCCGCACGGCCCTCCGGAACAGCTTTTGGCCCGTTACGAAGCCTGGTTTCAGGCGGATCAAGCGGGCGACTACGGTTTCGCCACGCTCTCCGATGACGCTTCTTTTGTCGCCGTGGACGGCAAACCGGTGACAGAATGGCCCGGCATCCACCGGGCGGATGCGGGACGGAATGGCGAAAAAAACGGGACCCTGCGCCTGGAGCCGGGCCTGCACCACTTGCGCTACGACTTGGCGCAAGGCGACGGGCTCCTGGCCGCCGTCGCCTCCTGGCGCCCGCCGGGCGCAAAATATTACCGGGTCATGCAGCCGAGCAATTTCACCGCCCTGGCCCGGTTCTCCAGTTGCGCGGCCGAAGCCCCGCCCGCCGCGCCAACCGCCCATTTCGAATGGCGGGTCGACCGCTCCGCCCGGCTGGGCCCGGTGTCCCTCATCGGGGTCTCCTTTCGGGCCATGCCCCTTGCGGGCGCTTCCTATTCCTGGACCTTCGGGGACGGCACGCGGGGCGAAGGCGAATCGCTCGAGCACGTCTTCATCCAGCCCGGCACGCGACCGGTACGGCTGGAAGTGCGCTCCCCGGGGACGCCCCCCATCACACTCGAACAGCCCGTAGAGGTCCACCCGCTTTGGCGGCAAATCGAGGAATGCCCCGACTCGGCCCTCTTCCCGCTGAAAGCGGCGGTTCAGGCCCGGGCCATGCCCTCACTGACACCGGCTGAACTGGAGGCCGTGGCGCGCTTTGCTGATCTGCTCGGCGACCGTGTCTGGCTCGAACAGACGGGCCGGGAATGCCTGCGGCGGCAAGCCTCTTTTGCTCCCGATTTCGCGCCCGTCATCTTTGCCATGGCCGCCACGTTCCGCCATGCGCTGTTCCGGAATTATACCGATGCCGAAACGATGTTCGAGCTGGCCCGGAAGACTGCCGCAGGTCCCGAATCGGGCGCTTTGAACGCCCGAATCGCGCTGGCCCGCGCGGAAAACTGCCTCAACGGCCGGCAGGACGCGTCCGCCGCTAAAACCCTTCTGGAGGCCCTTCGCGAGGAGGGACTCGGCGACTCGCAGAAGCGACGCCGGAACCTTCTCCTTGCCGACGCCCACCTGGCCCTGGGCAGCCCGGATAAGGCCCGGGCCATCGTCCGGGCCCTGAAGCCCATGGAGACCGGCCCTCTGGCCGGCGTGCGGCTCCAGGCCCGCCTGATAACCGCGGCCGACCTGGTGCGGAGGAACGAATGGAACGATGCCGCCGACCGGCTGGAATCGATTTTAAATGACTTTCCGGAGGAACGATTCAAGACCGAGACCGGCCTGCTCCTGATGGACGCCTATTCGGGCCGCGGCGAACACCTTCCCTCCCTGGCGCTGGGGGATCGGTTGCTCCAGGTGGAGTCCTTGGATGATGCCCGGGCGCGACTGCTCCTACGGCTGGCCAACCTGCGCCGCGATATGGGCGATCCGGTCGCCTCGGCCCGCTACCGCGAGCGGTTGAAAGCGGAGTTTCCCTACAGCGAAGCGGCGGCATTGTCCGGCAATCCATAATTGGACTTGACGGAACAGGCCAAAGCGTTGAATCTTACGCTTCAGATCAATCAAAAAAGGAGATGTCCATGTTGCGTAAAAGTTGCCTGATCGCGGTTGCCGCTGCCGCCCTTGCCCTCCCGGGTTACGGAGCGACCATTTCGGCCGATGCTTACAACCTGCGGTTCGACATGGAAACGGATTTCGATTCCGACGCCTATGAATTCCCGCCCTGCAACGCGTCAATCGGCTATTTCCCGGTGGACAATTTCGAAATCGGCGGCTTGATCGGGTTGCGCAAGGCCGATTGGAACAGCTACTGGGTCACGGGCAGCGTGTGGGAGCTCGGCCTCTTCGCGGAAAAACATTTCGACCTGAAACAGGATTTCAATTTCCACCCGCTTCTGGGCCTGCGTGTCTCCCTGCTCGACGGCGAAAAGGATAGCGACACCGCCTACCAGGGGTTCGTGTACGCCGGCGGAAAAATCTTCATGACCCAAAATGCCGCCATCGTGATCAACGCCGGCGTGACCGTCGCCACCGAGGACATCTACAACGTCGACACCACCCTGAACCAGGACCTGACGACCACCCAGTCGGGCGATGCGGTCGGCATGCTGGTGGACGTGGGGCTTCGGTACTATTTCTAACCGCTGACCGACAACAAAAAAAGAAGGGGCGCCTCACAGCGCCCCTTCTTTTTTTGCCTGTCTCCGTCTATTCGGCGGCCGGCGCCACCACGTCATTCCGCTCGAACTTCGGCTGCTCGCGCGAGCTCTTGGGGTGATTCACCGGGCGGATGTACAGATCCACGCGGCGGTTCAGGAAATTCCCCTTTTCAGGATCATTCGGATACTTGGGGCGGTCAAACCCGTAGCCCACCGACGTCATGCGCGAGGGCGCGATCTTGAAGTTGGCCGACAAGTAGTCCAGCACGGCCTTGGCGCGCTTTTCCGACAATAACTGATTGTGTTCGCGATCGGATAGCTTTGCCCTGTCCGCGTGGCCCTCGATCTTGGCCGTGGCGCCCGGATGTTCGCGCGTCATGGTCTTCGCGCCGATGATTTCGAGCTTCTCGAAGTAGACCGGTTTGATGACCGCCTGATCATAGTCGAACTGGATGTTGAGTGAGAAAAGAATCAGGTCGTCGGCCTTGAACAGGGGATCCGTGCCGTCCTCGAGCACTTCATGGCCGTCGGTGACGCCGCCGTCATCCGTGTCCGGATCCGTGGGATCCGTTTTGAAGACGAGCACCTCGGCGCCATCCTTCAGCATATCCATGTCGGTGTCGGGATTGAGGGGATCGGTCTTGTACCCATAAGTGGCCATGACCTCCTCGTAGTCCGTCAGCCCGTCATGATCCGTGTCCGGATCGTAGGGGTTGGTCTTGTAAATGGCTTTTTCCTGGGCATCGGTCAGGCCGTCCGCATCGCTGTCGGTCGCGCCACCGGCAACCTGGAACTTGGCCGGAATGGCCGCGCCCCACGTCCAGCACAGGCCCGCCTCATAAAAGGCGTTGGCTTCGCTGTCCGAACCCAAGCCGCCCAGCGCCATGCGCGCATCGACGCGAAGGGCCCATTCCTCGTTGAAATGATACAGAGCGCCGCCGCCGCCGCGCAGCGCGAAATCCGTCGTGTCGCCGCCGGACTGATCGTCGCCAAACAGGGTGCCTTGGAAACCGGCCGCCACGTAAGGATCGAACCTCGTCCACCGGGTGAAATGAAACACCGCTTCCAGACCCGCCCCCGCCATCCAGGTGGAGCTGAAGTCCGGCACGTCCGCGCGGTTCTCAGGCACGTTCGCGTCCAGCGAAGGCGCCAGGAACAGGAATCCGTCCCAGTTCAGGCGATGGTTGACCTGATAACTGAGCCGGCCCTGGATATAAGCGCCGTCTTCGGTCCACTGGTCGCCTTCAAAATCAACAAAGCCCGGGCCGATGCTGGCCGTCCAGGGAAATGGCTTGCCCAACTCCGCCGGACCGGCCACCGGATCCGCCTGCATGATCAATCCCGATACGGCCACCAGGGCCGCGCCCATCAACATCGCCAACTTTTTCATCTGAATCTCCTGTTGCCCGCACCAAACAATCTGACGGACGATACCAAAACAAACCGAAAAACAAAACAGAAAATCATGAGGCGGCGCCGGCGGGAAAAACGGCGGAGCCCAGGCGCCGGGGCACGCCCGCGCGGTAGGCCGCGAAAAACGCCTCCGCATCCCCCGCATCGCGCAGCCAGCCATGGCTGCGGAGCGACAGGGCCACGGGCGCCAGGTCCCCCGCCGCGACGCTCCCCGGCAGCCAGGGGAAACGGCGCAGCCCCTCCAGGTCCGTCACCCACATCCGCAGCGGATCGGAAACGGAACACAGGATGTTGGCGTCCTTCAAATCGCGGTTGGCGAACCGGTTCCGGTGCAGATTGGCCACGAGGCCTCCCAGCACCCCCAGGGTCTCGCGGCGGCCCGCCGGATCGTCCCGAAGCCGGTCCAACCGGTGCGTCAACACTTCGGCCTGCGTAATTTCCCGCGTGATCACGTAATCGCGCACCCGCAGCCCCCGCACCCTCAGAACCGCCCACGCCACCGGCTCATGCGTGGCAATGCCGCAGGCCAGGAGCGCGCGGGCGCGCCGCACGATCAGGCGGGCGGCCGAGGGGCGGAGTCCGAAGGTGAACCGGCTGCGGCCCGGCCGGGGGCCCCACTCCTTCAGCACAAGGCCCCCCGCGGCGGCAACAAAACGGTTGGGCGCGGCCTGGAGAAAACGCACGTCGGAATCCGGCCGCACCGGAAAATAACGGTCCAGCCACTCGCGCAAGGAGCAGGCTTCCGACTCCTGCACCCGCCAGGTCAGCCCGTGGCTGTTCAACCGCCTTGTCCATCCCGCTGTCATGATCATGGGGTCATCCTAACACAGGCCGGCAAAGCGTGGCTAGCGAACAACGATACTTGACGGAAGAAGGGCAAGCGCCTATTGTAAAAGGTCATTTTAACGCCCCCAACCCCGGGAATCGCCCATGGCCGACAAGGAAATCCTGCGCTTCGACAACCTTGGACAATACCTGCTGTTGAAGAACGGCAACTACCTCTACAAGGTTCCCTTCCGCAACGGCCGGGCCGTCCTCAAGGTCTATTATGGCAGCCGCAGCGTGCCCAGCTGCATGCTCAAGAGCTTCGACAATGTGGTGATGAACGGCCAGACCTCCTACATGCCCAAAACCCGCCTGAAAAACGAACAGGCCTCCATGAAAATCTGGCGCGAGGCCGGCATCCGGGTTTTCAACATTTACGACAACGTGGAGGTCGAAGGGTTGCCCCCGGGTGGCTACGCCCTCTACGAATACGTGCCCGGCCGCAATTTCCACAAGTACCTGCCGGACGAATCCGTGCCCCTCGAAGAGCGCCTCCGCTGGTACCGGATCTTTCTGGAACAGTGGCACCGGCGCCACGCCCTGGCCTGCCGCACGCGCAATCCCATGCTGATCCACGAAAACGGCGACATCAAGCATGTCATGCTGCACAACAACGAACTCTACTG
The DNA here is from genome assembly GCA_046484345.1 of Kiritimatiellia bacterium. Taxonomy (GTDB): domain Bacteria; phylum Verrucomicrobiota; class Kiritimatiellia; order CAIKKV01; family CAIKKV01; genus CAIKKV01. The sequence goes on from JAWOJA010000090.1 coordinate 22,135, forward strand.
GTTCGACTTCGAAATGGTCTTCCGCTCCGGCGCCCACATCGAAGACCTCGTGGCCCGCGAACTGCTCGCCTACATCAAGACGCTCCGCACGTTCCTCTCACCGGAACGGTTCGACCTGTTCCTGAAGGAAACCCTCGAGCGGTACCCCGACCGGAACTACCTGGAACTCATCTACCCCTACATGTTCAAAAACCGCAAGCCCCTGCACCGTCTGGGCCGCTGGATCGATTTTAATTTCAAGGCCAAGTCCCGCAAACCGGACTCCAAATACCAGCTCGCCCTGCTCATTCGCGACTACCTGGCCGCCCACCCGCGGAGCGCGGGCTGAGATGACGGCCCCGCGCGACCAGCTTGCCGCGCTCCTGGCGCCCTTCGCCCCGCGCCTGCTCGATGCGAGCGCCCGGGGCTCGGGATGGAACAGCATCTGGTCGCTTTCCCTGCCAGGAAACACCGTGGTTCTCAAAATTTACGGCCGGCGGCGAGCCCGGTTCCGCGAATGGAGCACGGACCTGTCGCAGCGCCTGGGAGGCCGCACCGGCTACACGGCCCGGGCCCGTCACGCCATCGAGAAGCGCGGCCTGCGACTCTGGCGCGAATCGGGGTTTGACGTTCCCGCGCTCCTGCAACCCGGGACGTTCCCGCTGCCGCCCCTTCCCGCCCCTTTCCTGCTGATGGAATACGTTCCCGGCCCCACGCTGAGCGACTTTCTGGCCGATCCCCAGCTATCGGACGGCGACAAGGAAGCGCGCCTGCGCGCCTTTGCCGCCGCCTTATCAGCCCGTCACACGGTCGCGATCGCGATGCGCGAGCCGGCCCTGCTTCAGGAGCACCCCGGCCTGGAGCATGTGCTCGTGTCCGGCGCCCGTCTCGTCACCTTCGACCTGGAGACGGCCTTCACGTCAAGAGCGGGCGTGCCGAACGCCGTCTCCGCCGAAATCGCGGGCACCGTCCGCTCCCTCTACAGGAGGCTGCCCGTGGCCGCGGCCCGCCATTACCTAGGGGTGCTCGTGAGCGCCTATCCGGACCGCGCCCGCCTGGAGCAAGTGGCCGTGGACCTGTTCGAAAATCCTTCCCCGGCCCGCCGCGCCCTGCATGCCCTGGACCGCCGCCTGCTGCGCAAGCCGGGCCGGTTGGACAAGTATGCCGCCGCACGGCTGCTGCGCGAGGCGCTGGGCCGCGGGGCATAAAAAAAGGGCGCGGTTTTGCAACCGCGCCCTTTGAACGAACAGCAACACCGCCCTAGGCGGCCGAGCCTTCTTTTTTCTCTTCCGCCGGAGCCTTTGCCTTGGCTTCCTTCTTCACGGCCGGAACGAAATTAATCCATTCCAGGTACGCCATCTCGGCCCCGTCGCCGCCGCGCTGGCCGATGCGGGTGATGCGGGTATAGCCGCCCTTGCGGTCCTTGAACACCGGCGCCACCTCGTCGAAGAGCTGCGTCACGCGATCCTTGCGGCGCAGCGTGGCGATGGCCAGGCGGCGCGGGGAAAGCTTGTCGGCATTGATGGCGGCCTTCTTGGCCAGCGTCACCATCTTCTCCGCCAGTGACCGGGCCAGCTTGGCCTTCACCACGGTGGTGCGAATGCGGCGAGCATCGATCAAATTGCAAACAAGGGAAGCCAGCAACGCCTCCCGGTGCGCCGGGCTGCGGCCCAGCTTCGTCGTTTTCCGTAAGTGTCTCATCTCTACCCTGCCTAAACCGGCGCCCGGGGGCTGCCGTCGTGTTTACTTCGTTTCCACCGGCTGTTCGACCGGCTCCGCCGGCTTCAACAGATCCGCATCGAACTTCATCCCGAGCGACAGGCCCAGCTCCTGGAGCTTGGCTTTGATTTCGTTCAGGGACTTCTTTCCGAAATTGCGGTACCGGAGCATTTCCTGCTCGGTCTTCTGCGCCAACTCGCCCACCGTGGTGATGTTCGCGTTGTTCAGACAGTTGGCCGCGCGGACGCTCAGCTCGATCTCGTTCACGCTCATGCCAAGAATCCGGTGCAACTTCTCGCGCTCGGCGTCGGCCCGCTGTTCCGTCTCCTCGAACTCGATCACCTGGCTGCTGAAGTTGACGAAAATATCCAGGTGATGGCGCAGGATGCCGGAGGACATCGTCATGGCGTCGTCGGGCGTCACGCGGCCGTCCGTCCAGACCTCGATGATGAGTTTGTCATAATCGGTCCGCTGGCCCACACGGGTGTTTTCCACGAGGAAATTGACCCGGCGCACCGGCGTGAAGATGGAGTCGATCGGAATGCGGCCAATCTCCTGGTCGTCCTTCTTGTTCCAGTCCGCCGGACAAAAACCGCGACCCGTGCGAATTTCCATCTCCATGACCAGCGAGCCATCCTCGGCGAGGGTGGCGATCAACTGGTTCGGATTCAGCACTTCCACCTTGCCGTCCGTGAGGATGTCCGCCGCCGTCACCACGCAGGGCCCCTTTTTCTTCAGGGACAACACGTGGTTTTCGCGGTTGAAGCTCTTGAGCAGCACCTTCTTGAGGTTCAGGATGATGTCGGTGACATCCTCCACGACGCCCGGGATGGCGGAGAACTCGTGCGGGACCTTCTCGATCTTGACGGCCGATATGGCCGCCCCCTCGAGCGAGGAGAGCAGAACGCGGCGCAGGGAGTTGCCCAGCGTGCGCCCGTACCCGGCTTCCAGCGGCTCCGCGACGAACTTCGCATAGGTGGGAGTGGCGCTGGCCTCGTCCTTCACCAGCCGTTTCGGCATTTCGAATCGACTTAATCTTACTGGCATTGCTTAACCCTTCCCACAATCGGGGGCTGAGCCCCGCTCATCTTACTTCGAGTACAGTTCCACCACAAGCTGTTCGTTCACGAACGGTGCGATCTCGTCGCGCGTCGGCGCGCGCAGTATCTCGCCCATGAATTGTTCCTTGTTGAGGATCATCCAGGCGGGGACCTGATGTCCCCGGGCGGCGCCCGTCTCCATCACGGCCTTGACGCCTTCGCGACCGGCCTCGATGACCTCGAGCTTGGAGCCCGGCTTGATCTGCATCGAAGGAATGTTGGCGATCTTGCCGTTGATCTTGATGTGACGATGCAGCACGAACTGCCGCGACGCCTTGCGGGAGGCCGCGAATCCCAGCCGGTACACGATGTTGTCCAGCCGCATTTCCAGCAACTGGAGCAAGGTCTCGCCCGTCACGCCGCGCTTCTGGGAGGCGCGTTCGAAGAAAAGGCGGAACTGGCCTTCCTGCAAGCCGTAGAACCGTTTCAGGCGCTGCTTTTCCCGAAGCTGCAGCCCGTAATCCGAAACCTTCCGGCCACGGGCGCCGTGCATGCCGGGGGCGGGGCGCTTGCGCTCCGCTACGGGACATTTCGCCATGTAACACCGGCTGCCCTTAAGGAACAGCTTCATTCCCTCCCTGCGACAAAGTCTGCAGGACGGTCCAATATATCTGCCCATCCGAATATCTCCTGTTTCCGTTCAGCAACTGCGAATGATTAGACGCGCCGGCGCTTCCGGGGACGGCAGCCGTTGTGCGGCATCGGCGTCAGGTCCTTGATCACGGTCACCAGCAGGCCCGTGGCCTGAAGGGCGCGAATGGCCGACTCGCGGCCGGCCCCCGGTCCCTGCACCCGAACCTCCACCTCGGTCATGCCCTTGGTAACGGCCACGCGGGCCGCTTCCTGGCCGACCACGGTGGCGGCAAAGGCCGTGCTCTTGCGCGATCCTTTGAACCCGGCCCGGCCGGCGCTGCTCCAGGCAATCACACCGCCGTGCGGATCGGAGATCGACACCACGGTGTTATTGAACGAAGCCAGAATGTGGGCAATGCCCGTCGAGGGACCGCGGAACGCATTTTTGCGGACCTTGATCGCTTCTTTCTTCTCCCCCTCCACGGGGGCGCCTTCGACGCCAGCGGGCGCCGCCGGAATGGTTCCGGCCTGGGGCTCGCCCTGCTCTTTAATTTCGTCTGCCATCCGATATCCTCGCCGTTGCTGTCTCTTGTCTTACGATTGCTTGGCCGCGGAACGGGCTTCCTTGCCGCGAATCGCCCCCACCGTGCGCCGAGGCCCCTTGCGCGTGCGAGCATTCGTGCTCGTTCGCTGGCCGCGGACCGGCAAGCCGCGCTTGTGACGCGTGCCGCGATAACTGCCAATACTGATCAAGCGCCGAATGTTCTGCGCCACTTCACGTCGCAGATCGCCTTCGGTGCGATACCCGGTCTGCAAAACACCGGAAATCCGGTTGATTTCCTCGTCGGTCAAATCGTCCGCCTTCTTGGCGGGATCCAGCCGCGCCTTCGCAACAATTTCTTTCGACCGTGTCGGCCCGATCCCATAAATGTACCGCAACGCATACTCGATGCGTTTCTTGCCAGGGATGTCAACGCCCAATATTCTCGGCATCTCTTCTGCTCCTTTAACCCTGTCGCTGTTTGTGCCGCGGATTGGTGCAGGTAATCCGCACCACGCCCTTGCGGCGCAACACCTTGCAGCGCTCACAAATCCGCTTAACCGAACTTCTTACTTTCATGACATCAATCTCCTGAAAAAATCAAAAGGTACTATCTACCAAAAACCGCCGCCTTTGTCCAGCCCCTTCGGCATTTTCACACCCAGGGGGGTCAAAATCTCCGCCGCACCCTCCGCCACGGCCACCGTGTGCTCGAAATGTACCGAAGGCAACCGGTCCAGCGTCCGGACCGTCCAGCCATCCGCCATCACTTCCACGTCGGCCACCCCGAGGTTCACCATCGGCTCGATCGCCAGCGTCATGCCCGCCTTCAGCAGCACCCGCCGGCCCGGCGTCACGAAGTTCGGCACCTGCGGATCCTCGTGCATCTTTCGCCCGATCCCATGGCCCACGAACTGCCGAACCACCGAAAACCCCTGCGCCTCCACCACGGTCTGTACGGCCCTGGAAATATCCGTTACGGTATTTCCCGCCACCGCCGCCGCGATCCCGGCCGCCAGCGCCGCCTCGCCCGCCGCCGCCAGACGCCGAATCTCCGGATCCGTCACGCCCACCAGCACCGTCCGGGCACAATCCCCGACGAACCCCCCGAACCGTACGCCCACATCAAGGCTCACCACGTCCCCGGGCAAAATCCGTCTTGACCCAGGTATGCCGTGAACCACCTCGTCGTTAACCGATAGGCAGATCGAGCCGGGATACCCGTGGTACCCCCGAAAGGCGCTTTCGGCGCCCTGTTCCCGAATCAATCCATCGGCCAGCGTTTCCAGCTCGCGGGTTGTGACCCCGGGCGCGATGGCAGCCGCCACCCCGTCCCGAACCCAGCCCGCAATCCGTCCGGCCTTCCGCATGCCGTCCAAATCGCGCTCGTTCGTAAAAATCATCCGGGCCCCAGAGCTTTCAGCACACCCGCCTCCGTCTCCGCCGGCGAACCCGATGCATCCACCGGAATCAGCACGCCCCGATCCCGATAAAAAGACCGCAACTCCGCCATCTGCCGCGCATAGACATCCAGACGCCGCCGAATGGCCTCGTCCCGGTCGTCCGCCCGCTGAATCAGCCCGCCGCCACACCGGTCGCACTCGCCCGCCCGTTTCGGGGGAATGAAGTCCGAATGAAACCCGGCGCCGCACACCTCGCAAATCAAACGTCCGCCCAACCGTTTCAGCAGCACCTCCGTAGGCGCCTCCAACTCGATCACGGCGTCGACCTTCTCGCCAGTCCGAAGCAGCCCTTCCTCCAGCAACCGGGCCTGGGCCAGCGTCCTCGGAAAACCGTCCAAAAGACACGGGCTTTCCCCGAGGCCATCCAACTGATCCGTGATCAGCGTTCCGATCAGCCCGTCCGGCACAAGCTCGCCCCGGGCGATGCAACCTTCCGCATGCCGGCCCAGTTCGGTTCCCTGCGCAATGGCCTCCCGGAGCAGGTTGCCAGTCGAGATGTGCCGCGCGCCCAGCCGTTCCGCCAGACGATCCGACACCGTTCCCTTCCCAACCCCCGGCGGCCCCATGAGTAACATGAGTCTCACCAGCCGCCTCGCCTAACGCCGCCCGTGCAGTTTGCCCTTGGTCAGAAATCCGTCGTAATGACGCATGAGCAGGTGCGATTCCACCTGCCGCATGGTGTCAAGAACCACGCCCACCACGATCAGCAGGCTGGTTCCGCCGAAAAGAGAGCCCAACGCTTGCGGGACGGAGAAAATACGGTACAGGATGGTCGGAATCACCGCGATCACAGTCAGGAAAAGCGCGCCCGCCAGGGTAATCCGGGTCATTGTGAAATCGAGAAATTCAGCCGTCGGGCGTCCCGGCCGGATGCCCGGCACATAGCCGCCATACTTCTTCAGATCATCCGCGATCCGGACCGGGTTGAACTGCGTCGACACCCAGAAATAGGAGAAGAACAGAATCATGCCGCCGAACAAAACCAGATAAAGGTTGGATTCCCGCGTCAACGCCTCGCCAATGGACTGCGTGGCTTCGAACTTCGAAAGCAACATGGCCGGGAACATCAGGATGGCCTGCGCGAAGATGATCGGCATCACACCCGAATAGTTGACCCGCAACGGCATGAAGGTGTTCTGCCCGCCGTAGACCTTGCGGCCCACCACCCGCTTGGCGTACTGGATCGGAATCTTCCGCTGCCCCTGTGTCAGCAGAATCGTGCCCATGACCACCAAGACAAGCATGACAAGCAAGGTGAACATCATGAACAGGTTGAACTCGTGCTTGAACAGGTTGATCGCGATCTGGATGGCGTTCGGAATGCGGCTCACAATGCCGATCGTGATGATCAGCGAGATGCCGTTGCCGATGCCGCGGGCCGTGATCTGCTCGCCCAACCACATGATCAGCATGGTGCCGGTCGTCATCGTGATCACTGTCATCAACCGGAAAGCCAGGCCGGGATGGGGAACGAGAATCGCATTCGAACTGCCCGTCAAGGCCTGCGGATTTTCAATGGCAGTCGCCATGAAAAACGCCTGAACCACGCAAAGCGCCAGCGTCAGGTAGCGGGTATACTGCGTGATCTTCTGCCGGCCGGAGTCGCCTTCGCGAACCAGTTTCTCGAGCGCGGGAATCACCGCCGTCATAAGCTGAATGATGATCGAGGCGCTGATGTACGGCATGATCCCCAGGGCGCCAATGGCACAATTGCTCAAGGCGCCGCCGCTGAACATGTCCACCAGCCCCAGCAAACCGCCTCCCATTCGCCCGGCCATCTCGGCCATCATGGCCTGGAGGGCCTGGGTGTCCACGCCCGGCACGGGAACAATGGCCACGAGCCGGACTGCGAAGATAAGCCCGAGCGTGAACAAGATACGCTTGCGCAACTCGGGAATTTTAAAGGTGTTTGAAAAAGCCGATAACATGTGCCCGCGCTTGTTGAATGCCCCTGTTTCACCCGTCCGCCGATGCGGCCCTTACCGCACCGACGCCGTCTCCACGGTTCCGCCCGCCTGCTCGATCTTCGCCTTGGCCGACGCGCTGACCGCCTGCACCTTGACGGTGAGCTTGCGCGTCAGCGTCCCCTCGCCCAGAATCTTCACACCCTGTCGGGAGCCCTTGGCCAAGCCCGTCGTCAGGAGCAGGGCCGAAGTCACTTCCGTGCCGCTCTCGAAACATTCGAGCGACCCGACGTTCACGCCCGTGAGCGTGACCGGATTGGGTTTGGTGAAACCGCGCTTGGGAATGCGGCGGATCAGCTTCATCTGGCCGCCCTCGAACCCGGGTTTGTGCTTGTGACCCGAACGCGCCATCTGGCCCTTGTGGCCGGCGCCGCTGGTCTTGCCCATGCCCGAACCCATGCCCCGGCCGACGCGCTTGCGCGGACGGCGGGCGCCCTTCGTATTCTTCATTTCATGCAGCTTCATGGTCAAATTCCGGCTTCCTGGATGGCGGGTTTTTTCTTCAGGTTGCGCATGCCGAGCACCTCGTCGGCCGAGCGGAGCTGTTCGAGCGCATCGACGGCCGCTTTCACGGCGTTGAGCTTGTTGCCGCTGCCGAAGGACTTCGCGAGAATATCGCGGATCCCCGACAATTCGATCACCGCGCGGACCCCGCCGCCGGCGATGACGCCGGTTCCGTGGGAGGCCGGGCGCAACAGCACGCGGCCGCCGTCGCATTGTCCGGTGACCTCGTGAGGAATCGTCGTCTCGCGCATCGTGATATGAAACACGTTGCGGCGGGCGGATTCGCCTCCCTTGCGGATGGCGTCCGCGACCTCATTGGCCTTGCCGAACCCGTAGCCCACATTGCCCCGGCGGTCGCCCACGACCACCACGGCGCTGAAACTGAAACGCCGGCCGCCCTTCACAACCTTCGCGCAGCGGTTAATGAAAACCACGCGCTCCTCGTACTCGGCTTGGGACTGGCCGCGGTCATCATTCATGTTTGCCGTATCTGTCATCGTGTCTCCTGCTCCTTGCGCTAAAACTTGAGGCCGGCTTCGCGCGCCGCGTCGGCCAGCGCCTTGATGCGGCCATGATAGTGAAATCCACCGCGGTCAAACACGACGGCCTCGATGCCCTTGGCCTTGGCGGCCTCGGCCGCCATCGCGCCGGTCTGCTTGGCCAATGCCACATTCACCGAGCTCTTGCTTTCCGGCGAAACCGCCGAGGCAAGCGTGCGGCCTTCGCCGTCGTCGATGAACTGGACATAGATCTTGCGGTTCGAAACCATCACGGCCATGCGCGGCCGCTTGGCCGTTCCAATCACCTTGTTGCGAAGGCGCTCGTGACGCTGGGTCCTGTTTTCTTTTCGGGAAATGATTTTCATGTTACGCCACCGTCTTTCCGGCCTTGCGACGGACATATTCGTTCACGTAGCGGATCCCCTTGCCCTTGTACGGCTCCGGTTTGTAGAAGGCACGGATGCGCGCGGCCACCTCGCCGACGCGCTGCTTGTGGGATCCGGCCACGGTAATCTTGTTGTCCTTCACCGTAATCAGGATGCCGGCGGGCGCCTCAAAGACAACCGGATGGGAATAGCCAATGACGAGCGTCAGCTTGGCGCCCTGGACGGCGGCCTTGAATCCGACGCCCTGCAGCTCAAGTTCCTTGGAATAGCCGGTGGTCACGCCCGTGATCATGTTAGCGATCTGGGTACGCGCCAGGCCATGCAGGCTCATCGCCTCCGGCTGGTCGCCGGGGTTTTCCACCAAAACGGCCGCGCCATTGACGCGGGCCTTAATCGGGGAACAAACCGAGTAGGAGAGCTCCCCCTTCGGCCCCTTGACGTTCACGTCGGCGCCGGAAACGGCCACCGTCACGCCGGCCGGAATCGGTACCGGCATCTTGCCAATTCTTGACATTGTTCAAATCCTCGTTTCACCCGTTCGACGGATCGGCTTCGTACGACGCGTCCGGGCCACTTACCAAACCATGCACATCAGTTCGCCGCCCACCTTCGACTTCCGCGCCTCGCGGTCCGTCATAATCCCAGAAGAGGTGGTCAGAATCGCAATTCCCAGGCCGCCGAGCACACGAGGGACAGCCCCGGCGCCCACATAACGACGCAACCCGGGCGTGCTGACCCGACGGATCCCCGTGATGCAGGGCTTTTTGCCGTGGTAGTATTTCAGCGACACCTTGATCGTCTTGACGGCGTCGCCGCCCTCTTCCACGTACTCTTCGATGTAGCCTTCCCGCTTCAGGATGCGGGCTATTTCAGACTTCATCTTGGAGTGACTCATCTCGACGGACTTCAGCCCGGCGCGGTGGCCGTTCCGAATTCGCGTCAGCATATCAGCTATGGGATCGCTCTGCATATCATTCCACCTTACCAGCTCGCCTTGACCACGCCCGGAATCAGGCCGTTCGAGGCCAGTTCACGAAAGCAAATACGACAAACTTGAAACTTCCGGATGAAGCCATGCCGACGCCCGCAACGCTTGCAGCGGTTGTAGGCGCGGGAACTGAACTTCGGCGGCCGAGCCGCCTTCACCATTAGACATGTTTTTGCCAACGCCTGTCTCCCTTATGCTTGCTTGTCATTGCCCGCGAACGGCATGCCCAGCATGGCCAGCAACTGCTTGCAATGCTCGTCCGAGCGCGCCGACGTGACAATTGTGATGTTCATGCCCTGGACGGTCTTCACGCTGTCCGGATCGATTTCCGGAAAGATCGTCTGCTCCGTCAACCCCATCGAGTAGTTGCCCCGGCTGTCAAAGCCGCGTGCCGGCACACCGCGAAAATCGCGGATGCGCGGAAGCGTCAGGTGCACCAGACGCTCCAGGAAATCGTACATCCGGGGGCCGCGCAGGGTCACCTTCGCGCCCACGTTCATGCCCTGGCGGATCTTGAAGTTGGAAATGCTCTTGCGCGACTTAGTCACCACGGGCTTCTGCCCGCTGATCATCGCCAGCTCCTGGGTCAGGACTTTCATCACGTCCTTGTCCATGGCCGCATCGAAACCCATGTTCAGGATGATCTTCTCCAAACGCGGCACCTGCATCCGGTTCTTCAGCGCCAGACGCTTCTGCAGCTCCGGCACGACCTTCTCTTTATATGTCTCTTTGAGCAGCATAATTCCCCAATCCCCGGCTTACGCGTCGAACGCATGGCCGCATTGCTTACATTTACGGACCCGCGCCTCCTCCGCGCGGCTCACGCCGACCCGCACGCCCTTTTTACAGTCTGGGCAGAATAGCATCAGCTTGGACACGCCCATCGGCATCTCCTTTTCAACAATGCCGCCCTTCGGGTTGTCCTGCGTCTTGCGCATGTGGCGCTTCATGAGATTGAAGCCCTCCACAATCGCGCGCCCCTTGGCCGGGTTCACTTGCAGGACCTTGCCCGTCACCGGCTTGCCGGCCTTGTCCGCCACGGCATTCTTGCCGCTGACCGCCACCACCACGTCGTCACGCCTGATCTTCATGGCTATACGACCTCCGGCGCCAACGAAATGATTTTCATAAAATTCTTCTCCCGCAATTCCCGGGCCACGGGTCCGAAGATGCGGGTCCCCAACGGCTCGAGCTTGTCGTTCACCAGCACCACGGCGTTGTTGTCGAAGCGCAGGGCCGTCCCGTCGGACCGGCGGATCACCCGCTTGGTCCGCACGATGATCGCCTTCGACGTCGACCCCTTCTTCACCAGGCCGCCCGGCTGGGCTTCCTTAACGGAAACGCGGATGACGTCCCCGATGTTCGCATACGTCTTGCGTTGCCCGTACACCCGGAAGCACATCACTCTGCGCGCCCCGGTGTTGTCCGCCACTTCCAGATTACTCTGTTCCTGAATCATCGCTTTTCACCCGTGTTAATCGCGTGTGCCCTTGTCGACGATCGCCGCCAAGCGCCAGCGTTTCAGCTTGCTCAGCGGGCGCGTTTCCGTAATGCGGACCGTGTCGCCGAGTTTCGCCTCGCCCTTTTCGTCATGCGCATAAAAGCGCTTGATATCCCGAACGACCTTGCCGTACAGGGGATGCGGCCAGCGGCGCTCCACCTCTACGATGAGGGTCTTCGCCATCTTGTTGCTCACAACGCGCCCAATGCGCTCTTTGCGTACCGCTCTGTTTTTTGCGTCTTCAGCCATGCTCGTTTCCTTGGGGTTACGCCAGCTTCCCCTGGTTCATCAACGTCTTGATCCGGGCCATCTCCCGGCGCAGCGTGCGCAACCGCAACGGCTGCTCGATCTGCCCCGACGACTTCCGGAGCCTCAGGTTGAAAAGCTCGCGATCCGTCTCCGCCAGCTTGGCCCCGAGTTCCTCCGGTGACAACTCACGTAAATTCTTCGTCTTCATCCGTTATCCTTCCTCAGCCGTGACGCGTCACAAACTTTGTCCGCAGGCCCAGCTTGGCCGCCGCCAGGCGCAGGGCTTCCTTGGCAATCGGCTCCGGCACGCCGTCCATCTCGAACAGCACCATGCCCGGCCGAACCACGGCGACCCAGTACTCCGGGGCGCCCTTGCCCTTGCCTTGGCGTGTTTCCAGCGGTTTCTTCGTCACAGGCTTGTCCGGGAAAATCCGGACCCACACCTTGCCCTTGCGCTTCATATGGCGGTTCATCGCCACGCGGCAGGCTTCAATCACCACGCCCCGCACCCAGGTGCGCTCCAGGGCCTTCAATCCGTATTCCCCGAAAGCCAGCGTGCTGCCCGCATACGCGATCCCCGCGCGATTGCCGCGCGCGACCTTGCGGAACTTCACCCGTTTAGGCATAAGCGCCATGGCTCTTCCCCCTCGGTTCCTTGTCCGCTTCCACCTTCGGGCGGCAAATCCAAACTTTCACGCCGATGGCGCCGGCTGTCGTCCGCGCCTCCGTAAAACCATACTCGATATTCGCCCGAAGCGTGTGCAGGGGCACGCGCCCCTCCTTGTACCACTCGCTGCGGGAGAGTTCGGAGCCGCCCAGGCGGCCCGACACGCGAACCTTGATCCCGTCCACACCCAGGTCCATCGCCATCTTGATGGCCCGCTTCAGTGCCCGGCGAAACGACACGCGGCGCTCCAACTGTAGCGCGATGCTCTCGGCCACCAGTTGCGCGTTCGCATCGGGATTGCGGACCTCGCGGATCTCGATGTAAAAATCCTTCCCCATCTGCTTGGTGAGATCCGTGCGGATCACCTCGAGGTCGGCCCCCTTGCGGCCGATCACCACGCCCGGACGGGCCGTGAAAATCGACACGCGCACGCGGTTCGCGTAGCGCTCGATCAGGATTTCGGCCACTGCGGCTTCTTTCAGGCGGCTCTTGATGATCGTGCGGATCTCTTCATCCTCGATCAGCAACGACCCGAACACCTTCTTGCTCGCAAACCAGCGCGAGCGCCATTCCTTGGTCACGGCAACGCGCAACCCAATCGGATTTACCTTCTGGCCCAATGTCTTGCTCCTTTCAAAATCACCCCGGAACTAGGCCCCGGCGTTCCCGTCCGTCAACGTGATCCGAATGTGGCTGGTCCGCTTCAGGACCGGACTAGCCGACCCGCGCGACCGCGCCCAGAACCGCCGGAACACCGGCCCGGGCATCACCACGGCTTCCTTCACCTTCAGATCCTCGGCCGCCAGGTTCGCGTTGTGTTCCGCGTTCGCGATCGCCGATTTCAGGGTCTTGCCAATCAGCTTCGCGGCCTTCCGCACACTGAACTGCGTAACCTTGAGGGCCTCCGCCACCGGCAATCCCTGGATCGATTTCGCCAGGTCCATCGCCTTCGAAGGCGCTATTCGAACATATTTGGTAAGCGCTGTGACTTGCATAAAATCCGTTTTCCTACTCTCCGTCCGCCGCCACGACCAGTCGGTCACCCTGTCCCGGATAAGGGGACCCCGACAACCATTTCTCCAACACCGCGCCGGCCACCCGGCGCCGGACCTCGGTCACCCGCACCCGCGCCAGGGGCTTGTCGGCCCGCATGACCATCAGCACCATTCCGGCCCTGACCCCGTGCCGCGCGCCGGCGTCCATCACCAGCATGCCCAGTTCCCGATTCGCATCCAGCACCCGGGCCCCGCCCTCCATCACGCGCGGGGCGCCGTTTTCGCCGGGGGCCGCCCCCAGTACCGCGCCGTCCAGCCGCGCCCGCAACGCTTCGCTCTCGCTCCGCGCCGCCGCCAGGGCGGCCGATAAAAACCGAACCTGCCGCTCCAGCCGCGCCGCGTCCGCGTCGCTTTCAGGCCGGTCGCCCGGCCCGCCGGCTCCGCGCACCGCTCCGGTGACGCCCAAACTCAGCGCCAAAACAACCGCCCAATATGAGAGCCGAGTATTCTGCACGACTGGAGCCCGTCCGTCAATCGCGATCTTGCGGAACCGTTACTTTGTTGCCACCGTCTTGTCCGTATGCACACCGTGCTTGCGGAAGACCCGCGTCGGGGCGAATTCGCCCAACCGGTGTCCGACCATGTTTTCCGTGATGTAAACCGAGATGTGCTGCTTGCCATTGTGCACGGCAAAGGTGTGCCCGATGAAATCCGGGATCACCATGGACCGGCGCGACCAGGTTTTGATCGCGCGCTTCTCGCCGCTCTTGTTCAGCCTTTCCACCTTCTTCAGGAGGCTGTCATCGACGAACGGGCCTTTTTTAAGAGAGCGTCCCATAAATTACTTCTTTCTCCGGCTGACGATGAATTTTTCCGATGTCTTCCGTTTGTGCCGGGTCTTCTTGCCCTTGGTCAAATGACCCCATGGCGTCACCGGATGGCCGCCGCCCGAGGTGCGGCCTTCGCCGCCGCCCATCGGATGATCCACCGGGTTCATGGCCACGCCGCGAACCGTCGGGCGAACGCCGAGCCAGCGTTTGCGGCCCGCCTTGCCCGAAACGATGTTCTCGTGGTCCGTGTTGCCGACCTGGCCGATCGTCGCCAGGCAAACCAGCTTGATCCGGCGCGCCTCGCCGGAGGGCATCTGCACAATCGCGTACTGCGCTTCCTTCGACATGATGGAAGCCACGCCGCCCGCCGTGCGGACGATCTGGCCGCCCTTGCCCGGACGCAGCTCGATGTTGTGCACCGGGATGCCGAGGGGGATCTTGGACAGCGGCAGGGCGTTTCCCAGCGTCGGCTCCGCGTCGGGGCCCGACATCAGCGTCGTTCCCGTCGTGAGTCCGGCCGGACAGAGTATGTACCTCTTTTCCCCATCCGCATAATTCAACAGGGCGATGCGCGCCGAGCGGTTCGGATCGTACTCCACGGCCGCCACGCGCGCGGGAATCCCATGCTTGTCGCGCTTGAAATCGATCAGGCGATACATCTGCTTGTGGCCGCCGCCCTGGTGGCGGACCGTAATCCGCCCCTGGTTGTTGCGGCCGCCCGACTTCTTCTTCGCCACCAGCAACGAACGTTCCGGCCGCTTGCCCTTCGTGAGATCGTCAAACGCGCTCACGACCATGAAGCGGCGGCTCTTCGTCGTCGGTTTAAAGCTTTTCAGAGCCATAACTTACTCCACTCCTCGCTCAACCAAGGTCAATCTTCTCGCCGGCCTTCAAGGTCACCACGGCCTTCTTCCAGTCCGAGGTGCGCCCCGCCCGGGGGCTGCGTCCGGACCGCTTCGCCTTCCCGCCAACGCTCATCGTGTTCACGGCCGTCACGTGGACGTTGAACAACTTCTCCACCGAATGGCGGATTTCGATCTTGTTGGCGTCCGGGGCCACCCGGAATAGAAACTTGTTTTCCGCCTGCAGCCGGGTGCCCTTCTCGGTCACCAGCAACGTGCGGATAATGGTTTGCGGATTTCTCACAACGCTTTGCTCCCTTCCGCCGTCAGGCGCCCTTTCAGGATCTCCAGGGCGGCCTTCGTCACCACCAGCTGCTGGGCCCGAACCAACTCGAAGGTGCCCACCGCGGCCGCCGTCGCCAGGACCGCGCCCGGGATGTTCCGCATGGCCAGCAGGGCCTTCGGATCCACCTTGTCGAGCACGAAGAGCGCGGGCTTGCGCACTCCGAGCTCCTTCATCAGCGCCGCGAAGAGCTTGGTCTTCGGCGCTTCCAGCGTGAGGCTGTCCAGCACCGTCAGGGCGCCGGCCTCAACCTTGTCCGTGAAAGCGCGGCGAAACGCCAGGCGAACCACCTTCTTCGGAAGGCGCTGCGCATAGCTGCGGGGGATCGGCCCGAAAGCCACGCCGCCGCCTTTCCACACGGGGGAACGGCGGTAACCCGCGCGCGCCCGGCCCGTGCCTTTTTGCTTCCACGGCTTCTTGCCGCTGCCCGCGACGGCGCCCTTGCCCTTCGAGCTGGCCGTACCGGCCCGCAGCCCGTTCTGGGTGGCCACCACCACGTCATGCAAAGCCTGGGACCCTTTGTTGGTCCCCGCCAGCAGTCCCTCGGGCAGATCGACGGCCCCGGCCGCCGCGCCCTTCTGATCGATTATCTTGACGCTGCTCATGACGCCTTCTTGACTTTCTTCAACGCCTTACACACCATCAGCATCCCGCCCACCGGGCCCGGCACCGCGCCGTTCACCAGCAGCAGGTTGTCTTCGAGCCGCACCGCCACAACGCGCAGGTTCTGCTGCGTCACAACCGTGTGCCCCATGTGTCCCGGCATGCGCTTGTTCTTGTAAATCCGGCCCGGATAGGACCGGCAACCGATCGAACCGATTCGCCGCTTGGAGTGACCGCCGTGCGTCATCGGTCCGCCCTTCATGTGATGCAACTTCATGACGCCCTGGAAACCTTTTCCCTTGGTGACGCCCTGCACATCCACATACTCAATGCCCGAGAAGATCGCCGCGGTCAGCGTGTCGCCGGCCTTGACCGATTCCGGGTCCGCGAAGATGAACTCCTTCGCGAAGCGCTTGGGAACCGAGCCCGCCTTCTTGCAATGCCCCACGACCGCCTTCGTGGCGCGTGATTCCTTGCAGTCGAGAAAACCCAACTGCACGGCGTCATAGCCGTCCGCGGACTTCGTCTTCTTCTGCAGGACCACACAGGGCCCCACTTCGAGGACGGTCACCGGGACCTGCTCACCGCTTTCGCGGTACACCTGGGTCATGCCCAGTTTTCTGCCTAGTAAGCCTTCCATGACTGCACTCATATCTTGATGGTTATGTCCACACCCGCCGGCATGTTGAGTTTCTTCAACTCGTCGACGGTCTTGGCTGTCGGTTCCACAATGTCCAGCATGCGCTTGTGCGTGCGGACCTCAAACTGCTCCATCGATTTTTTGTCGGAGTGCGGACTCCGGTTGACGGAGTACCGTTCCATCCGGGTCGGCAGCGGGATCGGTCCCACCACCCGGGCCCCAGTTCGGCGGGCTGTCTCGACAATGTCGTTTACCGACTGGTCAAGGACGCCGTGATCGTAGGCTTTCAATCGAATGCGTATGCGCTGCCCATTCATGTTTCTTCACTCACCGTTTAGTGTGTCATCGCTTGCTGAATCGCCTCTGGCGCCACGTCGAAGCTGTGAGGCTCCATCGTGTGGCTCGCCCGTCCCTTGCTCAGGGACCGGATGGCCGTCGCGTACCCGAACATCTCCGCCAAAGGAACCGCCGCATGCACCAGCTGCAGGCTGCCCTTCGACGCCAGTTCCCGGACACGACCGCGCCGCGCGTTCAAGTCGCCCAGCACTTCGCCCATGCTCTCGGCTGGCGTCAGGACCTCGACCTTCATGATCGGCTCCAACAACACCGGCCGAGCGGCCTGGATCCCTTCCCTTGCGGCCATTGCCGCCGCCGTGCGGAACGCCACCTCGGTGGAGCTGAGCTCGTTGAAAGCCCCGTCCACGACGTTCACACGGACGTCCGTCAGCGGGTATCCCGCCAGCAGGCCCGTCACCAACACATCCTGTAATCCCTCGCACAGGCTCTCCCGGAAGAGCTCCGGGATGCGGTCCGTCGAAGCCGTCACCTCCACGCGGTTGCCCTGGCCCCTCGGCGCCGCTTCCACCTCCACGACCACCTTAGCAAAATGAGCCTGTCCGCCGATTTCCCGATCAAAGACCGATTCTCCGCGCCCCTGGCCCGTCACCGTCTCGCGGTAAGCGACCATCGGCTTGCCGACATTGGCCTGGACCTTGAACTCGCGCAACATCCGGTCAATCAAAATCTCCAGGTGCAACTCGCCCATGCCGCTCAGCAACGTCTGCCCGGTCTCCTCGTTGATGCTGATCCGACAGGTCGGATCCTCCGCCGCCAAGGTCTGGAGCGTCTCGACGAGTTTCTCCTTGTCCGCCTTGCTGCGGGGCTCGATCGCCATGGCGATCACAGGCTCCGGGAACCGGATCCGCTCCAGAACCACCGGCAGATGCTCCGCGCAAAGCGTGTCGCCCGTGACCGTATCCTTCAGCCCGATCACAGCCCCGATCTCACCCGAAAACAACGCGTCCGTATCCTCGCGGGCATCCGCGTGCAACCGGATCAGCTTGCCGATCCGCTCGCGCTTGCGGGTGCGCGGATTGAACACCGTGGCGCCCTTTTTGAGCTGCCCCGAATAAATTCTCACGAAAACAAGCCGGCCGAAGGCGTCTGTCGCCAGCTTGAAGGCCAGCGCGGCCAGCGGCCCCAGATCGTCCGGCTCGCGTGTCTGCGTCTCGCCCGACTTGGGATGGATGCCCGTCACCGCGCCCACGTCCAGCGGACAGGGCAGGAAATCCACGACGGCGTCCAGCAGGGACTGCACCCCCTTGTTCTTCAGGGCCGAACCGCACAGCACCGGCACCAGGGCGCCCTTGATCGTCGCCCGGCGAATCCCCGCCCGCAACAGCTCCAGCGGCACCTCGGGCGACTCCAGATAGGCCTGCAGGACGGCCTCGTCCCGCTCCGCCACCTGCTCCACCATCTCGGCGCGGGCCTGCTCGGCCTCGGCGGCAAGCACGCCGGGAATGGGGCGAACATCCACCGTCCGCCCCGTCGCATCCATAAAATAATGAGCCTTCATCTCGAGCAGGTCCACCACCCCCTCGAAATGCTCCTCCTGCCCCACCGGGATCTGCAGGGGAACGGCCACGGCGTCCAGCTTGGTGCGGATCTGCTCCAGCACACTTTTGAAATCGGCGCCGCTGCGGTCCATCTTGTTGATGAACGCAATCCGCGGCACATGGTAGCGGTCCGCCTGCCGCCAAACCGTTTCGGACTGCGGCTGCACGCCGCCAACCGCGCAAAACACCGCCACCGCGCCGTCCAGCACCCGCATGGAGCGCTCGACCTCGACCGTGAAATCCACGTGTCCGGGGGTGTCGATCAAATTCAGCTGGTGATCCCGCCAGAAACAGGTGGTCGCGGCGCTCGTAATCGTGATGCCCCGCTCCTTCTCCTGGATCATCCAGTCCATCGTCGTGTTGCCGTCGTGTACCTCGCCCATGCGGTGCACCCGGCCGGCATAAAACAAAATTCGCTCCGAAACGGTCGTTTTGCCGGCGTCGATGTGGGCCGCAATGCCAAAGTTGCGCAAACGGACCAAAGGACGCAACCTTTCGGCTGCCTCCCGGCTCCGTTTCTCGTCTTTGTGGCCTTTTGTCGTCAACGTCGCAACCATCAGATATTCTGTTCTTTTAGGCGATTAAACGCCGGACGGCATCGCCGCCCGGCGTCCTCGCGTTTCCGGTTCCAATCCTACCAGCGGTAATGGGCGAACGCCTTGTTCGCTTGCGCCATCTTGTGGGTGTCATCCCGCTTCTTGACGGCGTTCCCCTGCTCCTGGTAGGCGTCCAGCAGTTCCAAAGCCAGCGCGCGCTTCATCGGCACGCCCTTGCGCGCATGCGCATAGCCGATGATCCAACGCAGGGCCAGGGCCATCTGGCGACCCGAGGAAACCTCCACCGGCACCTGGTACGTCGCCCCGCCCACGCGGCGGGACTTGACCTCGACGCGCGGCTTCGCGTTGTCAATGGCCTTGTAAAGGAGCTCGAGCGGATTGTCGCTCTTCGCCTTCTCCTTCATGATCTCCAGGGTGCTGTAGACAATGTCCACGGCCACGGACTTCTTGCCGTCGCGCATGACCTGATTGATAAGATGACTGACAACCTTGTCGTTGTACTTCGGGTCGGCCGTCATCTCGCGCATTTCCGCTCTGTGTCTTCTCGCCATCGGGGTACCTGCCAGCTTACGATTACGACGCCGCCTTCGGCGTCTTCACACCATATTTCGACCGGCTCCGGTGGCGTCCATCCACGCCCACCGAATCCAGAGTGCCGCGTACGATGTGATACCGCACGCCCGGAAGATCCTTCACGCGACCGCCGCGCACCAGAACCACGCTGTGTTCCTGAAGATTGTGGCCTTCGCCCGGAATATAGGCGGTGACCTCGAATCCGTTCGTCAGCCGCACACGGGCCACTTTCCGCAAGGCGGAATTGGGCTTCTTGGGCGTCTGCGTCTTCACTGTCAGGCACACGCCGCGCCGTTGCGGGTTCTTCGTGAGAGCGGGCGATTTGCTCTTATACTTGACTGGGCTGCGCCCTTTTCTCACCAATTGATTGATTGTCGGCATAACTCACCTTTCTCGAATCGACAACAAAGACACCCACTATACGGGAACCCTTCGCTCTGTTGCAACAAAAACCATACAACACTTATACTTTTTTCTCGGTTTCGGGTTCCTCGGCCAGCGGGCCCAGATCCGGAAGATCCTGAATGGGCTCGCCCAAGGCCACCAGCTTGATGTTCCGGTAGGCGGGGAAGCCCGTTCCACCGGGGATCAAGTGGCCCATGATCACGTTTTCCTTGAAGCCGCGCAGGTTATCCACACGGCCCAGGGTGGCCGCCTCGGTCAGCACACGGGTCGTGTCCTGGAACGAGGCAGCGGAGATGAAGCTTTCCGTCTCCAGCGAGGCCTTCGTGATGCCCAGCAGGGCCGGCATGGCCGCCGCGGGCCGCTTGCCCTCCGCCATGGCCTTCTCGTTGACTTCCTGGAACGACTGCTTCTCCACCTGTTCGCCCCAGAGGAACTCGGTGTCGCCGGGATCCGTGATCCGGACCTTGCGCAACATCTGCCGCACAATAATCTCAATGTGCTTGTCGTTGATTTCCACGCCCTGCAGACGATAGACCTGCTGAACCTCGTTGACCAGGTACTCCTGCAACTCCTGCGGCCCGCAGATCTCCAGAATCTCCTGCGGCACCACGGGACCTTCCGTCAACTGCTGGCCCTTGCGGACATAGTCGCCCTTGAACACGACGACATGCTTGCCCATCGCGATCAGGTGCTCTTCCATGATCACGCCCGACGCCTTCAGCGCCTCCAGACCCTTCGAGACATCCAGCGAAGGATCCTCGGCGATGATCAGACAGCGCTTGCCGTGGCGCGTCGGGCCGAAATGCACGAACCCCTCGATCTTGGCGATCTCGGCCGCATCGTGCGGCCGGCGGGCTTCGAACAGCTCGGAAACGCGCGGCAGGCCGCCCGTGATGTCCTTCGTCTTGGACTCCTTGCGCGGGGTCTTGGCCAGCACGCCGCCGGCCGTGACACGGGTGCCGGACGTCACCATCACGTGCGCGCCCGCGGGCAGCGTGTAGTGGAGCGGCTCGCCGTCTTCGGGCTTCAGGATGATCATCGGATGCTGATCTTCCTTGTGCTCGAGAACCACGATGCCTTTCAGACCCGTGGCCGCGTCGACCTCCTTGCGGATGGTCAGGTTGTCATGGAAGTCCTTGAACTCCACACGACCCGCCTTCTCGGCCAGAATCGGAACGCTGTAGGGATCCCACGAGATGAAGCTCTGCCCCTTGCGCACGCGGCCGCCGTCGACCGCCGAGACGATCGCGCCGATGGTCAGGATGTGCCGTTCGAGCTCGTGCCCGTTGTCGTCGGACACCACCACGGAACCGTTCTTGTTGAGCGCGACGTTGTGGCCGTCCTCGTTCTTGACGTAGCGCACGTCCTCGTACTTGACCACACCGTCGTGCTTGGCGATCACGTGGGGTTGCTTGAACGTCGAACTCGCGGTGCCGCCGATATGGAACGTCCGCATCGTCAGCTGCGTGCCCGGCTCGCCGATGGACTGGGCGGCAATGATGCCCACCGCCGTCCCCACGGCCACCTGCTTGCTGGAGGCCAAATCGCGCCCGTAGCACTGCGCGCAGATGCCGCGGCGGGATTCGCACGTCAGCACGCTGCGGATGCGGACCTTCTCGATGTCCGCCTTGTTCAGCTTCTCGGCAATCGCCTCGTTGATCTCATCGCCGTTGCGCAACAGTGTCTGCTTCGTCACGGGATCGACCACGTCGCTGAGCGCCGTGCGGCCCACGATACGGCTGGTCAGGGAGACGAGCACTTCCTCGCCTTCGCCGATGGCCGCCACCTCGATGCCGTTCAGAGTGTTGCAATCCTGCTCCACGATCCGCACGTCCTGCGAAACGTCCACGAGCTTGCGGGTCAGGTACCCGGCGTCGGCTGTCTTCAGAGCGGTATCCGCCAGACCCTTGCGGGCGCCGTGCGTGCTGATGAAGTATTCCAGAACGCTCAGGCCTTCGCGGAAGTTCGACAAAATCGGCCGCTCAATGATCTCGCCCGAGGGCTTCGCCATCAGGCCGCGCATGCCCGCCAACTGGCGGATCTGCTGGCGGCTACCGCGGGCCTTGGAATCCACCATCATATAGATGGGGTTGGCCTGGTCGGCGCCCAGGTTGAACTCGATCGCCTTGTAAAGGGCGGTCGAGGTCTCCTCCGTGGCCTGGGTCCAGATGTCGACGATCTTGTTGTAACGTTCGCCGTCGGTGATGATGCCCCGCTTGTACTGGGCATCCACCTCGCTCACGGACTTGCGGGCGCGGCCGATGATCTCGGGCTTCTCCTCCGGGATGATCATGTCGCACATGCCGATCGAGATGCCGGCCAGGGTCGCGTTCTCAAAGCCCAGGTTTTTAAGCTTGTCCAGGCAGTTGACGGTTGTCTCGTGGCCGCCGGCGTGGTAGCAGTTCCAGATCAGCGAGCCCAGGAAGCTCTTGTCCACCGTGCGGTTGACAAAGCCCAGCTTGGCCGGCCAGATATCATTGAAGAACACGCGGCCCACGGTCGTCATGATCCGCTTGGGCTCGGCGTTGCCAAAGATCGTCGGCTGCGCCAGATTCGGGTTGCTGAACCAGATGCGGGTGTGTAGCCGGACGGCCTTCTCGTCGTACGCCATCCGCACATCCTGCGCGTCCGCGAAGAGCGGCAGGTGCTCCTTCGGGTCGGGCTGGTGCTTGCGGAAGTCAATCTTGCGGTCCTTCTGCGCCGGCGACGTCATGTAGTAAACGCCGAGGGCGATGTCCTGCGTCGGGGTCGTGATCGGCTTTCCGCTCGAGGGCGAAAAGATGTTGTTCGACGCCAGCATGAGCAGGCGCGACTCGAGCTGCGCCTCGATCGAAAGCGGCACGTGCACGGCCATCTGATCGCCGTCAAAGTCCGCGTTGAAGGCCGTGCAGACCAGCGGATGAATCCGGATGGCCTCGCCTTCCACCAGCACGGGCTCGAACGACTGGATCGAAAGCCGGTGCAGCGTGGGGGCGCGGTTGAGCATGACCGTCTTGTCGCGGGTCACCTCCTCCAGAATATCCCACACCTCGATGGTCTGGCGCTCGATCATCTTCTTGGCGCTGCGCACGGTGTGCACAACCCCCAGCTCCTTGAGCCGGCGGATGATGAAGGGCTCGAACAGCACGAGGGCCATTTTCTTGGGCAGCCCGCACTGGCGCAGGGAGAGCTCGGGGCCGACCACAATCACGGAACGGCCGGAGTAATCGACGCGCTTGCCGAGCAGGTTCTGGCGGAAACGGCCGCCCTTGCCCTTGAGCATGTCGCTCAGGGACTTCAGGGGGCGGTTGCCGGCACCTGTCACGGCCCGGCCGTGGCGGCCATTGTCGATCACGGCATCGACCGCCTCCTGGAGCATGCGCTTCTCGTTCCGGATGATGACATCCGGCGTCTTCAGTTGCATCAGGTTCTTCAGGCGGTTGTTGCGGTTGATGACCCGGCGATACAGGTCGTTCAAATCCGACGTCGCGAACCGGCCGCCCTCCAGGGGCACCAACGGGCGCAGATCCGGCGGGATCACGGGGAGCACTTCGATGACCATCCACTCGGGCCGGGTGCCGCTGTTGCGGAAACCCTCGGTGATCTTCATGCGCTTGGAGAGCTTCTTCTTCTCCTGCTTGCTCTTCGTGTCGCGCATCTTCTCCTCAAGCAGGGCGATTTCCTCGTCCAGGTTGATCTTGCGGAGCAGGTCGCGGATGGCCTCGGCGCCCATCTTGGCGGTGAACTTCTCGCCGTACTTTTCACAGGCCTCGCGGTATTCCGCCTCCTTCAGGATCTGCTTCTCCTGAAGGGGGCAGGCGCTTTCGTGATCCACTTCGACCACGGCGTAATTCTCGTAGTACAGGACGCATTCCAAGCTGCGGATCGGCATGTCCAGGACAAGCCCCAGCCGCGACGGCGTGCACTTGAAGAACCAGATATGTGAGACGGGCACGGCCAGCTCGATGTGGCCCATGCGTTCGCGCCGCACGCGGGCAAGCGTGATTTCCACGCCGCACCGGTCGCAGATGACGCCCTTGTGCTTGATCCGCTTGTACTTGCCGCAGCTGCATTCCCAGTCCCGCGTGGGTCCGAAAATCCGCTCGCAGAAAAGACCTCCCTTTTCCGGTTTGTACGTCCGGTAGTTGATCGTCTCCGGATTCTTGACTTCCCCATGGCTCCAAGAACGAATCGTCTCCGGGGACGCCAGCGTAATGCGAACCGAGTCAAAGACTTGTCCCTCGGCGCCGCCCAGTTTTCTTTTGATATTGCTCGTGTTCAATCCCGGCCTCCCGCCTGTGGAATAATGCCGCCGTTACAGGACCGGCAAATGACTTTCCTCGTTCGGAACCTCAACCCGGACATCCAGGCCGATGCTGCGCAGTTCGTTCATCAGCACGTTGAAGGACTCGGGGCGCGCAGCCTCGAGCGTGTTCTCGCCCTTGACGATCGACTCGTAGATGTGCGTCCGTCCCGCGACGTCGTCGCTCTTGACGGTGAGCAGCTCCTGCAACGCATAGGCCGCTCCGTAAGCCTCGAGCGCCCAGACTTCCATTTCGCCCAATCGCTGGCCGCCGTATTGCGCCTTGCCCCCCAGCGGCTGCTGGGTGACGAGCGAGTACGGGCCGACGGCGCGGGCGTGGATCTTGTCGCTGACGAGATGGTGCAACTTCATCATGTAGATCTGGCCCACCACCACGCGCTGGTCGAACGGTTCGCCCGTCCGGCCGTCGTAGAGGAAGGTCTTCCCGTCGTCCGGGAAGCCGCTCTTCTTGAGCATCTCATGAATCGCCTGCTCGGAGACGCCGTCGAAGACGGGGGTCATGGCGAACAGCCCCAGAGCCTTGCAGGCCATGCCCAAGTGCGTCTCGAGCACCTGGCCCACGTTCATGCGCGAAGGCACGCCCAAGGGGTTCAGCACGATGTCCACCGGCGTCCCGTCGGGCAGGAACGGCATGTCCGCCTCGGGCAACACGCGGGCGACAACGCCCTTGTTGCCGTGACGGCCGGCCATCTTGTCACCCACGGAGAGCTTCTTCTTGCTGGCAATATAGACCCGCACCTGCTTGATGATGCCGCGGTCCAGATCGTCGCCGCTCTGGATCTGCTCCACCTGGCGGTTGTAATCCTCCTCCAGCTCGAAGAATTTCTCCCGAAATTCGTCGATGATCTCCTGGATCTTCTGCTGGATCGGGCTGCTGTCGATCTGGATGTGCTCGCTCTCCTGCGCCAGTTTGCGCAGCAGGGTCTTGGTGATTTTGCGGTTGGCCGGAATGACGATCTCGCCCGTCTCGACGTTCACGACATCCAGGGGGATCTTCTCGCCCAGCAGAATGTTGCTCAGCCGTTCGGTCAGATCCTCCACGAGCTCCTGACGCCGGGTCTTGTACTCCTCGCCCGCGTTCTTGGACTGGCGCCGCTTTTCGTTCTCGGTCATCTTCTGTTTTTCAAGCTCCTTATGGGAGGAGACCTTGACGTCCATCACGATGCCGTAGGTGCCGCTCGGAACGGTCAGGGAGGTGTCGCGCACGTCGGCGGCCTTCTCGCCGAAAATGGCTCGCAGAAGACGCTCGGCCGGGTCGAGCTCAGTCTCGCTCTTGGGCGTGATCTTGCCCACCAGGATGTCGCCGGGTTTCACCTCGGCACCCTTGCAAATGACGCCGTCGGTGCCCAGGTTGCGCAGGGCGTCCTCGCCCACATTGGGAATGTCGCGCGTGATCTCCTCGGGACCCAGCTTGGTGTCCCGGGCGCCCACGTCGAACTCCTGGATGTGGATCGAACTGAACACGTCCTCGCGCACAACGCGCTCGCTGATCAGGATGGCGTCCTCGAAATTGTAGCCGCACCAGGGCATGAACGCCACGAGGACGTTTTTCCCGAGCGCCAGCTCGCCGTTGTTCGTCGCGGGACCATCGGCCAGGACATCGCCCTTCTTCACCTTCTGGCCCAGCTTGACGCAGGGCTTCTGGTTGACGCACGTACCGGCGTTGGAACGCATGAACTTGCGCAGGACGTAGGCCTTCTCGGCGCCCTTCTTGGCGGAGTCCCGGGACAGACGGATCTCGGTGGCGGAGGCGTAAGTCACGACCCCGTCCTCGATGGCCCGGACCACGACACCGCTGTCGGTGGCAATGCGCCCCTCAAGCCCGGTGGCCACAAAGGGCCGCTCGGTCGTCAGCAGGGGCACGGCCTGGCGCATCATGTTCGAGCCCATCAGGGCCCGGTTGGCATCGTCGTGCTCCAGAAAGGGAATCAGGCCGGCGGCCACGGAGACCACCTGCTTGGGCGAAACGTCCATATACTGGACGTCGGCTTTGGGCACTTCCTTGAACTCGCCCATGTGCCGGACAGAGACCGTCTCGGAAACGAACCGGCTGTGGGTGTCGAGCACGGCATTCGCCTGCGCGATCACGAACTGCTCCTCGCGGTCGGCGGTCAGGTATTCCACCTTGTCCGTCACGCGGCCGCTCGCCACCGGGCGGTAGGGCGTCTCCAGGAAACCGTACTCGTTGACGCGGGCGTAAATGCCGAGCGACGAGATCAGGCCAATGTTCGGGCCTTCCGGAGTCTCGATCGGGCATATGCGTCCGTAATGACTGCTGTGAACATCGCGGACTTCAAAACCGGCGCGGTCGCGGCTCAGGCCGCCCGGGCCGAGGGCGCTCAGACGCCGCTTGTGGGCCAGCTCGGAGAGCGGGTTCGTCTGATCCATGAACTGGCTCAGCTGGCTACGCGTGAAGAAGTCCTTCACCACCGAGGCCAGCGTCTTGTGATTCACCAGCTTGGTCGGCGTCATCGGACCGCTCGAGGTGTTGTCGTGCAGCGTCATACGCTCACGGGCCAGGCGCTCGGTGCGGCTGAGCCCCACGCGGCACTGGTTCTCGATCAGTTCCCCGACGGTGCGCAGGCGGCGGCTGCCCAGATGGTCGATATCGTCCACCGTGCCCTTGCCCTTGCGGATGCTGATCAGGTAGCGGATGGCGGCGATCACGTCCTCGCGGTGCAGGACGCGCTGGCGATCCTCGCCCTCGTCCTCGTAACTCAGGTTGAGCTTCTGGTTGATCTTGTAGCGGCCCACGCGGCCCAGATCGTAGCGGCGCTGGTCGAAGAAGAGGCGCTTGACAAGCTGGCGGGCGTTGGAGGGCGTGGGCGGATCGCCCGGACGCAGGCGCATGTAGATGTCGCGAAGGGCGTCGTCCATCGACCGGGTCGGGTCGGATTTCACGCTCTTCATCATGATGCCGTTGTCCCACGAGACATTGACCACCATAACGCTCTTGATGCCGGCCGCGCGGATCGTTCCGAGCACGCTCTTGGTGAGGGGCTCGTAGCGCCGGGCCAGGACCTTGGCGGAATCGACGTCGATCACGTCTTCCTTGAAGACGCGGTCAACCAGGACCTCGTCGGTGATCTTGGCGTCAACCACCATGTCTTCAAACGTATAGAAAAGGTTGAGAATGTCCTCGTCCGTGCCCTTGGCGGGGGTCTTCTCCTCCTTGGCGGGTTTCTCGTCGGCAAGCGACTCGATGGCGCGCAGGAAGGTGGTGGCAAGGAACTTGCGCCGGCGGTGGCGCCGGTCGAGGTACATCCAGAGATGGTCGGAGGAGTCGAACTGAACCTCCACCCAGGAGCCGCGGTCCGGAATGATCCGGAACGAGTAAATCATGCTGCCGTTGGCGTGGCTGGCCTGCTCGAAGCAGATGCCGGGCGAACGGTGCAACTGGCTGACGATAACGCGCTCGGAGCCGTTGACGACGAAGGCGCCCGAATCGGTCATGAGGGGGATGTCGCCCATGAAGACGGATTCCCGCCGGACCTCGGAGCCTTCCTTCAGGTCGAATGTGACATAGAGGGGGGCGGAGTAGGTCTGGCCTTCCTTGAGGCAGGAGACGGGGTCCATGGACGGCTTATGGAACTCGTAATGCACGAAGTCGAGGACATAGCGCCCGTCATAGCTTTCGATCGGAAAGACTTCCTTGAAAACGGCCTGTAAACCCACGCGTTTGCGCCGGTTTTCGGGGATATCCCACTGCAGGAATTCCTTGTACGAGGCTGTCTGAATTTCGATGAAATTCGGAGGCTCGATCACATCGACGAGTTTTCCAAAATTTTGTCTTGCAACCATTCCGCACCTGCCCGAGAAAGCTTAACACCAGAAAAAGAGAGACGGGCGGCCGGCAAACGCCGGCCGCCACAACCGTTTCCCAACACGTGTTACTTGAGCTCGGCCTTGGCGCCAGCCTTCTCGAGGGCTTCCTTGATCTTCTGGGCTTCTTCCTTGGTGACGCCTTCCTTGACAGGCTTCGGCGCGCCCTCGACCATGTCCTTGGACTCCTTGAGCCCGAGGCCGGTGATCGCGCGCACTTCCTTGATCACGTTGATCTTGTTCGGACCGGCTTCGGTCAGCACAACCGTGAACTCGGTCTTCTCTTCAGCCGCCGGAGCCGCCGCCGCCGCGCCGCCGCCCGCCATCATCATCGGGGCCGCCGCGCTCACGCCGAGTCGCTGTTCCAACGCCTTCACGAGCTGGGAAAGTTCGAGTACCGTCATCTTTTCGATGGCTTCCACGAACTCCAGCATTTTGCCTTCTAATTTGATCTCGTCTGCCATGGTCATCTCCTCTATTTGATTCTTACGCGGCTTCGCTTTTTTTCTGCTCGACCGCCTTCAACACATACAACAGGCTGCACACCTTCTGGTTCATGACGCCCACGAGGCGCGTCATCGGCGCGGCAATCGTGCCCACCATCTGAGCCAGAAGCACTTCGCGGGGCGGCATGGACGCCAGGTCCTCGATGTCCTTGAAGGACAGGAACGTGTCGCCCATCATGCCCGCCTTCATCTCCGGGCGGTTTTTCGCCTCCGCCCGGAATTTCTTGATCGCCTTCGCCGCTTCCACCACGTTCTTCCCGACCACCATGGCCGAGAATTGCGCGAGATGCGGTTCGATGGCGCTCCATCCCTTTTCGCGGGCCACGAGCTGGAGCAGGCTGTTCTTCACAACCTGGATCCGGGCTCCCGAACCGCGCAGGGAGGCGCGAAGCGCGGAGAACTGCTCAACGGTCATCCCACGATAATCCGCCAGCAACAGAAATTCCGACGCGTCCACCTTCTGCTTGATTTCCTTGAGGATCGCTTCTTTTTCCGGTCTCATGGACTCGGCTTCCTTTTCCTTTAGTCGCGCACGTTCAGCCGCAGCCCGACGCCCATGGTGGACGAAAGCGTGCACCGCTTCACAAAGACGCCCTTGGCCGAGGCAGGCCGGGAGCCCTTGATGGCGACAATCACCGAATTCGCGTTATCCACCAATGCCTTCGTTTCGAAACTGAGCTTGCCAAACGGAACGCCCACATTCCCGTGACGATCCATTCGGAACTCCACCCGGCCGGCTTTGAACTGCTTCACCGCCGCCGCCGTGTCATCCGTCACGGTTCCCGTCTTCGGATTGGGCATCAGTCCGCGCGGTCCGAGCATTTTGCCCAGTGTCCGCACCACTTTCATGGCGTCCTGCGTCGCGATCGCGACGTCGAACCCGGTCCAGCCGCCCTTTACCTTTTCAATCAGGTCGTCCATCCCGACAAAGTCCGCTCCCGCGCTCCGGGCCGCATCTGCCGCGGCGCCCGAGGCGAACACGGCCACGTTCACAGCTTTGCCCGATCCATGGGGCAAACTCACCGTGCCGCGCACCGTCTGGTCGGTTTTCTTCGGATCGACACCGAGTCGAAAATGAATTTCAGCCGTCTCATCGAACTTGGCGTACTTGTTCGCCTTCAAGAACTCCACCGCTTCGGCGGGTTCATAAAGACGCTCTTCCACCTTTTCGCTGATCGCCCTGTATTTTTTGCCGTGCCTGCTCATGGCGTCACCTCGATGCCCATGCTGCGGGCCGTTCCCTCGATCACACGCATCGCCTGATCCTCGTCAAAGGCGTTCATATCCTTGGCCTTCGCCTTCGCGATCTCCCGCACCTGCGCCTTGGTGACCTTGCCGACCTTGTCGCGGTTCGGCACCCCCGAGCCCTTCGCAAGACCCGCCGCCTTCTTCAACAACGAGGAAGCCGGGGGGCTCTTCGTGATGAACGTGAATGAACGGTCCTGAAAGATGGTGATGACCACCGGAATGACCAGCCCCGCCAGCGCCTGCGTTTCCGCATTGAAGCGCTTGCAGAACTCCATGATGTTGACACCGTGCTGGCCGAGCGCCGGACCCACCGGAGGGGCCGGATTCGCCTGACCCGCGGGGATCTGCAGCTTGACTTTTCCTGTAACCTTTTTCGCCATAACGCACTTCCCTATTCGGCTGTCGGTCCTTCGCGCTGCGTCCTGCGCTGCCGCCAGCCTGTCTGTTTCCGAACCGTCGCAGGGGAACTACGCCCTCTCCACCTGCCAATATTCCAACTCAACCGGCGCCGTCCGGCCGAAAATCGCCACGGATATCTTCAACCGGCCCCGCTCGGGATCGATTTCGTCGATCGTGCCCGTGAAGTTCATGAAAGGCCCGTCCGTGATCTTCACGGTCTCGTTCTTCTCGAACTGGATCTTCGGCTTCGCCTTGACCTTCTTGTCCTCGGCCTGGTGCAGGATGACGTCCACCTCTTCCTGCCTCAACGGCACCGGATTTTCATTCCCGCCGATAAAGCCGATCACGCCGGGCGTCTCCCGGATAAAGTACCAGACCTTCTCCACGATCTTCCGGTTCTCATCGTAGAGGCCGATGTGAGCCAGAATGTATCCGGGAAAAAACTTGCGGTTGATGGTCCGTTTGACGCCTTTTTTGACTTCCGTCACCTTCTCCACGGGGATCAACACCTCGTCGATGAAGTCGGTCATTTCCTCAGACTGAAGACGCTTCAGGATGCTGTCACGGGCTTTCGCCTCCTGACCCGTCAACGCCTGCAACACGTACCATTCCTTATTCATCGCATGCACCGCCTAGGCAAGGAGAAGCTTGACCACGTTGATGATGACCAGGTCGCTCAGCCAGACGAACAGGCTCAGCATGGCCACCGTGAACATCACCACGATCGTCGATTCGACCAGCTCGGGCCGCGTCGGCCAGGTGGACTTGATGATCTCGAGGCGAACCTCGCCAATAAAGCCCGAGATCTTCCCGAATCCCTGCTTAAGTTTCTCCTTCATCCCGGGGCCGCCCCTTCCGCCGGCTCTCGCCAGCCTGGTTGAAACTGGCAGGTCAGGAGGGAATTGAACCCCCAACAACCGGTTTTGGAGACCGGTGCTCTGCCAATTGAGCTACTGACCTGCAACGTGCGAATCCCGCATTCCGCTATTTCACTTCCCGGTGAGGCGTGTGCTTCCGCTCAAAGCGGCAGTACTTCTTCAGCTCGAGACGATCCGGCGTCGTGCGTTTGTTTTTTGTCGTTGTGTAATTGCGGCGTTTGCACTCCGTGCACGCCAATATAACCAAGTCGCGCGGCATAACCGTTTCTTCCTGTCACCCCGTGGCCGGGCCCGCGCCCGGAACCGGGATGGAAATCGGATTGATCTACTGTGTTAGGCGACGACTTCCGCCACCGTGCCGGCGCCGACTGTGCGGCCGCCTTCGCGGATAGCGAAACGCATCGATTTTTCCATGGCCACCGGCACGATCAACTTCACCTCAATCGAGATGTTGTCGCCGGGCTTCACCATTTCGACGCCTTCGGGCAGGCTAACGTCGCCCGTCACGTCGGTCGTGCGGAAATAGAACTGCGGACGATACCCCTTGAAGAACGGGGTGTGACGGCCGCCCTCATCCTTGCTCAGCACATACACTTCGGCCTTGAAGGTCGTGTGCGGCGTAATCGAGCCGGGCTTCGCCAGCACCTGGCCGCGCTCCACGTCTTCCTTCTTCATGCTGCGCAGCAAGACGCCGATGTTATCGCCGGCCTGGCCCTGGTCCAGCAGCTTGCGGAACATTTCAACGCCCGTCGCGATCGTCTTGACCGTCGGCTTGATGCCCACGATCGCCACTTCCTCGCCGACCTTGACAATGCCGCGCTCCACGCGACCCGTCACCACCGTGCCGCGTCCTTCGATCGAGAACACGTCTTCGATGGGCATCAGGAACGCCTGGTCCATGATACGGACCGGGTCCGGAATGTAGGTGTCCAAGGCGTTCATCAGCTCGGTGATAGGCTTGCAGGCCGGATCGTCGGCCGTGGTGGCCTGGCTCGCCGGCAGCGAACAGCCGCGGATGATGGGGGTGTCGTCGCCGGGGAAGTTGTACTTCGTCAGCAGTTCGCGGACTTCCATCTCGACGAGGTCGAGCAACTCGGGGTCGTCCACCAGGTCGATCTTGTTCAGGAACACGACGATCCGGGGCACGCCCACCTGGCGGGACAGCAGGATGTGCTCGCGGGTCTGCGGCATCGGGCCGTCGGCCGCGCTGACCACCAGGATCGCGCCGTCCATCTGCGCCGCGCCCGTGATCATGTTCTTCACGTAATCGGCGTGTCCGGGGCAGTCGACGTGCGCGTAGTGGCGCTTTTCCGTGGCATATTCGACGTGGGAGGTGGCAATCGTCAGAATCTTCGTCGGATCGCGGCGGCCCTGGGACTCGGAAGCTTTCGCCACCTGGTCGTACGGAATGTAGGTGGACAGGCCCTTGAGCGACTGCACGCGCGTAATGGCGGCGGTTAGCGTGGTTTTACCATGATCGACGTGACCAATGGTCCCGACGTTGACATGCGGCTTGTTCCGTTCAAACGTTTCTTTCGCCATAACTGCCTCTCTTGTTTTCCGTAACCGGTCTCTTCTTCTTCAAATCGCGCGTCTTTCGACGCTGGAGCCCACGAGCGGGATCGAACCGCTGACCTCGTCCTTACCAAGGACGTGCTCTACCAACTGAGCTACGTGGGCTGCCCTTTTCCCCATCAACCCAGGGCTTCAGACGGCATAAAACACTCCCCTCCCTTGCCTTCCTCCCGAAAGAAGAACAGCAGGGTCGAAGAGCGTCACGAACACCCCGGTTTTTTTCTTCCGGAAAAACACCCGCTTTCCCGGAAAAATGCAGTCCAACTTACCAAATCCACACGCCACGTCAAAGGAATTTATTTTTTTATTTTGCGGATCGGCCTCCGAAATCACATCCATCCCGCCACCGCTTCGCCGAATGCGCGGCAGCCGACCTCCGTCGCGCCCTGCATCTGGCGGGCAAAATCATAGGTCACCCGCCGCGCGCCAATCGCCCCCTCCACCCCCTTCACAATCAGCTCCGCCGCCTCCGTCCAGCCCATGTAACGGAACATCATCTCGCCGGACAGGATCAGCGAACCCGGATTCACCTTGTCCTGCCCCGCATACTTCGGGGCCGTGCCGTGTGTGGCCTCGAAACAGGCCGCTCCCGTGACATAGTTGATGTTGGCTCCCGGCGCAATCCCGATCCCCCCCACGCAGGCGGCGAGGGCGTCGGAAATGTAATCCCCGTTCAAATTCAACGTGGCAATCACGCCGTATTCCGCCGGCCGCGTCAGAATCTGCTGCAAAAAGGCGTCCGCAATGCAGTCCTTGACCACGATCTCGCGGCCCGTTCTCGGATTTTTAAACTTCAGCCACGGGCCGCCGTCGATCGGCGTCGCCCCGAACTCCTCGCGGGCCAGCTCGTACCCCCAGTCCCGGAAAGCCCCCTCCGTGTACTTCATGATGTTGCCCTTATGCACCAGGGTCACGGAGGGCCGGTCTTGCTCGATCGCATAACGCATCGCGGCCCGCACCAGCCGCTTCGTGCCTTCGGAGGAAACCGGCTTGATGCCCAGGCCCGAGGTCTCGGGAAACCGGATTTTCTTGACCCCCATCTCTCCGCGCAGGAAGTCAACCAGCTTGCGCGCCTCGGGGGTACCGGCCGCCCATTCGATGCCGGCATAGATGTCCTCGGAGTTCTCGCGGAAAATCACCATGTCCGTCAGCTCGGGCCGCTTGACCGGCGAGGGCACGCCCTTGAACCAGCGCACGGGCCGCAGGCAGACGTAGAGGTCCAGCTCCTGGCGAAGGGCCACGTTAAGGCTGCGGATGCCCCCGCCCACAGGCGTGGTGAGCGGCCCCTTGATCGAGACCACATAATCCCGGCACGCCTGCAGCGTCTCCGCCGGCAACCACGTGTTCGGCCCATAGACCGTGTTGGCCTTTTCGCCCGCGAAAATCTCCATCCAGAAGACCTTGCGCTTCCCGCCGTAAGCCTTTGCCACGGCCGCATTCCACACAATCATGGCCGCCCGGGTGATGTCCGCCCCGATCCCGTCGCCTTCAATAAAGGGGATCACGGGCCGCTCGGGCACCCGCAACACCCCGTCCGTCCCCATCTGGATCCGTTCGCCCTCCTGGGGCACGCTGATTTTTCCGCTCATCGTCCGCTCCCGCTCTCGGTGTTAAGCCTTGAATGTGTTCAACAGTCCGCCCGCCAGCAGAATCAGGCGCTGGCGTTCGGTCAGTGTCAGCTTCAGCGAAATGTTCTCGTCCCGGGTGTCGTCCCGCAGCGTGACCGAGCTCTTGCCCTTCTCCAGCGCGGCCCGCACCTGGTCAATGCGCAAATGGTCGCCCGCCATAATCTTGTCATAGTCGGCCGGATTCTCAAACGTCAGCGGCACGATCCCGAAGTTGATCAGGTTGGCGGTGTGGATCCGTTCGATCGACTTGGCGATCACGGCCTTCACGCCGAGGAACATCGGGCAGACGGCCGCGTGCTCGCGGCTCGAACCCTGGCCGTAGCTGTCGCCGGCAACGATGAAATTGTGCAGCCGGTTGTCCCGATTCTGTGCCGCACGCTTCGCGAAGGAGGCGTCCACCGGCTCGAAGACATACTGGGAGTAGACCGGGATGTTGGACCGGTATTTGAGACGCGCGCCCGCGGGCATGATGTGGTCGGTCGTGATCTTGTCGCCCACCTTGATGGCGGCCACGCCCGCCAGCTTCAGCGGCAGCGGGGCGTTGTGCGGCGGCTCGCCGATGTTGGGTCCCCGCACCACCTGGACGTGCGCGCCCGATTCGGGCGGGGGCACAAACATCGAGTCGTCCAGGCGGAACGCCTCGGGCTCCGCCGCCGCGGGAAAGGCGGTCTCCGTCTCGGCCAGCGGGTTGACGACCTTGCCGCGCAGGGCCGCCAGGGCGGCCACGGGCGGGCTGACGAGGTACACGCGGGCCGAGGCGGTGCCCGAACGGCCCTCGAAGTTGCGGTTGCTCGTGCGCAGGCTGACGGCGTCCGTGGAGGGCGACAGCGAGTTGCCGATGCAGAAGCCGCAGGCGCTCTCCAGGATCCGCGCGCCGGAGTCGATCAGATTGGCCAGGCTGCCGTCCGCCGCCGCCATGGCCAGGACCTGCCGGGAGCCCGGCGCCACGCCGAAACTGACATTCGGATCGATTTTGCGGCCCTTCAGAATGGCGGCCACGACCTGGATGTCACGGACCGAGGCGTTCGTGCAGGAGCCCACCAGAACCTGCTGGACGGCCAGCCCCTGAAGCGAGGCGATCGTGACGATGTGGTCGGGCGAATGCGGGGCCGCCGCCAGGGGCTCCAGCGTGGCCAGGTCGATTTCCACCGTTTTGGCGTACGTGGCGTCGGGATCCGCCGCCAGCTCACGCCAGTCCTTCTCGCGGCCCTGGGCCTTCATAAAGGCCCGGGTTACCGCATCGCTCGGGAAGACCGAGGTGGTGACGCCGCACTCGGCTCCCATGTTGGTGATGGTGGCGCGCTCGGGCACAGAGAGGGTGGCGACGCCGGGCCCGGCGTATTCCAGCACCATGCCGACGTTGCCCTTGGTCGTGAAGGCCTGGAGCACTTTCAGGATCACATCCTTGGCGGTGACCCACGGCCGCAGCCGGCCGCACAGCAGAACGCGCACCACTTTGGGCGAAGCCATGTGGAAGGCGCCGCCCGCCATGGCCATGGCCACGTCGAGGCCGCCCGCGCCGATGGCGATCATGCCGATCCCCCCGCCCGTGGGGGTGTGCGAATCGGCGCCCAGGAGGGTTTTGCCGGGAACACCGAGCCGCTCGAGATGGACCTGGTGGCAGATCCCATTTCCGGGACGGGAGAACAGGATGCCGTATCGGGCGGCCACGCTCTGCAGGTAGAGGTGGTCGTCCGAATTCTCGTAACCCACCTGGATGGTGTTGTGGTCCACGTAGCTGACGGCCAGTTCGTTCCGGATGCGGTCCAGCCCCATGGCTTCGAACTGCAAATACGTCATCGTGCCGGTCGCGTCCTGCGTCAGGGTCTGGTCGATCCGGATGGCAATCTCGGCCCCGGGCTTCAGCTCGCCCTCGGCGAGGTGCGCGCTTAAAATCTTTTCCGTTACATTCATGCCCATGTTTTTTCTCTCTCCGTTGGCGTGCGCCGGCGCGCAATATGCTCGCCCGGCTGGTCGCGTATCACCGTGTCCCGCACTCCGCGCGCGTCCTCCGCCCCCGGATGGTCCAGTGTGTAGTGCAACCCCCGGCTTTCGCGCCGCCGGCCGGCGCTGCGCACAATCAGCTCGGCCACGGCGGCCAGGTTGCGCAGCTCGAGCACGTCGGCCGTGATCAGGTAGTCAAGGTAGTACTGGCGTATCTCGGCCCGGAGCATGCGGATGCGGCGCAGCGCGCGCTCCAGCCGCTTGTCGGAACGCACAATGCCCACGTAGTCCCACATGCAGGTCCGAACCTCGTTCCAGTTGTGGGAAACCACGATGGCCTCGTCGCTGGGCACCGCCTTGCCCGATTGCCAGGCCGGAATGGCCGGCCGCGTCCCCTCCTCCGGGGGCCGCCGCGAAATTGTCTGCGCCAGGTTCCAGGAACAAACCAGCGCCTCCAGCAGGGAGTTGCTCGCCAGCCGGTTGGCTCCGTGCAGCCCCGTGCAGGCCACCTCGCCCACCGCGTACAGGCCGGCCATCGCCGTGGCGCCGTCGACCCCCGCCTGCACGCCTCCGCAAAAGAAGTGGGCCGCGGGCACCACGGGGATCAAATCGGCGGCCATGTCATAGCCGAACTTCTTGCAGGCGCCGTAGATGTTGGGGAAGCGGTTGCTCAGGAAGGCGGCCCCTTTGTCGCGCACGTCCAAATACATGCAGCGCGAGCCGGTGCGCTTCATTTCGCTGTCGATCGCCCGGGCCACGACGTCCCGGGTGGCCAGCGCGCCGCGCGGATCATACCGGTCCATGAACGGGCGCCCGTCGGCATCGACCAGCTGGGCCCCTTCCCCGCGGACCGCTTCGCTGATCAAAAACGACTTGGCCTGGGGATGGTACAGGCAGGTGGGATGGAACTGGATGAATTCCATGTTCGCGATGGGAAGACCCGCCCGCCACGCCACCGCCACCCCGTCCCCGGTGGCAATGTCGGGGTTGCTGGTATAGAGGTAGACCTTGCCGCCCCCGCCCGTGGCCAGCACGGTGCGGGGCGCCCGGACGCCGAAAACCTCGCCGGTGATGCGGTTGAGGGCGTACGCGCCCACCGAACGCTGCTCGCCGCCAAGGCCCAGCCACCCGGTGGTGATCAGGTCGATGAGCATGCAGTTTTCCTGGACCGTGACGGCCGGATTGCTCATGACGTGGCGGAGCAAAACGGTTTCCACCTCGCGCCCGGTAATGTCGCCGGCATGGAGAACCCGGCGCTGGGAGTGCCCCCCCTCGCGGCCCAGGTCGGAGGCGAAGTCAACCCCCAGCTCGCGAAGCTCCGCGATGCGGGCCGGCCCGCCGCTGATAATGGCGCGAACGACCTTCTCGCGGCACAGCCCGGCGCCGGCGATGAGCGTGTCCTGGACGTGCTGCTCAAAAGTGTCGTCCGAGGCGGTGACGCAGGCGATGCCGCCCTGGGCGTAATTCGTGTTGCTTTCGGCGCGGGCTTTCTTGGTGAGAAGCAATACACGGCCATGGGCGCTCAGGTGGATGGCCGACATCAGTCCGGCAATCCCACTGCCCACAACCAGAAAATCCGTGTCAATAATGTTCATAAACCATTCAATCTACCATGTTCCGCCCCATTTTCGCAAGGAATCCGTTCCTTCGGGCAGGGCAAACGCATCAAAAAACCGTTGAACCGGCCAAAAAAACTGGCATGGTTCTTGTTCGGGCGGGTCACCCGGTGGACACGGAGGTCCAGTTAGGTAGAGGTCTAGTTAGGTAGGAAACGGATCCCAGCGCGGCGGTTCGCGCGGCCGTCCGGGAATTGGACACTGGCGAATAATCGGTTGATTTCTTCCGGATCGCGGCTATAGTGAAGGTGTATGGACACCTTAAACGCCAGTTCCGCAAACGGATTGATCCTGGTCATCTTCGGCGCCTCGGGCGACCTGACGGCGCGCATGCTGATCCCGGCCCTGGGCAAAATTGCCGAAAAAGGATTGACCCCCCCGAAC
Organism: Kiritimatiellia bacterium; assembly: GCA_046484345.1. Classification (GTDB taxonomy): domain Bacteria; phylum Verrucomicrobiota; class Kiritimatiellia; order CAIKKV01; family CAIKKV01; genus CAIKKV01. The sequence goes on from JAWOJA010000090.1 coordinate 60,255, forward strand.
TTTGCCATGCTGGGAACTGGCCGCTCGACGCTCGACGATGCCGCCTTCCGGGAAAAGATCGCGCGCGACAACCCCAACCCCGTTGGCGACCTCGGGCAGCTTCATTACCTCGCCTTCAATCCGGCCGACGAAGCCGGGTTCGCGGCCCTGCGCCAGCGGCTCGGCGAGCTCGACGCGCAAGTCGGCGCCGGGGGCAACATCCTCTTTTACCTGGCCGTCCCGCCCGACCTTCATGAGCCCATTCTCAAGGGGCTGACCGCAGCCGGCCTCAACCGGCCCCCGCCCGGGGCGTGGCGTCGGATCGTCATCGAAAAGCCCTTCGGACGGGACCTCGAGTCCGCCCGCGCGCTCAACCGCCTGCTCCAATCCGCTTTTCCCGAGACGGCCATTTACCGGATCGACCATTATCTCGGCAAGGAGACGGTTCAGAATATCCTCGTCATGCGGTTCGGCAACGGCATTTTCGAGCCGCTGTGGAACCGGAACTTCATCTCCCGGGTCGAAATCACCTCCGCCGAAGAGCTGGGCGTGGAAAACCGGGGCGGTTACTACGAGCAGGCCGGCGCATTGCGCGACATGGTGCAGAACCATTTGCTCCAGATCCTGGGCTTCATCGCCATGGAGCCGCCGGGCTCGGCCTCGGCCCGCTCCATCCGCCGTGAAACGCTCAAAGTGTTTCAGTCGCTGAAGCCGCTGACGCCGGACAAGGTGACCTCCCGGGTCGTGCGCGGGCAATACACGGAATCCACCATTCGCGGCGGCCGGGTTCCGGGCTACCGCCAAGAACAGGGCGTAAGGGCCGATTCCCGCACGGAAACCTATGTCGCGTTGCGCTGTGAAGTGGACAACTGGCGCTGGAATGGCGTTCCTTTCTGCATCCGCACCGGCAAGCGCCTTCCCACGCGGGTGACGGAAGTGGTGATCCATTTCAAGCCCAGCCCGCAGACCCTGTTCCGCAAGCAAAACGGCGTGCCCGGCCCCCCCAACCAGCTCATCATCCGGATCCAGCCGGACGAAGGGATCGTGCTGAAATTCAACCTCAAAGTGCCGGGGGCGGGCTTCAAGGCGCGGGAGGCCGGCATGGAGTTCCATTACAAGGGCCTCACCGCCGAGCTTCTGCCAAGCGCCTATGAGCGTCTGTTGCTGGACGCCATGGCGGGCGATTCGACCCTCTACTTGGGCGACGAGGAGTCCGAGGCCACCTGGGCCTTCCTGGAGCCAATCCTGCTGGCCTGGCGGGCCGAGCCGGACTTGAAGCTCTACGGCTATCCCGCCGGCACCTGGGGCCCCGAAGCGGCCGAGGCCCTCATCGGCGAACCCGGCGAAACCTGGCGCTTCCCCTGCAAGAACCTGACTGCGGACGACACCTTCTGCGAATTGTAAGATGCCGCCTTATGCCGCCGCACCCTTCTTGAAAAAAAGGCCGGGACAACCGAGCAGGCGGATTAGCGAAACCCCGCCCATTCGGGCTCGTTCTCAAAAATCCAGCGGTAATAATCCTTGCCCTTCAACCCATCCGCCGCCGCCTCATCCACAATCACCGTGCAATGCGCGTGCAACTGCAGGGCGGAAGCCGACACCATGGCCGTGATCGGGCCCTCGACCGCCTGGGCGAGAATGCCTGACTTCGCGGCCCCCGTGACCAGCATCACGCACCGCCGGCTCTCCAGAATCGTCCCCACCCCCATGGTGATCGCGCGCCGCGGGACCTTCGACAAATCGCCCCCGAACATGGACGCGTTCTGGCGTAGCGTGGAGGGGGTGAGCGCTTTTTCCCGGGTTCTACTCTGAAGCGCCGACAACGGTTCGTTAAACCCGATGTGGCCGTCACTCCCGATTCCAAGAAGCTGAAAATCGACCCCGCCGACCGACTTCATCAGCTTCTCATAGGCCACGCATTCCGCACCCAGATCCGCGGCCATCCCGTTCGGCAAATAGGTGTTTTCGGGACAAATATCCACCTTGGCAAACAGGTGCTCGTTCATGTAATGCCGATAGGAGCAGGGATGCTCCGCGGGAATGCCGATATACTCGTCGAGATTGAAGGTTCGGACACCCGCAAAACTGAGTCCGTCCTGGTCGTGCAGGCGCGCCAGGCGCGAATACACATCCTCCATCGTCCGCCCCGTGGCCAGCCCGAGCACAAGATCCGGTTTGACCCGGATCGCGCGCGCAATCAGGCGGACGGCCAGGTCGGCCGCCTGCCCGGCATCTTCACGCATGATAACTTCCACGAAACTACACTCCGTATTCTTTGGCGTTCTCGGACGAGGACAGCAACACCTTCGCAACCCCCACTTTCGCCTTGAGCAGTTCCAATTCGTTGCCCGGAGCGCTCAGGGGAAGCGCCACCTGCCCGCCCTCGGCGGCCGAGCGCTGAAGAGCCAGCATGATTTCAGCGCCCTTGCAGGCGTTCTCGAAATTGCAGGGGTGAAGCTTTGTGCCGTCCAACCAGTCGGCCATGTCCTGGATGTAGGGCGGCATGTCGAGCTCGTAGTTCATCACGCCTTCGCCGCTCTGGAATCCGCCGCTCTTCGTGACCGCACGCCAGCCGCCATTGGTCAGCACTTCGGCAAAGCCTTCCGTGCCCTGCGCCCCCATGCGGCACTTGCCCCACCATTTGGCCACTTCGGGCTGGTCCGGTGCCCCCGCGCCGCATTCGTAGACACCCCGCACCCCGTTGGCAAACTGCACAAAACCGGCAATGTAGTCGGGCGACGGATGGTTGTCACTGAACTTGCCGCGACCCGCCGCCTGAGCCATCGCCCACTGCGCTTCCGCTTCTCCGTTGTACCAGCGGGTGTAATCGATCAGGTGCGACAGCATGTGCGTCATCCAGCCTGTGGCCGAACCGTAAACGGTATGCACCCGGCCCAGGGCGCCGCCGGCAATGATCTCCTTCACCTTCCGGTAATGCGCGCCATACCGGTGCTGGTGACTGACCACGCCCTTCGCCCCCGCCTGGCCGATCAGGTCCCGCAACACGAACATCTCCTGGCTCGTCAGGGCCACCGGCTTTTCAAAGGCGATCAACTTGGCGCCCGCCTCGCAGGCCATTTTCACGAACGGCGTGCGCAGGTGCGGCATCGTGCAGAAGCAGAAAACGTCGGGCTTGATCTCGCGGGCCAGCTTCGCGGCATCCGTGCCGCCCTTGACCCCGCCGCCAATCTTGGCAACAGCCGCGTCCAACTTGACGCTGTCAATGTCGCAGAGGCCCGCCACTTGAAACCGGGGATTCGCCTGGAAAGCCGTGGCGTGGTGCATGCCGCGCTTGCCCATGCCCACAATCATAACCGAATAACGTCCGCTCATCTGCCGTCTCCTCGTCTTGTTAGAAAAACGGGACGGGCTATTGCCCGTCCCGTTCTGTTTGTCAATTATCCCCCGGGCGCTTAGGCGTTGGCCTTGTCCCACTCCATGACCTTCTGGATCACATAATCCACTTCGTCCGCCGTCAGTTCCGGGAACATCGGAAGGCTGACGCACGTGGCCGCGTTGCGCTCGGCATTGGCCACGGAGCCCACGATGCGGGCTTCCTTGCCCCACGGATAGCCGGCCTGCTTGTGGATCGCGATCGAATAGTGCGTCTTGGCGTCCACGCCGTTCTGCACGAGGAAATCCACCATCGCGTCGCGCTTGGCCGGATCCTTCACTTCGATGGCGTAGAGGTGGAAGATGTGGCGGTAGCCGGGTTTTTGATAGGGCAACAGGAAGGACTTGGCGCCCTTCAGCCCCTCGGTGTACCGGGCGGCCCACTGGATGCGCAGATCGTTCCAAGCGTGGATATGCTTGATCTTGGCGCTGAGAACGCCGGCGTGCAGATCGTCCAGGCGGCTGTTGAAGCCGAAGCTATGCACGTTGCGCTTGGGCGAACCGTGGTTGCGCAGGATACGCACGCGGGCGTCGATCTCGGCGTCGTTCGTCACCAGCGCGCCGCTGTCACCAAAGGTCCCGAGGTTCTTCTGGATGATAAAGCTCGTGGTGGCCACGTCGCTGAGTTGGCCGATCTTGAACGTATCGCCGGCCGCGTCGATCGCCTGGGCGTTGTCCTCGATGATCTTCAGGTGGTGCTTGTCGGCAATCTTCTTGATGGCCGTCATGTCGGCGCACTGCCCGTAAAGATGCACGGGGATGATGCACTTCGTCTTCGCCGTGATGGCGGCCTCGATCTTCGTGGGATCGATGCACTTTGTCTTGGGATCGCAATCGACGAATACCGCCGTCGCGCCGACGACCCAGATCGCTTCCGCCGTGGCAAAGAAGGTGTTCGGGTGGGTGATGACTTCGTCGCCCGGGCCGATGTTCATGGCCATGAGGGCCAGCCAGATCGCGTCCGTGCCGTTGCCGACGCCGACCGCATACTGGGTGCCGTGAAAATCGGCCAGTTCCTTTTCGAACTGCTTCAGCATCGGGCCCATGACGTATTCGCCGCTTTCCAGAACCTTCTGGATGTTGGCGTCAATCTCGGCCTTGATATTGTGGTACTGCCGCACATGCCCGTAAAATCCAACCTTCATAATGTTCTCCTTTTTGGAGGCCCGACGACAAACGGTTTTAATGAGCCACGTTTTTACTCTGATTAAACCGGCGCGTCAATCCAAATGGAGCTACGCCGGCTTTTTCAGCAACCAGGCCATGTTTTCCCCAAAAACCTTCATGGTCCGGAGCCCTTCTTCATCGTTTTCGACCTGGCCTTCTCCCGAACGGCAATCACGGCGGTCCCAGCCGCAAAGACCAGCTTCCTCTTTTCACCGCGCAACAGCGTGATCATGTTGTCGTCAAACCGGCCACGCACGCCCGCCACATCCAGTCTTACAAAAAAAGAGGGCTTGTCGCTGACCGCCTCCGCTTCGAGCCGGGCGGCCGTTCACAAAAACCCGGCCCACGGTGTCGAGACTGTCAAAATTCAGGAACAACCCGGGCGCACCGGCCACCTCCGCCGGCACGTCGAAAGTCCGCTCAAATACCCACGCTTCGCGGCCGATCCCCCTGGACCGCCAGCTCGTTCATCCGGTCGTAAGGGTCGGGAATCTTGCCGGCCGCCAGCAGCGCCGACGCATTGTCGCCCGGCACCGCCACCGGAAGGGGACGATCCTTCGCGCCTTTGCGGCTTAAGCTCCACGTACCGGCCAAATCAATTTTCAGCATACTTGCCCCTCAATACGCATTCTCCCGGGCAAACAGGGTCTTGATCAGGATTTTGAAATCCATCGAGAGCGACCACTTTTCCAAATAATACAAGTCGTACCGGATGCGCTCCTCAATGCTCGTGTCGCCTCGCAGGCCGTTGACCTGCGCCCAACCCGTCATGCCGGGTTTCGACACGTGCCGCCACATGTAATGCTGGATGTCCGCCTTGAACTGCTCCACAAAATGGGGCCGCTCGGGCCGCGGCCCCACCAGGCTCATGTCGCCCTTCAGCACATTCCAGAACTGGGGCAGTTCGTCCAAATTGTACGCCCGCAAAAAGGCGCCCACGGGTGTGCGCCGCCGGTCGTCCGGCGTCGCCCACACCGGACCGGTCCCCGCCTCGGCATCCACCGGCATGGTCCGCAACTTATACAAGGTGAAGGTGCGCCCCGCTTCGCCGCACCGGATCTGCCGGTAAAAAAAGGGGCCCGGCGACGAGCGCTTGATCAGAACCGCCGCCACCGCAATGACCGGAAGAGAAACGATCAGCCCCACCAGACCGCCCAGCACATCCTCGATCCGCTTGAACAGCCGGTTCCAGAAAAAGTCCAGCGGCCACCGGCTGACCCCCAGCAGGGGCACGTCGCCCACGGTCTGCATATCCACACTGCCCGTCATGATCCGGAACAGATCCGGCACCATGTGAAAGGTCACCAGGTGCCGCTCGCACAGCAACAGGACGTCCAGTATCCGGTGCTGGTCCAGGCGCGTGTCGCACACGATCAACTGGTCGACGCCCCCTCCCGTGAGAAGCCGCTCCAGGTCTTCCAACCGGCCCTTCACCGGCTCGCCCAGCTCCGCATGGGCCGTTTCGCCGTTCGTGGCCACAAACCCGGCCACCCGGGTCCGCAGCCGGGGCTCGTGCCGAATGGCCTTGGCCAGCCGGGCCGCCACCTCGTCCGTTCCCACCAGCAACACGGCGCTCCGCGTGGCGCTGTGCCGCGCCTCGTGCAACTCCAGCCGAAACAGCAGGTACCGCTCCAGCAACACCAGCACCGCGGTTGTGAAAAACGCGATGGCAAGCGTCAGGCGCGAATACTCCGGATAGGCCGGATCGCGCACCAGGAAGGCCAGCGCGGTCGTGATCAGCAACCCCCAGATCATTCCCCTCATCAGGCGGGGAATCTTGTTCTCGAACCGCCCCGTCTGCGGCCGCACATAGAGCTGCAACGATTTGAAAACAAACAGGAACACCACCGTGGCCGCCAGGCTGCCCAGCCCGTATTTGAAATAGAGACTGGGGGGACGGCCCGCCTCCACCTCCAGCCAGCCGCTGTCAAACCGGACCCAGATGGCCAGCATGAAGCCGCCAAACACCGCGAGGGCGTCCGCCACAATCCCCCGCAAGCCCGCCAGCACATCGGCCGTGTCCTTACGTTTCATAACTTCCTATTGAAGCAAACCCCCGGCTTGCAATCAAGCTCCACCCTCATTATCCTTGCCCCAGTTCCCGGAGTCCCCCATGCCATCCCCTTCCACCGACATCCTGCTCCAAAAGGCGCACACCGGTCTCGACGCCTACCTGCGCGAGGCCGTGGCCGGCGGCACGCTGACCCCGGCCCTCGCCGCCGACGCCCGCGCCCGCGCCCTGCCCGCCCTGCGGCTCTGGCTCGAGGCGGACGTTCTTGACACCCTCTCTCCCAATGCCCGCGCCGGCATCGCCGCCGCCATCGAGGCCGGCCGCTGGCCCGACCTGCTCAACACGTTCCAGCGCGCCGTCCGCTTCGGCACCGCCGGCATCCGCGCCCTCATGGCGTTCGACAAAGCCTCCATTCTCCGCCTGCGCGACGAGGGGCCCCACGCCGCCATTCTCAAGGGACCCAACACCTTCAACGACGTCGTGCTGCTGCTGACCGCCTCGGGCGCCGCCGCCTACGGCCTCAGCCGCCCCACCCCCTTCTCCCGCGTCGTCATCGGCCACGACACGCGCGTCTGCAGCCCCGCCTTCGCCCGCCTCACGGCCGAACTCTTCCTCGCCCATGGCTACACGGTTTTCCTTTTCGACGGCCCCTGCCCCTACCCCGAAACCGGCTTCGCCCTCACCCGGCCCGCGATCACGGCCGACCTGGGGCTCTACATCTCCTCGAGCCATAACGACTACCGCTACAACGGCTTCAAAATCATCGCCCGCGGCGGCGCCCAACTCGATACCGACACACGCAACGCCATGTTCGACGGCTTCATCGCCAAGACCCGCTTCAGCGATATCCGCCGCCTCCCCCTTGATCAGGCCCCGCCGGGCCGCCTCATCCGCCTGGGCGAGTCCCCCCATGCCCCCGACACCCCGCCCCTGCACGCCCAATACCGCCATCACCTGCTGGGCTTCCTTTCGCCTTCCGCGAAGCCGCCTCAACAGGACCTCTCCGTCGCCACGTGCGCCTACCACGGTTCGGGCCGCATCCTCCTGCCCCGACTGCTCGAACAGGCCGGCTTTCCCAACGTCCGGGTCGTCCGCCACAACCGGCTCGATGAGCCCGACGGCCTCTTCCCCGCCTTCCACAGCGAGGCCGGCCAGGAACAGCAGCCCGATCCGGGCGACGAGCGCGCCGCCGCCGCTGTGCTGGCCGCCTGCCGGGCCGACTACCCCGAACTGCGCGACACCCTCGACCTGCTGATCGGCACCGACCCCGATGCCGACCGATGCGCCGTCAGCGTGCGGGTCCCGCCGGATCAGCAAGCCCTTTACGGCGGCGACTTCACCCTCCTGCCGGCCAACGAACTCTGGACGCTCCTGCTCTGGTTCCGCCTCAGCCAACAGGCCGGAGCCGGCGGACTCCTGCCCGGCGCCGACCGCCAGTTCCTGACCCTCTCGCATGTCACTCAGGACAGCCTGACGCGCGTGGCCCTTAAATTCGGATTGGGCGTCGTCAAAACCTGGGTCGGCTTTCCCGCCCTGGCCGCCGGCAACCGCGCCGTGTGGGAGATGAACCACGCGGCCGCACCCGCGCAGGCCGAGCGGCTAAGGGAGCTGACCTCACTCCAATCGGGGAACAACGACCGGTGGCGGGACCGCGCCCACCCCGTCCTGTGCGAATGTCTTGGCATGAGCGCGGAACGCGCGTTCAACGCGGTCACCTGCGAGCAGAGCAACGGCTTCACCGTCTCCGGAGAACGGCCCGAAGGACCGGGCCTGGGCCGCGGCGGACATGTGCCCGACAAGGACGGCCTGCTCGCGGGCCTGCTCGCCGCGGAAGCCGCCGCCTGGGGCAAGGCGCGCGGCATGACGCTCATCGACATGCTCGACCGCTGCGTCTATCTCGACCCCGCCATCGGCCTCTTCGTCGGCGGCTATGAACCCGACCCGCTGGAAGGCGAATATCCCGGGCTGGAGGGCGACCGCATCAAGCTGGCCATTCTCGCCCGGGCGCTGGACGCCACGAAGCCCGCCCGCGCAGGAACGCTCGTTCTCGGCGGCCGCCGCGTCACCGGCGCCACCCTCTACCGCACCGGGCGTTACGACGCGGTCTACCCGCCATCCGCCGGTTTCGTCTTTCCCGACGAGGGCATCCGTTTCCATTTTGGGGGCATGAACCACATCACCGTGCGCCCGTCGGGCACCGGCAACTCCCTGCGCTTTTACCAACAGCTCCACGAGCCGGTCACCGGGGCGACCCTGCCCGAAACCAAGGCCCGCCTGATGCGCGATAACGCCGCCATCCTGAACGACCTGCGCGCCCTGCTCCAGGCGCCGCGAAAACCCCTTCATCCCCCCTGATCCCAGTGCGCTGGTCATGGCCCTCGTCATCACGGCCCTCTTCCTCGGCGGCGTGCTTCCCTGGATCGTGCGCAAGCCCCAACAATAGATTTCTCTTCAAACAAACGCTTCACTGCAGACGATGCGTGGCACCGCACGATCTTCATCCTCCAGAAAACGACGGGTTGCGGCACCTTTCAGGCTGTGCTGATCGTAAATGCGAATCAGATTCTTAAGCAGGCTTTCGCCTGAGATACTATTCCGGCGCAATTGGTTCAGCTCGCGTTTAGCCGCCCCTGTCAATGGGCCCCGAATGGCCTTTTCAAGGACGTTGATGTTCTGCCGGAGCTCCTCTTCCTTCGAAGATTCGAACAGCATGCGCATCTCCCGCAGGACGTAAATCTGCCCGTGCGTCAGGTTCGCCGTATAACTCCGCTCTGCTTCGCGGTGCCGGACCTCCTCCGCAAACTGGCGGTGAACCGCCATGACAGCCTGATTGTACCCACCGGGCAATGATTCCGCCTTGGCTTCCGGGGAGCATTTGACCGCGCCAACCGCTTTCGGAACATCGCGGGAAACGATCCGCCCTTTTTCGTCGAGCAGAAACAGCTGTTGGAAACGACCCGCCTGACAAAAGACATAAAACCCGCGATGCAGAGAGGTGCGGGCCGTCCGAATGCCATCACGCAGATTGGCGATACGCTCGTATTCCGCCGGATTGTCCTTGCGCAGTTGCCGCAGGATTTCCTCGGCTTCGTTGAGATCAAGAAACTCGTCCTCGGCTCCGCCCCACAAATCCAATTGGACCGGGCCGCCCCCACGGGTCTCATATATCGCGTACATGGCTTCCGTGTTCAGGCGTTCATGCGTATCCAATATCTTGGAGTCCTCGCCGATGGTGTCGTGAATTTCCTGAATGCGCCGGTCGAGCTTTTCGTGAAGGCCCAGGTTTTTGTCCAACTCTGTTTCGGGCATGAAGTTGAAGCCGAATATCCGTTCATGCTCTGATCCAATGCGGTCGATACGTCCAAAGCGCTGAATCAGGCGGACAGGGTTCCAATGCAGGTCATAGTTGATGATGTTGTCGCAATCCTGAAGATTCAAGCCTTCGGCCAGAACATCCGTCGCGATCACCGTCGTCAGTTCCGATTCGTCCTTGGCAAATCGATACTCGGGATTCGCTTTCGGTGCGAACCGGCCAACCACCTTCTCTTTGCTTTTGTCCCCGCTGAAAATGACCTCAATACCCGGATCCTTGCCGCCGGGGTTCAGGTTGGCAAACAGGTATCTCGCCGTATCCGCGTATTGCGTGAAGATGAGCCGTTTCGCACCCTTCAAGGGTTTTTCCGCCAACTG